>NZ_MWLO01000115.1 GCF_002198735.1 Ideonella sp. A 288
GGTGAGGGGGTGGGGGACACACAGAAGTTGCAGCCTTCGTGCCAACCCCTGATTCGAGGGTAGGGGGGTGAAAACCGGGACTTTCCACACACCCGGGCCGATGCGGCTGTCCAAAAGGGTCATGCTGCAATGCAGCACGGTGACGAATTTCGTCAACCGGGGCCCAGACCGTCGCTGCATTCAGGGTTTTTCGACTCCGTGTGGGGCCGCGTCTGTGCGGAGCCGAGCCTGCGCCCGCCCTCGCCGTTCGGGCACCCGACGGGCGGGGCGCAGGTCGGGCTTGGCCCCCAGGGTCACGGCGGAGGATCGCCGGGATGGGCGGCGGCGCTGCGCCCGTTGCACGGGTGCTGCCAGGCCGTTGTGGTGCCGCGGAGGAGCCGGGCGGGTGCCGCGACGAGCGGGTCGCCGCTCAGCCGAACTCGATCACCTGCCCCGCCACCAGTGCGGCGACGCGGTGCCGGTGGCCCAGCGCGTTGATCTCGGACATCACCGCGTCGATCTCGCCCGGCTTGATGTGCGTGATGTGCACCTGGGCCGGCTGGGTGAGGTGGGCCAGCTCACGCCCCAGGGCGGCCGGGTGCAGGTGGCGGCTGACGTTGGCGACGATGTGCTCGTCGTCGCGGAAGGCGGTCTCGATGACGAGGTGGGCCACCTTCATGTCGGCCAGGCGCTGCCACAGCCCCGGGTTGGGCGCGGTGTCGCCGGTGAAGACCCAGGCGCCGGTGTCCGACAGCACGGCGAAGCCGACGGCCGGCACGGTGTGCAGCGCGGGCAGCACCTCGATGCGCCGGCCGCGGCTGAAGTCGAGCGTCTGGCCGATCTCGAAGGGCTGCAGCGCCAGCACCGGCCGCTCGGCCGAGGGCAGGCGGGTGAAGTCGGGCCAGATCGCGCCGTTGAAGATGTGCGCCCGCAGCGCGTCCAGCGTGGCCGGCAGGCCGTGCACGCGGATCGGCGGGCGGCCCGCGCGCCGGCGCATCACGCTGTCGGCCAGCAGGGGCACGCCGAGCACGTGGTCGAGGTGCGAATGGCTCAGCAGCACATCGTCGACGCGTTCCAGCTGGGCCAGCGGCAGGTCGCCCACGCCAGTGCCGGCATCGATCAGGATGTCGTCGTCGAGCAGGAATGCCGTGGTGCGGCAGCCCTCGGCGATGGAGCCGGAACAGCCCAGGACCCGGATGTGCATGGGAGAGAAGGGGTGCGCCGTCGACCGCTGGCGTGGACGGCAGGTGTCAAAGCGCCATGGTGCGTTCGGGGGCCGGCCGCGGCAAGCGGGTTTTTCGACGCTTGCAGGGACATCGGTGCGGTGGCAGCGCCGCCGCATGGGGCCGCGTGACTTCCATCACGTGCGGTGGTGGCGCCGGCGGGGGGCGCCACCGCGGGGCCGGTTCAGCCCTGGACGAACTGCATCTGGGTGCCGGCCAGCTCGATCATGTCGCCGCTCTTGAGCGGCGCGGTGTCGGCCACCAGGGTGACGCCGTTCAGGCTGGGCCGCGCGGCACCTTCGACATGGGCGATCACGTAGCCGCTGGGCCGCTTGGTGATCGAGGCCACCTGCACCCCGGGCTTGCCGATGGTGGTAACGACCTTCGTGAGCGTGACCTCGCGGCCCGCGGCGGCGCCGCTGAGCACCTTGATCGAGGCCTGCAGGCCCAAGGACGCGCTGCCGAACGGCGGCGGCGTGTGCATGCCCCCCATCGGGGCCGGGCGGGGTTGGCCGAGGTTCATCTGCCCCGGCGCCATGATCATGGTCTTCTCGTAGTCGTTGCCCTCGTCGACCAGGTACTTGATCTTGTACTTGCCGATCTCGACCGTGTCGTTGTGGGCCAGCAACTGCTTCTTGACGGCCTTGCCGTTGATGTAGGTGCCGTTGGTGCTGTTCAGGTCGTCGATGAACACGTCCTGCCCGACCATCTGCAGCACCGCATGCTCGCCGCTGACGGCGAGGTTGTCGATCACGATGTCGTTGTAGGGCCTGCGACCGAGCGTGGTCTTGTCCTTGGTGATCTGGACTTCCTTGATGACCACACCATCGAGCGACACCACCAGCTTGCCCATGCTTGACCTTTTTTCGAGTATCGGGTCCGTCCCTCGCACCCGTTTGACGCGTGCTGGGTCGTCTGCCGTTCAGCGCCCGAATCGCCACCAGGGTTTGGACGTTGCGGCCGAACTGCTCGCCACCCGCACGAGAACCAGCGCGATATTATCCTTTCCGCCTGCCTCGTTGGCGGCGGCGATCAGGCCCTGTCCGACAGACGGTAACGCGTCGTGCGCCTGCAACAGCCGGGCGATGGTCGAATCCTCGAGCATGTCGGACAGGCCGTCCGAGCACATCAGGTAGATGTCGCCGGGCAGCACCTCGTGCAGGTGCGTTTCGAGCAGCACGGTGTCTTCCACGCCCACGGCGCGGGTGACCAGGTTCTTATTGGCCGAGAACACCGCCTGCTCGGGCGTGATGAGCCCGGCATCGATCTGTTCCTGCAGCAGCGAATGGTCGCGCGTGATCTGAACGAACTGCCCTTCGCGCAGGCGGTAGGCGCGCGAATCGCCGACGTGGCCCAGGCGCAGCTGGCCCTCGCGGAATACCGCCACCACCAGCGTGGTGCCCATGCCGGCGTACTGCGGGTTGGCATTGGCGGCGTTGAAGATGGCGCGGTTGGCGTTGTCGACGCAGATGTCCATCGCGCGGCGGATCTCGGCGTCGCTGGCGCGGCCACCGGCCTCCTGCAGCCAGCGGCCGAATTCGGTCTTGATGAACGAGGTGGCCATGTTGCTGGCGACTTCACCCGCGTTGTAGCCACCCATGCCATCGGCCAGCACGGCCAGGGCATTGGCTTCGTCGACCGCGACGGAGTCCTCGTTGTTCGAGCGCGCGCGGCCGGTGTCGACGGCGTGAAAGAACTCGAGACTCATTCGGTGGGCAAGGCCGGTTTCGGGGTTTCGAACGATTGTGCCTTGCCTGCCGCGGCCGATCGGCCCGGGTGGACCCGAAGCCGTGGGGGACTGCACATCCGATGCCGCACTGGCACTGCACCGAGTGCTTCAATGGCGGTCGGGCCGCGGGGCCGCCGTGGCGGTCAGGTGGTCGGCGGTGTCGTGCGTGGCGCCGCCTCGGGCGCGGGCCGAGTGACGGTCAGTGCGTCGGTCAGGGCGCCGGGCGGGTGCTCTGCAGGGCGCCAGGCAGGGCATCCGCCAGCGCATCCAGCCGGGCCGCATAGGCCACCAGGTCGGCAGGGCGGTCGGTCGCCTCGCGCGACAAGGCCTGGGTGACGGCTTCGGTCACGGCGGCGGGCAGGTCGGGCCGCAGGTCCTGCAGCCGGGCGCCGGGGCTGCTGGCGATGGCCCGCAGCAGCTCGCCGAGGGTGGCTGCCAGGTGCGGCCGCCGACCGGTGAGCAACTCGAACAACAGCACGCCCAGCGCATAGGTGTCGACGGCTGCGGTCGCCGGCTGGCCGGCCAGTTGCTCGGGGGCCATGTACGAAGGCGTGCCGAGCGTCATGCCGGTGCGCGTGGTGCTGCCGTCGTCGATGCGGGCGACGCCGAAATCGAGCAGGGTGACCCGGCCGGTGGGAAGATCGAACAGGACATTCGACGGCTTGAGGTCGCGATGCACCACGCCATGCGCATGCGCATGGGCGAGTGCGTCGGCCACCCGCGCGCCAACGCGCAGGGCCAGGGGCTCGGGCAGCAATCTGGCGGGCTGGGTGTAGCGGTCCAGTGGCATGCCGGGCGCCAGGGCCATGACCAGCCACTGCTGGTCGCCATGCTCGCCGGCATCGAGCACGGCGGCGATGCCCGGATGGTCGAGCCGACGTGCCGCCTGCCACTCGCGTGAGGCCGTGGGCCCGGCCAGCGCATGCTCCCGCATGGCCCGCGCCATGAACTTGATCGCGACGTGGGCGCCGGTGCGCTTGTCGACCGCGAGGACAACCTCGCCGACGGCGCCCTCGCCGAGTGCGTGCTCGAGCTGGTAGCGGTCGGTGAAGGAGGGGTCTGCCGTGGGCGGCGGCGCCGCTGCGGCGGGGTGGTCGGGGGGCTTTGCGGCGGCCCCGCGCCGGCCGGCGGCTCGCCACTGCCGGCACGATTCCACCAGGCGCCGCCACGTGCCCCCGGGCATCACGGGTCGGCCGGCTCGGGGCCCGGGTGGGTGCCGGGTGGGGCGCATCGGCGGCTTGGCACCGGCCGCGCCAGCGCAGCCCGCGCGAATGCTGACCGCGCCGGCGCAACCGGCGCGAGTGCCGGCCTGCCATGCCGACGATGGCCGTTCACTTGACCAGCGTGACGGGAACGCCCGCGTGCTCGATCGCGATTTGCGCCACCGATCCGAGCAGCGCCGCCGTGGACGAGCCCAGGCCTCGCGTGCCCATCACGATGAGGTCGCAGCCCTGCGCCTGGGCCACTTCGGCGATGGTCTGGCCGGGCGAGCCGACGCGCTGGTGCACCTGGTGCGCGATGCCGCTGGATTCGACCAGGGCCTTGGCCGGGGCCAGGGCTTCGTCGGCGCGCTCCTGGTGGTACTCCTGGATCGACTTGCTGGCGATGAACGCCGACACATCGCCCGAGACCGGCAACTGCACGTTGAGCAGGTGCAGCACCAGCGCGGACGGATCGCGCAGTTCCTGGCGCAGCGCCAGCACATGCTGCACGGCCTTCTGCGAGGCCTCGGAGCCGTCGACGGCCACCAGCACGCTGCGCATCAAGCCGCTGGGCTGCGCCGCGGCCGTGATGGCCGAGGGCGCCGGCTTGGCGGCGGCGCCGCGGCGGCTGACCAGCCACTTGCCGACCAGCAGCACCAGCAAGGCACCGGCCACGCCGGCGCCGTATCGAATGGCGTCCGTGGCGGCGATCTTGGGCATCTGGGGCATGACCTCTGGGTTGATCAGCGCGGGGTCGGTGACGATCATCGTACCGGCGATCCAGCCGAGCAGCATGCCGCCGAGTGTGATGATCAGCGGGAAACGATCCATGAGCTTGATCACCATCTGGCTGCCCCAGACGATGATCGGGATGCTGATCAGCACCCCGAAGATGACCAGCGCCATGCTGTGGTCGCCGCCGGTGGCTTCGGCCGCACCGGCGATGGCGATGACGTTGTCCACGCTCATCACGAAGTCGGCCACGATCACGGTCTTCACCGCTCCCCAGAGCCGGTCGCTGCCTTCGATGTTGGCGTGGCCTTCCTCATGCTCGGGCATGAGCAGCTTGACGCCGATCCAGAGCAGGAGGATTGCACCGACCACCTTGAGGAACGGGATGGCCAGCAGTTGCAGCGCAAAGAAGATCAGCACGATGCGCAGCACGATCGCGCCCGCGGTGCCCCAGAGGATGCCTTGAGTGCGCTGCTTGGGCGGCAGCTTGCGGCAGGCCAGGGCGATCACGACGGCGTTGTCTCCGCCGAGCAGGATGTCGATCATGATGATCTGGCCGACAGCGATCCAGAACTCGGTGGTCATGAACATTTCCATCGCGTGCGTTCCTTGGTTTCTTGTTGGGGGGACTGGCGGGGAAGAAAACCAGTGTAGGGTCCCGAAGCGCCGCGGCGGTGCGTGGAACTACGGACCGGCACCGTGCGGCGCTGGGCAGCATCGAACCGCGGTCCAGGTCCGTCGGGCGCTCTGTGAAGAGGCCCCGCCGTGCTGGTGAGCGGGCGCAGTGCTGCCGAGGTGCAGCGCAGGGCCGCCCCCTCGGCGACCGGCGATTGGTGCAGGGCGCAGTGCCAAACGGCGCAGGGGAGCCCGGGGCGAGCGGCGCCAGAGTGGTCGCTCGGGCGTCGAGCGTCGGAGGCTTGCTGCGCCCCGACGGGACGCCATCACGGCGGCCGGGATGCCTCAGCCACGCCGCCGTGGGCCGCGCAAGGTCGGAGGACCGCGCGGCCCAAAGGCGTGGGCTTTACAGCAAGGCCTTCAACAACTTCGCCATCTCGCTGGGGTTGCGGGTGATGGTGAAGCCGCACTCTTCCATGATGGCGAGCTTGGCGTCGGCGGTGTCGGCGCCGCCGGAGATCAGCGCACCGGCGTGGCCC
Organism: Ideonella sp. A 288; assembly: GCF_002198735.1. Lineage (GTDB taxonomy): Bacteria > Pseudomonadota > Gammaproteobacteria > Burkholderiales > Burkholderiaceae_C > Pseudaquabacterium. The sequence continues at coordinate 6,020 of NZ_MWLO01000115.1, forward strand.
ATGCGCTTGCCCGCGGGGGCGGTGACGCCGGCGATGAAGCCGACGATCGGCTTCTTCATGTTGGCCTGGCACCAACGAGCCGCTTCGGCCTCGTCCGGCCCGCCGATCTCGCCGATCATGATCACCGCGTCGGTGTCCGGGTCGTCGTTGAACAGGCGCATCACGTCGATGTGCTTCAGGCCGTTGATCGGGTCGCCGCCGATGCCCACGGCGCTGGACTGGCCCAGACCGATCTCGGTGAGCTGCGCCACTGCTTCATAGGTCAGCGTGCCCGAGCGGCTGACCACCCCGATGCGCCCCTTGCGGTGGATGTGCCCCGGCATGATGCCGATCTTGATCTCTTCCGGCGTGATCAGGCCCGGGCAGTTCGGCCCCAGCAGCAGCGTCTTCTTGCCGCCGGCGGCTTCCTTGGCCTTCATCTTGTTGCGCACTTCCAGCATGTCCCGCACGGGGATGCCTTCGGTGATGCAGATCGCCAGGTCCAGGTCGGCTTCCACCGCTTCCCAGATGGCCGCGGCCGCGCCCGCGGGCGGCACGTAGATCACGCTGACGGTGGCGCCTTGTTGCTGCGCGGCTTCCTTCACGCTGGCGTAGATCGGGATGTCGGCGAACTTCTCGCCCGCCTTCTTCGGGTTGACGCCGGCCACGAAGCAGTTCTTGCCGTTGGCATAGGCCTGGCAGCCCAGCGTGTGGAACTGCCCCGTCTTGCCCGTGATGCCCTGGGTGATGACGCGGGTGTCTTTGTTGATCAGGATGCTCATGTGTGTTCTCCCGCGCTTCAGGCGACTGCAGCGACGATCTTGGTGGCCGCCTCGGCCATGGTGTCGGCCGCGATGATGGGCAGGCCCGAGTCGGCCAGCATCTTCTTGCCGATGTCTTCGTTGGTGCCCTTCATGCGCACCACCAGCGGCACGCTCAGGTTCACCGCCTTGCAGGCGGTGATCACGCCTTCGGCGATGGTGTCGCACTTCATGATGCCGCCGAAGATGTTGACCAGGATGCCCTTGACGCTCTTGTTCGCGAGCATGATCTTGAAGGCCTCGGTCACCTTCTCGGCGGTGGCGCCACCGCCCACGTCCAGGAAGTTGGCCGGCTCGCCGCCGAACAGCTTGATGGTGTCCATCGTGGCCATGGCCAGGCCCGCGCCGTTGACCAGGCAGCCGATGTTGCCGTCCAGGCTGATGTAGGCCAGGTCGAACTTGCTGGCCTCCACTTCGGCCGGGTCTTCTTCGTCCAGATCGCGGTAGGCCACGATCTCGGGGTGGCGGAACAGCGCGTTGGCGTCGAAGTTGAACTTGGCGTCCAGGGCCTTCACGCCGCCGCCGCCTTCGAGGATCAGCGGGTTGATCTCGGCCAGGCTCGCGTCGGTGTCCATGTAGGTCTTGTAGAGCTTCTTCAGCACGTCCACGGCCTGGGCCTGGCTGGCCTCGGGCACGCCGATGCCCTGGGCCAGTTGCAGGGCCTGCGCGTCGGTCAGGCCGACGGCGGGCTCGACGAAGACCTTGATGATCTTCTCGGGGGTGGAATGGGCCACCTCTTCGATGTCCATGCCGCCTTCGGACGAGGCCATCATCGCGACCTTCTGCGTGGCACGGTCGGTGAGGGCGGCGACGTAGTACTCTTTCTTGATGTCGGCGCCTTCTTCGATGAGCAGGCGGCGCACCTTCTGGCCTTCGGGGCCGGTCTGGTGGGTCTTGAGCTGCATGCCCAGGATCTCACCGGCCAGGGCCTTGACCTCGTCGATGGAGCGGGCGAGCTTGACGCCGCCGCCCTTGCCGCGGCCGCCGGCGTGGATCTGGGCCTTGACCACCCAGACCTTGCCGCCCAGCTTCTGCGCGGCTTCCACCGCCTCTTGCACCGTGAACGCAGGGAAGCCCCGCGGCACAGGCACGCCAAACTGGCGCAGGATCTCTTTGCCTTGGTATTCGTGGATCTTCATCGGGGCTCCTGATGGAAAGGTCGTTTGGCGCCACTGGCGCAGCGCGCGGAAGGTTATCGGGCTTGGCTGACCGCAAGCTGATGGTTTGCCGCGGTCGGTGGGGTGGGGACGACGAAGATCGTCGCCCGGGAGACAAAGTCAGAGGCTGAGAGTTGTTCGAGCGTGCCTGAGCGGCGCGTCAGAAGGTGTCCGATCTAGGCGCGAAGCACAGGCATGGCTCGGGCCATGGCGAGCATTCGCAACGACGAGCGGGCGACTTCTGGCGTGATGAGCGGGCATGATCGGGCGACTCTCAGTCTCTCAGGCGGCAGCAGCCTCCAGACCGCTGTCGAAGTGGGCGCGCATCATGCGCTGGGCGTCTTCGGGGTCGCGCGCCTCGATGGCCTGCATCAGCGCGCGGTGCTCGGCCAGCGATTCGGTGAGCCGCCCCTGCTTGAACAGCGAATGGTGGCGGTTGAGCTTCATCACCTTGCGCAGGTCGGTGACGATCTGCTGCGTCCAGCGGTTGCCGGCGATCTCGAGCAGCAGCAGGTGGAACTGCTCGTTCGTGGCGAAGAAGGCGTCGCGCTGGCGCACCTGCTTTTCCAGCCGGTCGTGCAGCTCGCGCAACTGCTGGCGCTGGGCGTCGGTGGCGTTGCGGGCCACCAGCGCCGCGGCATCGCTTTCCAGCAGTCCCAGCAGGTGGTAGACCTGGGCCACGTCCTCGCGCGACACCTCGGTGACGTAGGCGCCGCGGCGCACCTTCATGGTGACCAGGCCTTCGACCGCCAGCACCTTCAGCGCCTCGCGCAGCGGCGTGCGGCTGATGCCGTATTCGCTGGCGAGCTTCATCTCGTCGATCCAGCTGCCGGGCTCGAGCTGCCGGGTGAAGATCTGCTGGCGCAGGCGCTCGGCCACGTCCTGATAAAGGGCACGTGGCGACAGGCTGCGGGGGGCAGAATCGTCGACGATCGCGGTGGACACGGGCAGGAGCGTTTGTCAGCGCTGTGTTGGTTTTGAATTCATAATTATGCATAATCGTCGCGGTTCGGCAAGTACCGGATGCCACGGGCCGAAGCCACACGGCGCCGCGCGCACCACCGAACACGCCGCAACCAAGACACCGGGCCGACCCACCCGACCACGCACCCAGGGCCGAGGAGAACCACCATGAGCGCCACCCCAGAATTCAACCCCGCCACGCTGGACCAGTGGGCCAAGGCCGCCGCCAAGTCGGCGCCGGGGGGCGACGTGCAGGCGCTGAACTGGGTGACGCCCGAGGGCCTCACCGTCAAGCCGCTGTACACCGCGGCCGACACCGCCGCGCTGCCGCATGCCGACACGCTGCCGGGCTTCGAGCCCTTCATCCGCGGCCCGCAGGCCACGATGTACGCGGTGCGGCCTTGGACGATCCGCCAGTACGCGGGCTTTTCCACCGCGGAAGAGAGCAACGCGTTCTACCGCAAGGCGCTGGCCGCCGGCGGTCAGGGCGTGAGCGTGGCCTTCGACCTGGCCACCCATCGCGGCTACGACAGCGACCACCCGCGAGTGACGGGCGACGTGGGCAAGGCCGGCGTGGCCATCGATTCGGTCGAGGACATGAAGATCCTGTTCGACCAGATCCCGCTCGACAAGGTGAGCGTGAGCATGACGATGAACGGCGCCGTGCTGCCGGTGCTGGCCGGCTACGTGGTGGCGGCCGAAGAGCAGGGCGTGTCGCAAGAGAAGTTGAGCGGGACCATCCAGAACGACATCCTCAAGGAGTTCATGGTCCGCAACACCTACATCTACCCGCCCGAGCCGAGCATGCGCATCATCGGCGACATCATCGAGTACACGGCGCAGAAGATGCCGAAGTTCAACTCGATCAGCATCTCGGGCTACCACATGCAGGAAGCCGGCGCCAACCAGGCGCTGGAACTGGCCTTCACGCTGGCCGACGGCAAGGAGTACGTGAAGACCGCGCTGGCCAAGGGCCTGGACGTGGACGACTTCGCCGGGCGCCTGAGCTTCTTCTGGGCGATCGGGATGAACTTCTACCTCGAGATCGCCAAGATGCGCGCCGGCCGCCTGCTGTGGACGCGCATCATGAAGGGCTTCAACGCCAAGAGCCCGAAGAGCCTGATGCTGCGCACGCACTGCCAGACCAGCGGCTGGAGCCTCACCGAGCAAGACCCGTATAACAACGTCGTGCGCACCACCATCGAGGCCATGGCCGCGGTGTTCGGCGGCACGCAAAGCCTGCACACCAACAGCTTCGACGAGGCCATCGCGCTGCCCACCGAGTTCTCGGCCCGCATCGCGCGCAACACGCAGCTCATCATCCAGGAGGAGACGCACATCACCAACGTGGTCGACCCCTGGGCCGGCAGCTACATGATGGAGTCGCTCACCCAGCAGATGGCCGACGCGGCCTGGGCGATCATCGAAGAGGTCGAGGCCATGGGCGGCATGACCAAGGCCGTCGACAGCGGCTGGGCCAAGCTCAAGATCGAGGCCAGCGCGGCCGAGAAGCAGGCCCGCATCGACAGCGGCAAGGACGTGATCGTCGGCGTCAACAAGTACAAGCTGAAGACGCAGGACGCGGTCGAGATCCGCGAGGTCGACAACGTGGCGGTGCGTGATTCGCAGATCGCCCGGCTGAAGGCCATCAAGGCCGCGCGCGACGGCGCCAAGGTCACGGCCGCGCTCGACGCGCTCACCGCCGCCGCCAAGTCCGGCCAGGGCAACCTGCTGGCGCTGGCCATCGCCGCCATCCGCCTGCGCGCCACGGTGGGCGAGGTGAGCGATGCGCTCGAAGCCGTTTACGGGCGCCACCGCGCCGACATCCAGAAGGTGACCGGTGTGTACGCAGCCGCCTACGACAGTGCCGAGGGTTGGGACAAGCTGAAGGCCGAGATCGCGGCCTTTGCAGAGAGCGCCGGCCGCCGCCCGCGCGTGATGATTGCCAAGCTGGGCCAGGACGGCCACGACCGCGGTGCCAAGGTGGTGGCCACGGCCTTTGCCGACCTGGGCTACGACGTCGACATGGGCCCGCTGTTCCAGACGCCCGAGGAGTGCGCGCGCCAGGCCATCGAGAACGACGTGCACGCGGTGGGCGTGTCCACGCTGGCGGCCGGCCACAAGACGCTGGTGCCGGCCATCATCGCCGAGCTGAAGAAGCAGGGCGCCGACGACATCATCGTGTTCGTCGGCGGCGTGATCCCGGCGCAGGACTACGATCAGCTCTACGCCGATGGCGTGAAGGGCATCTACGGCCCCGGCACGCCGATCCCGGTGAGCGCGAAGGACGTGCTCGAGCAGATCCGCAAGGCCCAGTCCGCCGCCTGATCACCCCAAGGCGACCGGAACCCGTGATGCTGGCCGACCAGGCCCTGCTCGATGGTGTGCTCGCGCCCGACGGCGTGCGGCAGCGCCGTGCCGTGGCCAAGGCGATCACGCTGCTCGAATCCACCCGCGCCGACCACCGCGCACGTGCCGATGCGCTGCTCGATGCGCTGCTGCCGCACAGCGGTCGCTCGTTCCGCCTGGGCATCAGCGGCGTGCCGGGCGTGGGCAAGAGCACCTTCATCGAAGGCCTGGGGCTGCATCTCATCGGCCTGGGCCACCGCGTGGCGGTGCTGGCGGTGGACCCCTCGTCCAGCGTCTCGGGCGGTTCGATCCTGGGCGACAAGACGCGCATGGAGCACCTGTCGGTGCACGAGCGCGCCTACATCCGCCCCAGCCCCAGCAGCGGCACGCTGGGCGGCGTGGCAGAGAAGACGCGCGAGGCCATGCTGGTGTGCGAGGCCGCCGGCCACGACGTGGTGATCGTCGAGACCGTGGGCGTGGGCCAGAGCGAAACCGCTGTGGCCGGCATGACCGACATGTTCGTGCTGCTGCAGTTGCCCAATGCCGGCGACGACCTGCAGGCCATCAAGAAGGGCGTGATGGAACTGGCCGACCTGGTGGTCATCAACAAGGCCGACCTCGACGAGGCGGCGGCCACGCGGGCGCGGGCGCAGATCACCTCGTCGCTGCGGCTGATCGGTATGCACGGCAATCCGGACCACCTTCACCACGACACCAGCGTGTGGCAGCCGCAGGTGATGCAGTTGAGCGCGCTGAAGGGCACGGGCCTGCCCGAGTTCTGGGCCGCCGTCAGCCGCTTCCGCACACTGCAGACCGCCAATGGCCGGCTTGCCGCCCGCCGCCATGCGCAGGACCAGGCCTGGATGTGGGAACGCATCGACGCCGGCCTGCAACAGCGTTTCAAGTCCCATCCCGATGTGCGGGGCGCCTTGCCCGCACTCACCGACGACGTGCGCGCCGGCCGCGTCGCGGCTTCCGTGGCCGCGCGGCGGCTGCTCGACCTGTTCCATTGAGTTTCGACCGAGGAGAACCACACATGCATGACATTCAGCAGAAGCTGGAAGCGATGCGCGCCAAGGCCCGACTGGGCGGCGGGCAAAAACGCATCGACGGGCAGCACGCCAAGGGCAAGCTCACCGCGCGCGAGCGGCTCGAACTGCTGCTCGACGAGGGCACGTTCGAGGAGTGGGACATGTTCGTCGAGCACCGCTGTGCCGACTTCGGCATGGCCGACAACAAGATCCCCGGCGACGGCGTGGTCACCGGCTACGGCATGATCAACGGCCGGCTGGTCTTCGTCTTCAGTCAGGACTTCACCGTCTTCGGCGGCGCGCTCAGCGAGGCCCATGCCGAGAAGATCTGCAAGATCATGGACCAGGCGATGAAGGTCGGCGCACCGGTGATCGGCCTGAACGATTCTGGCGGTGCGCGCATCCAGGAAGGCGTCGCGTCGCTGGGCGGTTATGCCGACGTGTTCCAGCGCAACGTGATGGCCTCGGGCGTGATCCCGCAGATCAGCCTGATCATGGGCCCCTGCGCCGGCGGCGCGGTGTATTCGCCGGCCATGACCGACTTCATCTTCATGGTGAAGGACAGCTCCTACATGTTCGTCACCGGCCCCGAGGTGGTGAAGACCGTGACGCACGAGGAGGTCACCGCCGAGGAACTGGGCGGCGCCACCACGCACAACACCAAGAGTGGCGTAGCCGACATGGCCTTCGAGAACGACGTCGAGGCCATCCTGATGCTGCGGCGCTTCTACAACTACCTGCCGCTGAACAACCGCGAGAAGCCGCCGGTGCGGCCCAGTGGCGACCCCGCCGGGCGCCTGGACCATTCGCTCGACACGCTGGTGCCCGACAACCCGAACAAGCCCTACGAGATCAAGGAACTGATCTACAAGGTGGTGGACGACGGCGACTTCTTCGAGATCCAGCGCGACTACGCCAAGAACATCGTCGTGGGCATGGCGCGCATGGACGGGCAGACCGTGGGCATCGTCGCCAACAACCCGCAGGTGCTGGCCGGCTGCCTGGACATCAAGAGCAGCATCAAGGCCGCGCGCTTCGTGCGCTTCTGCGATGCCTTCAACATCCCGGTCGTCACCTTCGTCGACGTGCCCGGCTTCATGCCCGGCACCAGCCAGGAATACGGCGGCATCATCAAGCACGGCGCCAAGCTGCTGTACGCGTATGCCGAGTGCACCGTGCCCAAGGTCACCGTGATCACCCGCAAGGCCTACGGCGGCGCCTACGACGTGATGAGCTCCAAGCACCTGCGCGGCGACGTCAACTTCGCCTGGCCCAATGCCGAGATCGCGGTGATGGGCGCCAAGGGCGCGGTGGAGATCATCTTCCGCGAGGACAAGGGCGACCCGGCCAAGCTGGCCGCGAAGGAGGCCGAGTACAAGGCCCGCTTCGCCAACCCGTTTGTCGCCGGCGCGCGCGGCTTCATCGACGACGTGATCCAGCCGCACGAAACCCGCAAGCGCATCTGCCGCTCGCTGGCGATGCTGAAGGACAAGAAGCTCGAGAACCCGTGGCGCAAGCACGGCAACATCCCTTTGTGAGCGCGCGCCAGGAGAACCCAACCATGTTCACGAAGATTCTGATTGCCAACCGCGGCGAGATCGCTTGCCGGGTCATCAAGACGGCCAAGAAGATGGGCATCGCCACGGTGGCGGTGTACTCCGAGGCCGACCGCGACGCGCGCCATGTCGAACTGGCCGACGAGGCGGTGTTCATCGGCGCGGCGCCCAGCCGCGAGTCGTACCTGGTGGCCGACAAGATCATCGCCGCGTGCAAGAGCACCGGCGCGCAGGCCGTGCACCCGGGCTACGGCTTCCTATCCGAGAACGAGGGCTTCGCCCGCCGGCTCGAAGAAGAGGGCATCACCTTCATCGGTCCCAAGCACTACAGCATCGCCGCGATGGGCGACAAGATCGCGTCGAAGAAGCTGGCGCTCGAGGCCAAGGTCAACACCATCCCGGGCTGGAACGAGGCCATCGAGACGCCCGAGCGGGCGGTGGAGATCGCCCAGGGCATCGGCTACCCGGTGATGATCAAGGCCAGCGCCGGCGGTGGCGGCAAGGGCCTGCGCGTGGCCTTCAACGACAAGGAGGCCTTCGAGGGCTTCTCGGCCTGCCGCAACGAGGCGCGCAACAGCTTCGGCGACGACCGGGTCTTCATCGAGAAGTTCGTCGAGAGCCCGCGCCACATCGAGATCCAGGTGCTGGGCGATGCGCAGGGCAATTGCGTCTACCTCAACGAACGCGAGTGCTCGATCCAGCGCCGCCACCAGAAGGTGATCGAGGAGGCGCCGTCGCCCTTCATCAGCGATGCCACCCGCAAGGCCATGGGCGAGCAGGCCGTGGCCCTGGCCAAGGCGGTGCGGTACCAGAGCGCGGGCACGGTGGAGTTCGTGGTCGGCAAGGACCAGAGCTTCTACTTCCTCGAGATGAACACGCGGCTGCAGGTGGAGCACCCGGTGACCGAGTGCATCACCGGGCTCGACCTGGTCGAGCAGATGATCCGCGTGGCCGCGGGCGAGCCGCTGGGTTTCACGCAGGCCGATGTCAAGCGCACCGGCTGGGCGATGGAATGCCGCATCAACGCCGAGGATCCGTTCCGCGGCTTCCTGCCGTCCACAGGCCGGCTGGTGCGCTACCTGCCGCCGGCGCAGACCATGGAATCGGCGCAGCCGGTGCCCGAGGGCGGCGGCGTGCGGGTGGACACCGGCGTGTACGAGGGCGGCGAGATCCCGATGTACTACGACTCGATGATCGCCAAGCTGATCGTGCACGGCGTCGATCGCAACGACGCCATCGCCCGCATGCGCGAGGCGCTGAACGGTTTCGTCATCCGCGGGGTGTCGAGCAACATCCCGTTCCAGGCGGCGCTGCTGGCGCACCCGAAGTTTGTCTCGGGCGACTTCAACACCGGCTTCATCGCCGAGAACTACCCCAAGGGCTTCCGCGCCGAGGACGTGCCGCACGACGACCCCGACTTCCTGGTGGCGCTGGCGGCCGCCGTGAACCGGCGTTATCTGGGCCGCGCCGCGGGCATCAGCGGGCAGTTGCCAGGGCATGGCGTGCGCATCGGCAAGGACTACGTGGCCGTGGTGCGCGGCGAAGCCGGTGCGCATGTGCACAAGAAGCTGCAGACGCGCCTGAGCGACACCGGCATCAAGGTCACGGTGGGCGAGCGGGTGTACGACCTGGACGGCGACTGGAGCTTCGGCGGCATCCGGGCCAGCGGCACCTGCAACGGCCGGCCGTTCACCGCCCAGATCGAGCGCCACGGCCTGTGGCTCAGCGTGTCGCACAACGGCCTGGCCATCGACGTGCAGGTGCTGCGCGCGCGGGCCGCCGAACTGCTGCGCGTGATGCCGTTCAAGGTGCCGCCGGACATGAGCAAGTTCCTGCTGTCGCCGATGCCTGGCCTGCTGGCCGACGTGGTGGTCAAGCCCGGCCAGACCGTGCAGGCTGGCGAGCGGCTGGCGGTGATCGAGGCGATGAAGATGGAGAACATCCTCACCGCCGCGCAGGAGGGCGTGGTCGCCGAGATCCTGGCCACCAAGGGCGAGAGCCTGTCGGTGGACCAGCCGATCATCAGGTTCGCCTGAGGGAGGACGCGATGAGCACCAAGCCCTTCCGCATCCTGGGCATCCAGCAGATCGCCATCGGCGGGCCCGACAAGGGCCGGCTCAAGTCGCTGTGGGTCGACATGTTCGGCCTGCAGGTCAAGAGCACCTTCGTCTCCGAGCGCGAGAACGTCGACGAGGACATCTGCGCGCTCGGCAGCGGCCCCACCGCGGTCGAGGTCGACCTGATGCAGCCGCTCGACCCCGACAAGAAGCCGGCGGTGCACGCCACGCCGCTGAACCACGTCGGCCTGTGGGTCGACGACCTGCCCAAGGCGGTGGAGTGGATGAGCGCGAACGGCGTGCGCTTCGCGCCGGGCGGCATCCGCAAAGGCGCCGCCGGCCACGACATCTGTTTCATCCACCCCAAGGGCAACGACGAGTTCCCGGTGGGCGGCGAGGGCGTGCTGATCGAACTGGTGCAGGCGCCGCCCGACGTGGTGGCCGCCCTGGGCTGATCGCGATCGCGTGGCGGCAGCCCCCTGCGCGGCGGGGGCCTGCCGCAGGCCTTAAAGTGCCGTCATGACCGCACCCGAACGCAAGCCCATGACGCTGCACCGCCTGCGCGCGATGCACGCGGCCGGCGAGAAGCTGGCCATGCTCACCTGCTACGACGCCAGCTTCGCCCGCGTGCTGGACGAGGCCGGTGTCGACCTGCTGCTGATCGGCGATTCGCTGGGCATGGTGCTGCAGGGCCGCGACAGCACGCTGCCGGTGACGCTGGACGACATGGTCTATCACACGCAATGCGTCGCGCGGGGCAACCGCTGGGCCTGGATCGTGGCCGACCTGCCGTTCGGCAGCTACCACGCCTCGGTGGCGCAGGGCATCGACAGCGCGGTGCGGCTGATGCAGGCCGGCGCGCACATGGTCAAGCTCGAAGGTGGCGGCTGGACGGTGCCGCTGGCCGCCGCGCTGGTGGAGCGCGGCATCCCGGTGTGCGGCCACCTGGGCCTGACACCGCAGTCGGTGCACGCGCTGGGCGGCTGGCGCGTGCAGGGGCGAGACGACCGGGCCGCCGCTCGGCTACGCCAGGAGTCGCGCGAACTGGCCGACGCCGGCGTGGCGATGATGGTGCTCGAACTGATGCCCAGCGCGCTGGGGGCCGAGCTGGCCGAGGCCCTGCCGATGCCGCTGATCGGCATCGGTGCCGGCCCGGGCACGGCCGGCCAGGTGCTGGTGCTGCACGACATGCTGGGCCTGACCGGCGGGCGCGTGGCGCGCTTCGTCCGCAACTTCATGGCCGAGGGGGGCAGCATCGCCGACGCGGTGCGCCGCTACGTTGCCGCGGTCAAGGACGGCAGCTTTCCCGACCCCGCCCTGCACGGGTACTGAGCATTCCTGAGGTCCTCCGATGCAGGTCATCCGCACCATCCCCGAACTGCGCCAGGCGCTGGCCGGACAATCCCGCACGGCCTTCGTGCCGACCATGGGCAACCTGCACGAGGGCCACCTGGCCCTGGTGCGCCAGGCGCATGAGCGTGGCGGGCCGGTGGTGGCCAGCATCTTCGTCAACCGGCTGCAGTTTGCGCCGAACGAGGATTTCGACACCTACCCGCGCACCTTCGAGCGCGACTGTGCGCTGCTGCAGGGCGTGGGCTGCGACATCGTCTTCGCGCCCGACGAGTCTGTGCTCTACCCCGAACCGCAGGATGTGAAGGTGCACCCGCCGGCGGCACTGGCCGATGTGCTGGAAGGGGCGTTCCGCCCGGGATTCTTCGTCGGCGTGTGCACGGTGGTGCTGAAGCTCTTCCATTGCGTGCAGCCCGCCGTGGCGGTGTTCGGCAAGAAGGACTACCAGCAGCTGATGGTGGTGCGCCACATGGTGCGGCAGCTGGCCTTGCCGGTGGAGGTGGTGGGCAGCGAGACCTGGCGGGCCGACGATGGCCTGGCGCTGTCGTCGCGCAATGGCTACCTGTCGCCGGCCGAGCGGGCCGAGGCCCCGGCGCTGGCCCGCGCGCTGCGCGCCATCGAGTCGGCCGTGGCCGCCGGCGCGCAGGATTGGCGGGGGCTGGAGCAGCAGGCCATGGACGGCCTGTCGGCGCGGGGCTGGCAGCCCGATTACGTCGCCGTTCGCCGGCAGGCTGACCTGGGCGCGCCCCAGGCCGGTGTGCCGCTGGTGGTGCTGGCCGCGGCGCGGCTGGGCCGCACGCGGCTGATCGACAACCTCGAGGTGCCTGCCAGGGGCTGAGCCTTGGCAGGCTGCGCGCCGTCTGGGGGCGCGGCCGCCGACGCCGGAGCATCGACGGCATGCGGCGGGGCAGGGCCCGCCGTCAGTGCATCTGCGTCAGTGCGTCGGCGTCAGTGCGCGCGTCGGGGCGCGCCGGCACCGCCGCCCGGGGCCGGGCCGCGGCGCTCGATGTGGCGGAAGGTGATGCGGCCCTTGGTGAGGTCGTAGGCCGACAGTTCCAGCGACACGGCATCGCCCGCCAGGATGCGGATGTGGTGCTTGCGCATCTTGCCCGACGTGTAGGCCACCAGGGTGTGGCCGTTGTCGAGCGTGACGCGGTAGCGCGAGTCGGGCAGCACCTCGGTGACCATGCCGTGCATCTCGATCAGTTCTTCCTTGGCCATGGCCGGGTCTCCTGGAGGGTGTGTTGGGGGTGTTCGATGAGGGGCGTGGTGCGATCAGCCACCGGGGGCCTGGCGCAGCCAGGACATGCCGTGTTCGGTGGCGTGGGCGATCGCGGCCGCGTGGGTCGCGAAGCGGGCGTCGAGGCGGATCACCCGGTCATGGGTGCCACTGCCGCGTCCACTGCGGATGGAGACGGAGGGCGCGTAGCGGCCGTCGTCGAGCTGTCGGGTCATCGGTGAGACAAGGTACTTGCCCACCGCAAAGCGGTTGTTCGTCAGATTCATGCAGCGCCGCCTGACGGGCAGGTTGCCCGTGGTACGGCATCGGGTTCTCAGGAAAAGTGGCTGGGCGAACCAGCCAATGTGGCAACCGCATCGGAGGGCCACGGGGGCCGACTGGCGGTCGAACGATCGGGCTGAATGGAGGCGCCGGGCCGGACGCTCTGGGAAAGCGGGGCGAGGTGATGCGTGGTCAGCCTGGGCCGGATGGTAGCAGAGTAGGGCTTGCGGCGCTCTGACGGTATGCCAGCCGTCGCGCGTCAGGCCGGCCAGGCCGAGTCGGGCGCCGCAGCCTGCCTGGGCCTTTCGAAGCACAGCAGCCGGCCCTTGTAGCCGGCGTCGCCCTCGCGAGCACGACGATCGAGGCGCGATTCGCGCAGCGTGAACCCCATCGCCAGCATGCGGCGGTTGAAGGCGCTGCGGTTGCTGCGGTCGGGGTCGACGATCAGCACGCAGGCGCCGGGCTGGGCGTGCCGCTCGATGAAGCGGGGCAGGTGGCCGCCGTCGTCGCGTTCGTAGAGCACGTCGCTGCCGATGATCAGGTCGAAGCGGCCGACCACCGGGTCGCGCAGGGCGAAGCCGCTCGGCGAAGGCTCACCGTCCCACGGGCCATGCCGGTAGTGCAGCGGCAGCATCGCGTTGAGGCGCAGGTTCTCGCGCAAAAAGGCCTCTGCCAGCGGGTGGCAGTCGCTGGCGGTCACGTCGGCACCGCGGCGATGGCACACCAGGCTGGCCAGTGCCAGGCCGCAGCCGATCTCGAGGATGCGATCGCCGGGCCTCAGCGTGCGCAGCGCCATGTGGGCCGCCAGGGCGCGGCCCGACGGCCACAGCAGGCCGAACAGCGGCCAGGTGGCCGACGAGATGCCGAGGGCCGCAGCCTCGCCGGCAACGTCGGCGAACTGCTGCCGGTCGAGCAGCGATCGGATCTGCAGGTCGGCGGTGCCGTCGACGGCGATGCATTCCTGCTTGGTGTCGTAACCTGGCATCGGGTGCCCCGCGAAAGCCTGCGGCCCGCGGCCGACGGGCGGCTGCGGACGGGGTGGCAGGCATGGATCGGCGCAGTGCGGCGGGTCAGCGGCCAGGTGGGCGGCGGCGGGCGCAGGGTGCGCGGGCGCGCCGGTCGGCATGCACTCGGGGCAGAACGGAAACTCGCGCCAGGCAGGCACGCGAGCCTGGGCAGCATACGCGCAAAGCGGCGAGAGGATCGGCGGCTTGCCGCGCGCGGCATCGGCGGCGGGCGAGAGCGCCCGCGCGCCCGGCCCTGCTCAGGGGCGCACTTCGATGCGGTTGTCGACGCGCACGCCTTTGCCGCCCGCGTCAGCCACCGAGGCCGAGACGGCGTCGCGGGCCAGTGCCGAGCCGGCCACGCCGTCGATCACCAGGCGGGCGTCGTCCAGCACCGCCACGGCGTGAACGGCGCCGCGCAGGTCGGGCAGGAAGGCCGCGCTCAGCCACGACGGGTTGCCTACCTCGCCCACCTGCAGGCGGTCGGTGACGCGGTCTGCGCCGTACAGCACGCGCAGTCTGCGCAGCACCGCGGCGCGCTCGATCTCGTTGGGCACGCTGCCGCTCAGCACCACGCTGCCGGCGGCGAAATCCAGCCGCAGTCGCGGCAGCGGGATACCCGGCGCCGGCGATTCAGCGGCAGCCAGCGGCGCCGACGCGGCGGGGGCTGCGGCCTGCAGGCCGGCCAGGGCCGACAGGGCAAGCACGACGCCGGTGAGGGGAAACAGCTTTGGCATGGTCAGACAGCTTCAACAGGCCACGATGGGCCGGGACGATAGGCGAAGTCGGCACCGTTGGGGCCGTCCGCCGGTATGGGTTGGGGTGGGTTGTGGCTTTGGCGCATCAGGTCCGGCACACCGAGCCGGCCCGTGCGGCGACCGCATTGTTGGCGAGGATTCGTGGTTCACGAAGATACGATTGACAATCGACGCAACCAATCGTGAATCACGAAGGGTAACGTCGCGCCTGTCCCGTGTTGGCCGCCATGCGCTTCGACCTCGTCACCCTCAACCTCGTCCTCGCGATCGCCGAGACGCGCAGCATCACGCGCGGCGCCGAGCACGAGCACCTGGCCTTGGCGGCGGCCAGCAAGCGGCTGTCCGACCTGGAGACGAGGCTCGGCGTCACGCTGTTCGAGCGGCGGGCGCGTGGCGTCGAGCTGACCGAGGCCGGCCGCGCGCTGGTGCGCCACGTCCGCTCGTTGAACGCGTCGCTGCATGCGCTGGAGAGCGAGGTGGTGGAGTTCTCGCGCGGCGTGAAGGGCCACCTGCGCATCGTCGCCAATGCCAGCGCGATCGCCGAGTGCCTGCCCGCCGACCTGGCCGCCTTCTCGCGCGCGCACCCAGGCATCCGCATCAGCCTGGACGACCTCACCAGCGCCGAGATCCAGGCGGCGGTGGCCGAGGGCCGGGCCGATGTTGGCGTCTTCGTGCCGCCGCAACACGAGCCCCGGCTGGCCTGCCGGCCCTATCGCGAGGGCGAACTGGCCATCCTCGTGCCGGTCGGCCATGCATTGGCCCGCAAGCCGGCGCACCCCTTCGACGCGCTGCTCGACTACGACATCGTCGGCCTGCACGTCGGCACCGCCGTCCACGAGCTGATGCGCGAGCGCGCGCAGGCGCTGGGCCGGCCGCTCAAGGTGCGGGTGCAGGTGCATGGTTTCGACGCCATCGCGCAGCTCGTCGAGGCCGGCCTCGGCGTGGCGGTGCTGCCGGCGGTGGTGGCCGAGCGCTTCTCGCGCGTGTTCCGCGTCAAGCCGCTGAAGCTGCTGGACGCCTGGGCGCGCCGCCGCTACCTGCTGGCGGTGCGGCAGCAGGAGGTGCTGCCCGCGGTGGTGCAGCGCTTCGTCGACGCCCTGTGCCCAGCCAGCGACCCCGCATCCCCCGTCGCCGCTCCGGCGGCGCGACAATCCCGCACCCGAAGGAGGCCTGTCCCATGACCGCCCGCACCCTGTACGACAAGCTCTGGGACGACCACGTCGTCCACACCGAGGAGGACGGCACCGCCGTGCTCTACATCGACCGCCACCTGGTGCACGAGGTCACCAGCCCGCAGGCCTTCGAGGGCCTGCGACTGGCCGGGCGCAAGGTCTGGCGCATCAGCTCCATCGTCGCCACCGCCGACCACAACACGCCCACCACCGGCTGGGACAAGGGCTACGACGGCATCACCGATCCGATCAGCAAGCTGCAGGTCACCACGCTGGACGCCAACATCCAGGCCTTCGGCGCGGCGGCGTACTTTCCGTTCCTGGACAAGCGCCAGGGCATCGTGCACGTCATCGGGCCGGAGCAGGGCGCCACGCTGCCGGGCATGACGGTGGTCTGCGGCGACAGCCACACCAGCACGCACGGCGCCTTCGGCGCGCTGGCCCACGGCATCGGCACCAGCGAGGTCGAGCATGTGCTGGCCACGCAGACGCTGCTGGCCAAGAAGGCGAAGAACATGCTGGTCAAGGTGGAAGGACAACTGCAGAAGGGCTGCAGCGCCAAGGACATCGCGCTGGCCATCATCGGCCGCATCGGCACCGCCGGCGGCACCGGCTACACCATCGAGTTCGGCGGCTCGGCGATGCGCGCGCTCAGCATGGAAGGCCGCATGACGGTGTGCAACATGGCCATCGAGGCCGGCGCCCGCGCCGGCCTGGTGGCGGTGGACGAGGCCACCATCCAGTACGTCAAGGGCCGCACCTTCGCGCCCAAGGGCGTCGAGTTCGACCAGGCCGTGGCTTACTGGCGCACGCTGCGCAGCGACCCCGGCGCGCATTTCGACGCCGTGGTCGAGCTCGACGCGGCGACGATCCGCCCGCAGGTCACCTGGGGCACTTCGCCCGAGATGGTGCTGTCGATCGAAGATCGCGTGCCCGACCCCGACAAGGAGAAGGACGACGTCAAGCGCGGCTCGATCGAGCGCGCGCTGGCCTACATGGGCCTGGAGCCGAACAAGGCGCTCAACGACGTGCGCATCGACAAGGTCTTCATCGGCTCGTGCACCAACAGCCGCATCGAGGACATGCGCGAGGCCGCCGCCGTGGTGCGCCGCATCGGCGGCCGCGTGGCCGGCAACGTGCGGCTGGCGCTGGTGGTGCCCGGTTCGGGCCTGGTCAAGGCGCAGGCCGAGGCCGAGGGCCTGCACGAGGTCTTCAAGGCCGCCGGCTTCGAATGGCGCGAGCCCGGCTGCAGCATGTGCCTGGCGATGAACGCCGACCGGCTCGAGCCCGGCGAACGCTGCGCCAGCACCAGCAACCGCAATTTCGAAGGCCGCCAGGGCGCCGGCGGCCGCACCCACCTCGTGAGCCCGGCGATGGCCGCCGCGGCCGCGATGAACGGGCACTTCGTCGACGTGCGCCGCATCGCCTGAAGGAGACCTCGATGACCCGACTGACCTTTCTCCTGGCCGCCGCGCTGAGCCTGGCCGCCTGCAACACCCTCAAGGGCATGGGGCAGGACATCCAGAAGGCCGGCCAGACCATCGAGAGCGCCGCCCGCAAATGACCACGCACGCTGCGCGCCCGCCGGGCGCCGGCGCAGGAGCCAACATGCAAGCCTTCACCGTGCACAAGGGCCTCGTGGCCCCGATGGACCGTGCCAACGTCGACACCGACGCCATCATTCCCAAGCAGTTCCTCAAGTCGATCAAGCGCTCGGGCTTCGGGCCCAACCTGTTCGACGAGTGGCGCTACCTCGACAAGGGCGAGCCCGGGCAGGAGCACGTGGTGCGCAAGCTCAACCCCGACTTCGTGCTCAACCAGCCGCGCTATGCCGGTGCGTCGATCCTGCTGGCGCGCGAGAACTTCGGCTGCGGATCGAGCCGCGAGCACGCGCCCTGGGCGCTCGACCAGTACGGCTTCCGCGCCATCATCGCGCCCAGCTTCGCCGACATCTTCTTCAACAACTGCTTCAAGAACGGCCTGCTGCCGATCGTGCTGCCCGAAGCCGCTGTGTCTCGCCTGTTCGACGAGGTGAATGGCTTCATCGGCTACCAGCTCACGATCGACCTGCCGCGCCAGGTGGTGGTCAAGGCCGACGGCAGCGAGATCCCGTTCGAGGTGCAGGCCTTCCGCAAGTACTGCCTGGTCAACGGCTTCGACGACATCGGCCTGACGCTGCGCCACGCCGACAAGATCAAGGCCTTCGAGGCCGAGCGCCTGGCCCGCATGCCCTGGCTGAGCCAGCGCGTGCTGTGATTTCGACCCACGAGGACACCTGCAAATGAAGATCGCAATCCTGCCGGGTGACGGCATCGGCACCGAGATCATGGCCGAGGCCGTGAAGGTGCTGAAGGTGCTGGACCTGCGCTTCGAGATGGAAGAGGCGCTGGTCGGCGGCGCCGCCTACGAGGCCCAGGGCCACCCGCTGCCTGAGGGCACGCTCAACCTGGCCAAGGCCGCCGATGCGGTGCTCTTCGGCGCCGTTGGCGACTGGAAGTACGACAAGCTCGACCGACCGCTGCGGCCCGAGCAGGCCATCCTGGGGTTGCGCAAGCACCTGGGCCTGTTCGCCAACTTCCGCCCGGCCATCTGCTACGAGCAACTCACCCATGCGTCGAGCCTGAAGCCCGAGCTGGTGGCGGGCCTCGACATCCTGATCATCCGCGAGCTCACCGGTGACATCTACTTCGGCCAGCCGCGCGGCCGCCGCACTGCGGTCGACGGCCACTTCCCGGGCGCCGAGGAAGCCTTCGACACGATGCGCTACAGCAAGCCCGAGATCGAGCGCATCGCCCACGTGGCCTTCCAGGCGGCGCGCAAGCGCAGCAAGAAGGTCACCTCGGTGGACAAGGCCAACGTGCTCGAGACCTTCCAGTTCTGGAAGGACGTGGTCACCGAGGTGCACGCCCAGTACCCCGACGTGGCGCTCGACCACATGTACGTCGACAACGCAGCGATGCAGTTGGTCAAGGCGCCCAAGGCCTTCGACGTGGTGGTCACCGGCAACATGTTCGGCGACATCCTGTCGGACGAGGCGGCCATGCTCACCGGCTCGATCGGCATGCTGCCCTCGGCCTCGCTGGACAAGCACAACAAGGGCCTGTACGAGCCCAGCCACGGCAGCGCGCCCGACATCGCCGGTAAGGGAATTGCAAACCCGCTGGCTACAATCCTGTCCGCTGCCATGATGCTCCGCTTCTCGCTCAACCAACCCGAAGCCGCCGCCCGGATCGAATCCGCGGTGCGCTCGGTGCTGTCCGCCGGTCTGCGCACCGGCGACATCTGGTCCGAGGGCACGCAGCGGGTGGGCACGCGCGAGATGGGCGACGCGGTCGTCGCGGCCCTGTCCGGCAAAACCACCACCACCTCGATTACCACGAGCTAACCAGCTCCGGATCGTCTCGCCCCCACACCTGGACCCCGGCGATTCGAGCCGGGCAACCCGGGGGTCCGGATCGCAACTGGAAAGGCAACTCACATGGCACTCGTAGGATTGGTCGGCTGGCGCGGAATGGTCGGTTCCGTGCTGATGGATCGCATGCAGGCCGAGGGCGATTTCGCACTCATCGAACCGCTGTTCTTCTCTACCTCCAACGCCGGTGGCGCCGCCCCGTCGATGGCGAAGAACGAAACCCGCCTTCAGGACGCGTTCGACATCGACGCCCTGAAGCGTTGCGACATCGTCATCACCGCCCAGGGCGGCGACTACACCACCGAGGTCTTCCCCAAGCTGCGCGCCACGGGCTGGAAGGGCCACTGGATCGACGCTGCGTCCACGCTGCGCATGAAGGACGACGCGGTCATCATCCTCGACCCGGTGAACCTGCCGGTGATCGAGGGCGCCCTGGCCAAGGGCGGCCGCAACTGGATCGGCGGCAACTGCACCGTCAGCTGCATGCTGATGGGCGTGGGCGCGCTGTACAAGGCCGGGCTCGTCGAGTGGATGAGCACGCAGACCTACCAGGCGGCTTCGGGCGGCGGCGCGCAGCACATGCGCGAACTGCTCACGCAGTACGGCACGCTCAACGCCGAAGTCAGGGCCCTGCTCGATGACCCCAAGAGCGCCATCCTCGAGATCGACCGCAAGGTCATTGCCAAGCAACGTGCGTTGTCGGCGGCTGAAACCGCCAACTTCGGCGTGCCGCTGGGCGGCTCCTTGATCCCCTGGATCGACAAGGATCTCGGCAACGGCATGTCCCGCGAAGAGTGGAAGGGCATGGCCGAGACGAACAAGATCCTCGGCCAGGGCGAGGGCTTCGGCAGCGCGGCGGTGCCGGTGGACGGATTCTGCGTGCGCGTCGGCGCGATGCGCTGCCACAGCCAGGCGCTGACCTTCAAGCTGAAGAAGGACGTGCCGGTGGCCGACCTCGAGGCCATGATCGCCGCCGACAACGCCTGGGTGAAGGTGGTGCCGAACACCCGCGAGGCCACCATCCGCGACCTGACGCCGGTGGCCGTGACGGGCACGATGACGATCCCGGTGGGCCGCATCCGCAAGATGGCCATGGGCCCCGAGTACGTGGGCGCGTTCACCATCGGCGACCAGCTGCTGTGGGGAGCGGCCGAACCGCTGCGGCGCATGTTGCGCATTCTGTTGCAGGCCTGAACGCGCCACGGCCCGTCGGTGCGTTGCCGATGGGCAACAATCGGCGTTGGATGGCAACGCAAGGACGCGGCCGCCGGGATTTGAGCCTTTGGATGAGCTTGTCAGCCTATATGCTTGATGTTATTGTGATTTCAGGCGAATTGGCTGCATGCTGACCCTCAGCGCGATCGTCAGTTCATGTCCTCGCGGCGGGCGCCGGGCGGTGCCCGCTGTGGTCATTGTGGAGACGCCTTGAAGAACCGACCCTTCCCCGCTGCCCGTACCGCGCTGGCCTTGTCGGCCGCCCTGGCCCTGACGGCAGCACCCATCGACAGTTGGGCACTGGGCCTCGGCCGCTTGAATGTGCAGTCCGCACTCGGCGAGGCGCTGCGGGCCGAGATCGACATCACCAGCCTGACACCCGAAGAGGCCTCCACCCTGGCGGTGCGCATTGCGCCGGCCGAGGCCTATCGGGCCGCAGGGGTCGAGTACAACGCCGCGCTGGCCTCCGCCCGGGCGGTGCTGGCCCGGCGGGCCGATGGCCGGCCCTATCTGCGCGTCACCGGCGACCGGGCCGTGCAGGAACCCTTCGTCGACGTGATCCTCGAACTCAACTGGTCCAGCGGTCGCCTGGTGCGCGAGTTCACGCTGCTGTTCGACCCGCCCAGCGACAACCGCCCGGCGCCGCCCGTGCAGGCCGCCGCACCCGTGGCACCGTCGATGTCGCCGGCGCCTGCCGCGCCGGCCCCATCCACCCGAGCGGCCGCACCGGCCCCTGCACCGCGCAGCGCGCCTGTGCAGTCGCCTGCCGTGGCCACGGCCCCCGCGGCACGGCCGCCTGGTGGCGATGAGTACCGCGTGCGCAGTGGCGACACGCTGTCGCGCATCGCAGGCAAGACCCAACGGCCCGGTGTGGTGCTCGACCAGATGCTGGTCGGCCTGTATCGGGCCAACCCCGACGCCTTCATCCAGAGCAACATGAACCGGCTGAAGTCGGGCGTGGTGCTCGCGGTGCCGTCCACCGACGCTGTCAAGGCCATCACGCCGGGCGAGGCGCGGCAGGTCATCCTGGCGCAGAGCACCGACTTCAACAGTTATCGGCGGCGCCTGGCCGAAGGCGCGCCGACGGCCGACACTGACGACGGCGGCCGTCAGGCCAAGGGCAAGGTGAGCGGTTCGGTCGACGACAGGCGCCAGGCGGCGGCCACATCGCCGGACAAGCTCACGCTGTCCGGTGGTGGCGTGCGGGCGTCTGCGCCCGAGGGGCAGATCTCCAAGGCAGCCGAACGCAAGGACAGCACGGCCAGAGTGGCCGAACTGACCCGCAACGTCGAGGAACTCAAGCGCCTCCAGCAGGGCGCCTCGGCCGCTCAGGGCACACCACCGGCGGCCGTCGTCGTCGCGGCGGCGCCAGCGCCGGCCCCTGCGCCAGTTGCAGCCCCTGCGCCAGCACCCGCACCGGCGCCGGCTCCCATGCCTGCACCTGCTGCAGCACCTGCACCGGCACCGGCCCTCTCGACCGGCCCTGCCGTGGCGGTGTCTCCCCCTGTCGCCCCCGCCCCGGCTCCGGAGCCGGCCGCCCCGATGGCGTCCAAGCCTGCAGCGGCAGCCGCCCCCATCGCCGGCTCCGAGCCTGGGTTCCTCGATTCCCTGTCGGACAGCCCATACCTCCTGCCCGGCGTGGGTGCCCTCGTGCTCGCGCTGCTGGGCCTGGGCTACTACCGCTTCAAGGGCCGCAACGGCGGCAAGGACCGCAACGACACGTCGTTCCTCGAGAGCCGTGCCCAACCCGATTCCTTCTTCGGTGCCAGCGGCGGCCAGCGGGTGGACACCACCGACGCGTCGGCGGGCAGTTCATCGATGGGTTTCTCGCTGAGCCAGCTCGACGCCATCGGTGACGTCGACCCGGTGGCCGAGGCCGATGTGTACCTGGCCTATGGCCGCGACCTGCAGGCCGAGGAAATCCTGAAGGAGGCGATGCGCGCCAATCCCGAGCGGATGGCGGTGCGCACCAAGCTGCTCGAGGTCTATGCCAAGCGTCGCGACACCAAGGGTTTCGAGCTCCTGGCGGTCCAGCTGTTCTCGCTCACCAAGGGCGCTGGCGCCGATTGGGAGAAGGCGCAGGCCATGGGTCTGCAGATCGACCCCGAGAACCCCTTGTACCAACCCGGTGGCCATCCCGAAGAGGTGATGCGAAACGGCGACAAGGTGTTCGTCGAGCCGTTGGGGGCCACCACGCTGCCGGCCACTGCGATGCCGCGTGGCAACGAGTCCGAGTTCGGTTCGTCCCTGCAGCCCCTGCCGTTGGATGGCGCACTGGACCTCGAGCTCGATCTCGAACTCGACGTGCCCGGACAAACGCCCGTGTCGCCGATGGAGGCGACGCGTCCATTGGCCACTGGCGCGCAACCCGATGCGACGGCGGGCGGGCTCGACTTCGACTTCTCCGCACCCGCCCCATTGGCGCCGGCGGCCGCCTCGCCGGCGAGCCCGACGGGCATGGATTTCGACCTCGATTCGCTGTCGCTCGATCTGCCGGGCACCCCCGCACCGGCACCATCCCGATCGGCCACCGACCCGACGCTCGACTTCGGCAACTTCGCGCTGTCGGACAACGCGCCGCTGGGCGGGTCCACCGTGCCGTCGATGGCCGACCTGGGCCCCGACAGCGCCGACCCGATCGCGCGCAAGCTCGAACTGGCCGAGGAGTTCCGCCAGATCGGCGACCTGGAAGGCGCCCGCGACCTGCTCGAGGAAGTGGTGTCCAAGAGCAGCGGCGCCCTCAAGGCCAAGGCCCAGGGCATGCTCGACGACCTGGGGTGACCGGGCGCATTGCCCTGGGCATCCGCTACCGCGGCCATGCCTACCAGGGCTGGCAGAGCCAACCTGGCGGGCGCACCGTTCAAGACGCGCTGGAGCTGGCGCTGTCGCGCTTCGCAGACCGGCCGGTGCGCACCCTGTGCGCCGGCCGCACCGATGCCGGCGTGCATGGCCTGAACCAGGTCGTGCACCTCGAGCCGGGCGTTGAGCGGGCCGAGTTCAGCTGGGTGCGCGGCACCAATCGCCACCTGCCCGACGACATCGCGGTGCAGTGGTGCTGCCCGGTCGAGCCCGATTTCCACGCCCGCAACAGCGCGCGCAGCCGACGCTACCGCTACGTGATGCTGGAGTCGCCAGTGCGGCCCTCGCTCGAGGACGGCATGGCCGGCTGGACCTTCCGGCCGCTCGACCTCGAGGCCATGCGACAGGCGGCGGCCCATCTGCTCGGCGAACACGATTTCTCGTCGTTCCGGTCGTCAGAATGCCAGGCGGCCAGCCCGGTGAAGACCCTGCACTCGATCGACTTCCGGCGCCAGGGCACGTTCTGGTGCATCGACTTCCACGGCAACGCCTTCCTGCACCACATGATCCGCAACCTGATGGGCTGCCTGGTGGCCATCGGCAGCGGCCGGCAGGCGCCGGGCTGGATGGCCGAGGTGCTGGCGGCCCGCAACCGCGACGTGGCCGCCCCCACCTTCGCCGCCGATGGCCTGTACTTCGTCGGGCCGACGTACGATGATCGCCACCGCATCCCGGCCAGCGAGGCCGGACCGGGCTGGTGGGGCATGGCGACATGAGTTCGAGAACACGCATCAAGATCTGCGGCCTCACGCGCGAGGCCGACGTCGACGCCGCGGTCGATTGCGGCGCCGACGCCATCGGCTTCGTGCTCTGGGACCGCAGCCCGCGGGCCGTGACCATCGCCCGCGCCGCCGAACTGGCGCGGCGGCTGCCGCCCTTCGTGGTGCCGGTGGCCTTGTTCGTCAATGCCACGCCCGATCACCTGCGGCAGGCCATCGAGGCGCTGCCGCTGGCGCTGCTGCAATTCCATGGCGACGAATCGCCCGAGGCCTGCCTGGCCGCCGGGAGGCCCTACCTGCGGGCGGCCCGCATGTCGCCGGGCTTCGATTTGCTAGACTTCGCGGCAGTGCATGCGAGTGCCGCCGGCATCCTGCTCGACGCCCATGTCGAGGGCTACGGCGGCAGTGGAAAGGCGTTCGATTGGTCTCTCGTCCCCCCTCACGTGCCCCGTCCGGTCGTTTTGTCTGGTGGGTTGAATCCTGCAAGCGTGATCGATGGGGTCATGCACGTCCGGCCCTGGGCCGTTGACGTGAGTTCCGGCGTCGAAAGCGCCAAGGGCCTCAAGGACGCCGCGCTGATGCGCCGCTTCTGCGAGGCCGTCCGCGAAGCCGATGCGCGCATCGCCGACGTGGCCAACTGACCTTTCCCCGATCTCTCCGCCCGTGGCCAACGTCCGCGGGCTGCACCGCAGGACACACCATGTTCGACTACCACCAGCCCGATGCCCGCGGGCACTTCGGGCCGTACGGCGGCACCTTCGTGGCCGAGACCCTGGTCCATGCGCTCGACGAACTGCGCGAGGCCTACGACCAGTGCCGCGCCGACCCGGCGTTCATGGCGGAGTACCACCATGAACTGAAGCACTTCGTCGGCCGCCCCAGCCCCATCTACCACGCCGACCGCCTGAGCCGCGAACTGGGCGGCGCGCAGATCCACCTCAAGCGCGAAGACCTGAACCACACCGGCGCGCACAAGGTGAACAACACCATCGGCCAGGCGCTGCTGGCCCGCCGCATGGGCAAGAAGCGCGTCATCGCCGAGACCGGTGCCGGCCAGCATGGCGTGGCCACCGCCACCATCTGCGCGCGCTACGGCATGGAGTGCGTGGTCTACATGGGCAGCGAGGACGTCAAGCGCCAGTCGCCCAACGTCTACCGCATGCACCTGCTCGGCGCCCGCGTGGTGCCGGTCGAATCGGGCAGCCGCACGCTGAAGGATGCGCTCAATGAAGCGCTGCGCGACTGGGTCACCAACGTCGAGAACACCTTCTACATCATCGGCACGGTGGCCGGCCCGCACCCGTACCCGACGATGGTGCGCGACTTCCAGCGCGTCATCGGCGACGAGTGCGTGGTGCAGATGCCGGCGCAGACGGGCCGCCAGCCCGATGCCGTGATCGCCTGCGTGGGCGGTGGCAGCAACGCGATGGGCATCTTCTACCCCTACATCGCCCACGAGAACGTGCGCCTCATCGGTGTCGAGGCGGCAGGCGAGGGGCTCGACAGCGGCAAGCACGCGGCCAGCCTGTCGGCCGGTTCTCCCGGCGTGCTGCACGGCAACCGCACCTACCTGCTGCAGGACGACAACGGCCAGATCACCGAGACACACTCGATCAGCGCCGGCCTGGACTACCCCGGCGTCGGCCCCGAGCATGCCTACCTGAAGGACATCGGCCGCGCCGAGTACGTCGGCATCACCGATGCCGAGGCGCTGTCGGCCTTCCACCGCCTGTGCCGCACCGAGGGCATCATCCCGGCGCTGGAATCCAGCCACGCGGTGGCCTATGCGATGAAGCTGGCGGCCACGATGCGGCCCGACCAGCACCTGCTCGTCAATCTCTCGGGCCGCGGCGACAAGGACATCGGCACTGTGGCCGACCTGTCGGGTGCCGAGTTCTTCTGTCGACCCTCGTGCCGAGGCCAGACCGTCAAGGGCGGCGCGCAGACGATCGAGGTGACGCGATGAGCCGCATTGCCGCCACCCTGCAGGCGCTGCAGCGCCAGGGCCGCAAGGCCCTGATCCCCTACGTCACCGCGGGCGATCCCTTCGCCGACGCCACGCCCGAGATCATGCTCGGCCTGGCCGCCGGTGGCGCCGACATCATCGAACTGGGCGTGCCGTTCTCCGACCCCATGGCCGACGGCCCGGTGATCCAGCAGGCCAGCGAGCGGGCCCTGGCACGCGGCATCGGCCTGGCCCAGGTGCTGGCCCACGTGAAGCGCTTCCGCGAGTCGGACCGCACCACGCCGGTCGTGCTGATGGGCTACGCCAACCCGGTGGAGCGCTACGACCAGCGCCACGGCGATGGCGCCTTCGTGGCCCATGCCCGCGACGCCGGCGTCGACGGCCTGTTGGTGGTGGACTACCCGCCCGAGGAGTGCGAGGTCTTCGCGTCGCGCCTGAAGGCCGCCGGCCTCGACCTGATCTTCCTGCTGGCGCCCACCTCCACCGAGGCGCGCATCAAGGAGGTCGGCTGCATCGCCACGGGCTACGTCTACTACGTGTCGCTGAAGGGCGTCACCGGCGCCGGTCACCTGGACACCGATGCGGTGGCCGAAGCGGTGCCACGCATCCGCGCCCATGTCAAGGTGCCGGTGGGTGTAGGCTTCGGGATTCGCGACGCGCAGACCGCCCAGGCCGTGGCCCGGGTGTCCGACGCGGTGGTCATCGGTTCGCGGCTGGTGCAGATCCTCAACGACCAGCCCCGCGACACGGTGGCCGCCGCCGGCAAGGCCTTCATGGCCGAGATCCGTGCGGCGCTGGACAACGACGTGAAGGAGCATCGATGAGTTGGCTCGAAAAACTGCTGCCGCCCAAGATCCAGCAGACCGACCCGACCGAGCGTCGCTCGGTGCCCGAGGGCCTGTGGGTCAAGTGCCCGGCCTGCGAGACGGTGCTGTACAACACCGACCTGGCCGAGAACCTCAATGTGTGCCCGAAATGCGACCACCACCACCGCATCGGTGCGCGCGCGCGGCTCGACACCTTCCTCGACCCCGAGGGCCGCTACGAGATCGGCCAGGAGGTGGTGCCGGTCGACCCGCTGAAGTTCAAGGACAGCCGCAAGTACCCCGAGCGGCTGAAAGATGCGCTCGAATCCACCGGCGAGACCGACGCGCTGGTCGTCGTGGGCGGCGCGGTGATGAGCGTGCCGCTGGTGGTGGCCTGCTTCGAGTTCGATTTCATGGGCGGCTCGATGGGCTCGGTGGTGGGTGAGCGCTTCGTGCGCGGCGTCGACGCGGCCATCGAGCAGAAGGTGCCCTTCGTGTGCTTCACGGCCACCGGCGGCGCGCGCATGCAGGAAGGGCTGTTCAGCCTGTTCCAGATGGCCAAGACCAACGCCGCGCTCACGCACCTGGCCAAGGCCAAACTGCCCTACATCAGCGTGCTCACCGACCCCACCATGGGTGGCGTGTCGGCCAGCTTCGCCTTCGTCGGTGACGTGGTCATTGCCGAGCCCAAGGCGCTGGTCGGCTTCGCCGGCCCGCGCGTGATCGAGAACACCGTGCGCGAGAAGCTGCCCGAAGGCTTCCAGCGCGCCGAGTTCCTGATCACCAAGGGTGCGATCGACCGCATCGTCGACCGCCGCCAACTGCGCAGCACCATCGCCCACATGCTGGCGATGCTGCAGCGGCAGAGTGCCGATGCCGTCGCCTGACCCGGCGCCGGCTCCAGCAGCACCCCAGCGGCCCGCCGCCATCGACGACAACCGGGGCGCAGGCGGCCCCGGCCGGCGCACGCTGGCCGACTGGCTGGCGCATTGCGAGCACCTGCACCCCAAGACCATCGACATGACGCTCGACCGGGTGGTCGCTGTGCGCGACCGCCTGGGGCTGCACTTCGACGCGCCGGTCATCAGCGTGGCGGGCACCAACGGCAAGGGCAGCACCTGCGCGATGCTCGAGTGCGTCGCTCTGCAATCGGGTTATCGCGTTGGCCTGTACATCAAGCCCCACCTGGTGCACTTCGAGGAGCGTTGCCGCATCAATGGCGAGATGGTCGATGCCGATGCGCTGCTGCCGCACTTCGAGGCGGTGGAGGCCGCGCGCCAGGGCGTGACGCTCACGTACTTCGAGTTCACCACGTTGGCCATCCTGCGGGCGCTGGCCGCCGTGCCGCTCGACCTGGTGATCCTCGAAGTGGGCCTGGGCGGCCGGCTCGACGCGGTCAATGCCATCGACGCCGACTGCGCCGTCATCACCAGCATCGCACTCGACCACACCGAATACCTCGGGCCAGACCGCGAATCGATCGGCCGCGAGAAGGCCGGCATCATCCGCGGTGGCCGGCCGGTGATCGTCAGCGATCCGCAACCGCCGGCCTCGGTGCTGCGGCGGGCCGAGGAACTGGGCGCCGACCTGTGGTGTCTGGGCCGCGACTTCAACGTGCAGGGTGACAAGCAGCAGTGGTCCTGGACCGGTCGCGGCCGGCGCTTCAGCGGCCTGGCCTACCCGGCGCTGCGCGGCGCCAACCAGTTGCTCAATGCGGGCGGTGCGCTGGCTGCGTTGGAGGCCTTGCGCGACCGCGTGCCGGTCACCGCGCAGGGCGTGCGCAACGGCCTGGCGATGGTCGAACTGCCCGGCCGCTTCCAGATCGTGCCCGGCCAGCCGACGCTGGTGCTCGACGTGGCTCACAACCCGCAGTCGGTGGCGGCGCTGGCGCTCAACCTCGACGAGATGGGCTTCTTTCCGCGCACCCATGCCGTCTTCGGGGCCATGCGCGACAAGGACCTGGCCGGCCTGCTGCCGCACCTGATGCCGCTGGTCGACCACTGGCACCTCACCAGCCTGCCGGCCGCCCGGGCGGCCACTGCCGACGAACTGCAGGCCGCGGTGCGGGCCGCCGGGCTGCGCCCGGGCGTCACGCTGCAGTGCCATGCCGACCCCCGCGAAGCCCTGCTCGCCGCCCTCGGTTCGGCGGACCCGGCTGATAGAATCATCGTCTTTGGCTCCTTCTACACCGTCGGTGGTGTGCTGAAGGACGGCCTGCCCCGGTTGGTGGCCAAGCATCTGGGCTGACCGACCGCCCGGATCCTGGCGACTGCCCCGGACCACCCGGGTGCTGCCCCCTTTCGCCACACCCCCGCGGCCACCGCGCCACGCATGGGTCTGCTGTCCTTCTTCAAGCGCCAAGACGATGCCACCCCGGCCGCCAGTTCGGCGCCCGACGCGGTGGTCGTTGCCCGCACCCGCGCGCGCCGCCGGCTGATCGGCGCCTCGGTGCTGCTCGCCATCGGCATCGTCGGCTTCCCGCTGCTGTTCGAAACCCAGCCGAGGCCGATCCCGGTCGACATCCCGATCGAGATCCCGCGCAAGGACCATGCGCCGGCGTTGACGCTGCCGCCTGCGCGTCCAGCGCCCTCCGTGGTGGTGGCGCCGGCCGAGCCGACGGACGACCCGGCCACCGCGGCCTCTGCCGCCGCGCCGACCCAGGCGCCGGCGGCCCAGGTGGCCGAGGCGCCGCGGACTGCCGCATCGACACCGCCCGTGCCGGCGCCCCGGGCCGCGTCCGCCGCCGCTGTCGCTCCGCGGCCTGCCTCGGTGCCCAAGGCGGGCGAAGGCCAGCGTGCCCAGGCGCTGCTCGAGGGCAAGGCCGAGGCCGCCACGAAAGCCTCCGACGCGGCCGGGATGCGGATGGTCGTGCAGGTCGGCGCCTACACCGATGCCGACAAGCTGCGCGAGGCCCGGCTCAAGGTCGAAAAGCTCGGCATGAAGACCTACACCCAGGTCGTCGAGGCCGACGGCGGCCGCCGCACCCGGGTGCGGGTCGGTCCGTTCCCCAGCCGGGACGAGGCCGAGAAGGCCGCATCCCGGTTAAAGGCCGCCGGCCTGCCAGCGGCCATCCTGGCGCTGTGATGCCGACGGCCGCGCCAGGCTGGGTCGACCTGCTGCTCGGGGCCACCCTCGCGCTGTCGGTGGTGGTCGGGCTGTGGCGCGGCCTGGTGTTCGAACTGATGTCGCTGGTGGGCTGGGTGGTGGCCTACATCGCCGCGCAGGCCTATTCGCCACAACTCGGCGCCTACCTGCCGATCGGCTCACAGGGCTCGGCGCTGTACCAGGCGGCGGCCTTCGCGCTCACCTTCATTGCGGCGCTGGTGGCCTGGGTGCTGCTGGCCAAGCTGGTGCGCATGGCCATCCAGGCCACGCCGCTCACGGTGGCCGATCGCATGCTGGGCGGTGCCTTCGGGCTGCTGCGCGGCCTGGTGGTGTTGCTGGCCGTCGCCACGTTGATTGCCTTCACGCCGGCGGTGCGGTCCGAGCCGTGGCGGCAATCTCAGGGCGCGTCCTGGCTCGGCACGCTGCTGCAGGGCCTCAAGCCCGTGCTGCCGGCTGAGGTCTCGCGCCACCTGCCGGCCTGATCGGGCCGGCGTCACTCTTTCTCGCTCCAGGGGTCCAACACCATGTGCGGCATCGTCGGCGTCATCTCGAAGGCGCCCGTCAACCAGCTCATCTACGACGCGCTGCTGCTGCTGCAGCACCGCGGCCAGGACGCTGCCGGCATCGTCACCATGCTCGGCACGCAGTGCTTCATGCACAAGGCCCGCGGCATGGTGAAGGATGTGTTCCGCACCCGCAACATGCGGGCGCTGCCGGGCTCGGTGGGCCTGGGCCAGGTGCGCTACCCGACGGCAGGCAACGCGTACAGCGAGGAAGAGGCCCAGCCCTTCTACGTCAACGCGCCCTACGGCATCGTGCTGGTGCACAACGGCAACCTGACCAACGCCCATGCGCTGAAGCAGGAGCTGTTCGACATCGACCGCCGCCACATCAACACGGGCAGCGACACCGAGGTGCTGATCAACATCCTGGCCCACGAGATGGAGCTTGCCGGCCGCGACGTGCCGCTGACCCCCGAGCTGGTCTTCCGTGCGGTGGGTGCGGTGCACCGGCGCTTGCGCGGCTCGTATGCGGTGGTCGCGTTGATCGCGGGTTATGGGTTGCTGGCCTTCCGCGACCCGTTCGGCATCCGCCCGCTGGTGGTCGGTGAAGCCGACCTGCCCGGCGGCAAGGAACTGATGGTCGCCAGCGAGACCGTCGCGCTCGAAGGCACCGGCCACCGCGTGCTGCGCGACGTGGCGCCGGGCGAGGCGATCTTCATCGACATGGACGGGCGGATGCATGCGCGCCAGTGCGCCGAGGCGCCGTCGCTGCACCCGTGCATGTTCGAGTACGTCTACCTGGCGCGGCCCGATTCCGTGATCGACGGCATCTCCGTCTACCAGGCGCGGCTCAACCTGGGCGAAAGCCTGGCACAGCGCGTGATCAACCAGATGCCGCCCAGCGACATCGACGTGGTGATCCCGATCCCCGAGTCGAGCCGCCCGTCGGCCATGCAGCTGGCGCAGAAGATCGGCAAGCCCTACCGCGAGGGCTTCGTCAAGAACCGCTACGTGGGCCGCACCTTCATCATGCCGGGACAGCAGGCGCGCAAGCGCAGCGTGCGCCAGAAGCTCAATGCCATCGTGCAGGAGTTCAAGGGCCGCAACGTGCTGCTGGTCGACGACTCGATCGTGCGCGGCACCACCAGCAAGGAGATCGTGCAGATGGCCCGCGAGGCCGGGGCGCGCAAGGTGTACATGGCCTCGGCCGCACCGCCTGTGCGTTATCCCAACGTCTACGGCATCGACATGCCCACCCGCGAGGAACTGGTGGCCCACGGCCGCACCGTGGCGCAGGTGTGCGAGTTCATCGGCGCCGACGCACTGATCTACCAGGACGTGGACGCGATGAAGCGCGTCGTCGGTGCGCTCAATCCCGCCATCGCCGGCTTCGAGGCTTCGTGCTTCGACGGCGTGTACATCACCGGCGACGTCAGCAGCGCCGATTTCGAGGCCATCGAGTCGCAGCGCACCGAGTCGCGCGACGATGACGATGAGGACGACGACGACCGCACCCGGCTGACGCTGCAAAGCCGCAACGACCGAACCTGACGCCATGACCGACCCCGCCCGACCCGGCGACGCGGAAGCCGCCCGCATCGCCCGCGCCAGATTGCCCGAGGGGCTGCGCCCCGAGACGCTGGCCGTGCGCACCGCACTGGCCCCGAGCCAGCACGGCGAGAACTCCGAGGCGCTGTTCCTGACCAGCGCCTACGTGCAGCCAGACGCACAGACCTCTGCCCGGCGCTTCACGGACATGGAGGACTTCACCTACTCGCGCACCAGCAATCCCACGGTGCGCAGCTTCGAGGCCCGCCTGGCCGCGATGGAAGGCGCCGAGGGCGCGGTGGCCACCGCCACCGGCATGAGCGCGATCCTGCTGCTGATCATGGGCCTGCTCAAGTCCGGCGACCACGTGGTGTGCTCGCGCTCGGTGTTCGGCTCGACCATCAGCCTGTTCGCCAAGGAGTTCGGCAAGTTCGGCGTCGAGACCAGCTTCGTGTCGCAGACCGACCTGGCCGAGTGGCGCGCCGCGATGCGCCCGACGACCAAGCTGCTGTTCGCCGAGACGCCGACCAACCCGCTCACCGATGTCTGCGACATCCGTGCACTGGCCGACCTGGCGCACGACGCCGGCGCGCTGCTGACGGTGGACAACACCTTCTGCTCGCCCGCGCTGCAGCGGCCGCTGGCGCTCGGCGCCGACCTGGTGATGCACGCCGGCACCAAGTTCCTGGACGGGCAGGGCAGGGTGATGGCCGGTGCGCTCTGCGGGCCCGACAAGCTGATCCGCGACGTCTTCGGCCCGGTGCTGCGCACGGCCGGCATGACGCTGGCGCCGTTCAACGCCTGGGTGGTGCTCAAGGGCATGGAGACGCTGGCGCTGCGCATGAAGGCGCAGAGCGAGGCCACGCTGACCGTGGCCCACTGGCTGGAACGTCACCCGGCGGTGGCGCGGGTGCATTACCCCGGCCTGGCCTCGCATCCCCAGCACGAACTGGCGATGCGCCAGCAGTCGGGCCTGGGCGGTGCGGTGCTGTCGTTCGACATGCGGGCCGACACCCCGGAAGCTGCCCGCGCCGCGGCCTTCCGCGTCATCGATGGCACCCGGGTGTTGAGCATCGCCACCAACCTGGGCGACACCAAGTCGATCATCACCCATCCGGCCACCACCTCGCATGGCCGGCTCACCGAGGCGCAGCGCCAGGCCTCGGGCATCGGCCAGGGGCTGGTGCGCCTGGCCGTCGGCCTGGAACATGTCGACGACATCACCGATGACCTCCAACGCGGCATGACCGCGGCCTGAACTGCCCATGACATCCACCGTCCGCACCCGAATCGCCCCGTCACCGACGGGCTTCCTGCACCTGGGCACCGCCCGCACCGCGCTGTACTCGTGGGCCTTTGCACGCCACCACGGCGGCCAGTTCGTGCTGCGCATCGAGGACACCGACGTGGCGCGCTCGACGCAGGATTCGGTCGACCAGATCCTGGCCGCGATGCGCTGGCTGGGCCTGGATTGCGACGAGGGCCCGATCTACCAGATGCAGCGC
Organism: Ideonella sp. A 288; assembly: GCF_002198735.1. Taxonomy (GTDB): domain Bacteria; phylum Pseudomonadota; class Gammaproteobacteria; order Burkholderiales; family Burkholderiaceae_C; genus Pseudaquabacterium. Next base: position 39,356 of record NZ_MWLO01000115.1, read on the forward strand.
CTCGAGCGCTACCACGCCGTCATCGAGCAGATGCTGGCCGCTGGCACCGCCTACCGCTGCTATGCCACGCCGGACGATCTCGACGCGATGCGCGAGGCCCAGCGCGAGCGCGGCGAGAAGACCCACTACGACGGCCGCTGGCGCCCGGCGCCCGGCAAGGCGCTGCCGCCGGTGCCCGAGGGCGTGAAGCCGGTCGTGCGCTTCGCCAACCCGCCCGACGGCCTGGTCAGCTGGGACGACCTGGTGAAAGGCCCGATCACGATCTCGAACGAGGAGATCGACGACCTGATCATCCTGCGGCCCGACGGCGTGCCGACCTACAACTTCGCCGTCGTCGTCGACGACTGGGACATGGCCATCACCCATGTCTTCCGCGGCGACGAGCACATCAACAACACGCCCTGGCAGATCAACATCTTCCGCGCGCTCGGTGCGCCACTGCCGCGCTTCGGTCACTGTCCGATCATCCTGGGCGATGACGGCCAGAAGCTGTCCAAGCGACGCGGTGCCGTCAGCGTCACCGCCTACGAGGACGCCGGCTACCTGCCCGAGGCCATGCTCAACTACCTGGCGCGCCTGGGCTGGAGCCACGGCGACGACGAACTCTTCACCCGCGGGCAGATGGTGGCCTGGTTCGACGGCAGCCACCTGGCCAAGAGCCCGGCACAGTGGGACCCGGCCAAGCTGGCCTGGGTGAACGCCCAGTACCTGAAGCAGGCCGACGACGCCCGCCTGGCCGGCCTGGTGGCCGCGCAACTCGCGACGCGGGGCCTGCTGGTGGCGGCGGACGCCCGCATGGCCGCTCGATGCGGCCTGTTCAAGGACCGCTGCAACACCACCGTCGAGCTCGCCGACTGGCTGGCGATGTACGACGCGCCGGTCACGCCCGAGGCGGCGGATCTGGCCACGCATGTCACCGACGCGGTCCAGCCGGCCCTGAGCGCGCTGCGCGATCGGCTGGCCACCTGTGCCTGGGACAAGGCGGGCATCCAGCTGGCGATGAAGGAGACGCTGGCCGAACACGGTCTGAAGATGCCGCAGCTGGCCCCGGCGGTGCGGGTGCTCGTCTGCGGCCGCGCGCAGACGCCGTCGGTCGACGCGGTGCTGTCGCTCTTCGAGCGAAGCACGGTGCTGGAACGCTTGCAGCCACGAAGTCCTGTGCTATAGTCATGGACTCGCTTGAACGGCGCGCCTTATGGCGGATCGTTGTCGATTCGTTGGGGGTATAGCTCAGCTGGGAGAGCGCTTGCATGGCATGCAAGAGGTCAGCGGTTCGATCCCGCTTACCTCCACCATCAAAGCGCGCAGTTCAGGACGACGAAGTTTTTGACCCCTTCGTCTAGAGGCCTAGGACACGACCCTTTCACGGTTGTAACAGGGGTTCGAATCCCCTAGGGGTCGCCAAAAGAAAGCCGGTACCGCACTCGCGGTACCGGCTTTTCCTTTTGCGGCGGCGCTCAGCCCAGCCGCAGCAGCCGCTTGGCGTTGTCCTTCAGGATCAGCGGGTGCACGTCGGGCTTGAAGCCGGCCTCCTCGAAGTCCTTCATCCAGCGCTCGGGCGTGATCAGCGGGTAGTCGCTGCCGAAGAGCATGCGGTCGCGCAAGAGCGTGTTGGCGTACTGCACCAGTTGGGGCGGAAAGTACTTCGGGCTCCAGCCCGACAGGTCGATCCAGACGTTCGGCTTGTGCAGCGCCAGCGACAGCGCCTCGTCCTGCCACGGCCAACTGGGGTGGGCGATGACGATCTCGATGTCGGGGAAGTCGATCGCCACGTCCTCCAGCAGCATCGGGTTGCTGTTCTGCAGGCGCAGGCCGCCGCCGCAACGCATGCCCGAGCCGATGCCTGAATGGCCGCTGTGGAAGATCGCCGGCAGCTTGTGTTCGGCAATGACCTCGTAGATGGGCCAGGCCATGCGGTCGTAGGGCAGGAAGCCCTGCACCGTCGGGTGGAACTTGAAGCCCTTGACGCCGTGTTCCTCGATCAGCCGCCTCGCCTCGCGCGCGCCCATCTTGCCTTTGTGCGGGTCGATGCTGGCGAAGGCGATCATCATGTCGCTGTTCTTCTTTGCGGCCTCGCAGATCTCCTCGTTCGGGATGCGGCGGCGGCCCATCTGCGTCTCGGCGTCGACGGTGAACATCACCAGCCCGATCTTCTTCTCGCGGTAGTGCGCCACCGTCTCGTCGATGGTCGGCCGGCGGTTCGAGCGGAAGTACTTGTCCGCCGCCCGGTCGTACTCCTCGCCGTAGCTGTCGAACGGGTTCCAGCACGACACCTCGGCATGCGTGTGCACGTCGATCGCGATCAGATCATCGGTCTTCATGGGTGGCTTTGCTTCAACAGTGGAATAAAAAAAGCAACGATTGATGGGTCAAGCCGGATTCTCCATGGGCAGATTCAGGGGGTGACTCGGGTTTCTCCTAGTTATTAAGTTAATGAACTGAAATATCTTTGCGCCTGTTCGCAAAGGGCTCCCGATGACCTCCGACTTCCAACCGCTGCCCGGCCTGCCCGGCACTCTGGACCTGTTGCAGGTCTCGCGCAACGATGCCGTGGTGCATGTGCGCCTGAACCGCCCGGCCAAGCGCAATGCCATCAGCGACGCGCTGGTGCAGCAGTTGCACACCTGCTTCGTGAACCTGCCCGAAGGCGTGCGCGCGGTGGTGCTCAGCGGCGAGGGCGCCCATTTCTGCGCCGGGCTCGACCTGGCCGAACTGGTGGAGCGCGACATCGGCAGCGCGGTGCTGCACTCGCGCATGTGGCACGCCGCGTTCGATGCCATCCAGTTCGGCCGCGTGCCGGTGGTGGCGGTGCTGCATGGCGCGGTGGTTGGCGGCGGCCTCGAACTGGCCACCTCGTGCCACCTGCGCGTGGCGGAAGACTCGGCGTACTTCGGCCTGCCCGAGGGCCAGCGCGGCATCTTCGTCGGTGGCGGCGGCTCGGCGCGCATCCCGCGGCTGATGGGCGTGGCCCGCATGACCGACCTGATGCTCACCGGCCGCGTCTACGACGCCGACGAGGGCCTGCAGGTCGGCCTGGTGCAGTACCGCGTGCGCGACGGCGAAGGCCTGGCCCGGGGCATCGCGCTGGCCCAGCGCATCGCCACCAATGCGCCGATGAGCAACTTCGCGGTGATGCACGCGCTGCCGCGCATCGCCGATCAGGCGCAGTCCGAAGGCCTGTTCACCGAGTCGCTGATGGCGGCGGTGGCCGAGAGCACGCCCGATGCCCAGGACCGCCTGCGCGCGTTCCTCGACGGGCGCGCCGGCAAGGTCGTCAAGTCATGAGCCCGCAGGCTTTGCCGAGGGCTCATTCCCGCCTGGCGGGACCGGCCGCAGGCCGCAGGGTGCACCCATGAGCGCGGGTGCCGTCCACGCGCGCCACGACGGCGAGGCCGGCGCGCCGCGCTACCGCGACGCCAGCGTCGGCGGCTGCGTCGAGGCCGAGATCGAGCAGCGGCCGGACGGCAGCATCGTGCTGCGATCGACCGAGGCGCTGCGCTGGTTCCCCGACCGGCTGACCGACTGCCTCGAGCAGTGGGCGCAGGAGGCACCCGACCGCACGCTGGTCGCCCGCCGCGACGCCAGCGGCGCCTGGGTGCACATCACCTACGCGCAGATGCTGCAGCGGGTGCAGGCTGTGGGCCAGCGCTTGCTGGACCTGGGCCTGTCGGTCGACCGACCGCTGGCCATCCTGTCCGAGAATGACCTCGAGCACCTGACGCTGGCGCTGGCCGCGATGTGGGCCGGCGTGCCCTATGCGCCGGTGTCGTCGGCCTATTCGCTGATCTCGCAGGACTTCGGCAAGCTGCGCCACATCGTCGGCATCGTGACGCCCGGTCTGGTGTTTGCCAGCGGCCCCGCCTACGCCAAGGCCATCGATGCGGTGCTGTCGCCCGACGTGCCGGTGGTGTTGACCGACGGCCTGGCCGAGGTGGCCGCCGCCGGCCTGCTGCAGGGCCGCGACCTGCGCCGCTTCGACAGCCTGCTCGGTGCCGTACCCGGCCCGGCGCTGGCCGAGGCGCATGCGAAGGTGGGCCCCGACAGCATCGCCAAGTTCCTGTTCACGTCCGGGTCCACCAAGGCGCCCAAGGGCGTGATCAACACCCACCGCATGCTCTGCGCCAACCAGCAGATGCTGCGCCAGTGCATGGGCTTCCTGGCCGACGAGCCACCGGTGCTGGTCGACTGGCTGCCCTGGAACCACACCTTCGGCGGCAACCACAACGTGGGCCTGGTGCTCTACAACGGCGGCACGCTCTACATCGACGACGGCAAGCCCACGCCGAAGGCCATCGCGCAGACGCTGCGCAACCTGCGCGAGGTCTCGCCCACGGTGTACTTCAACGTGCCCAAGGGCTTCGAGGAAATCGCCTCGGCGATGGACACCGACCGGCAGTTGCGCGACACGCTGTTCAGGCGCTGCAAGGCCTTCATGTTCGCCGGCGCCGCGCTCAACCAGGCGGTGTGGGACAAGCTCGAGGCGCATGGCGAGGCGGCGGTGGGCGAGCGCGTGCGCATCATCACCGGCCTGGGCATGACCGAGACCGCGCCAGCCTGCACCTTCGCCGTGGGCACCGACGTGCGCTCGGGCCACATCGGCCTGCCGGTGCCGGGCGTCGAGGTCAAGCTGGTCAAGGATGCCTCCACCGGCGGCAAGGCCGAGATCCGCTTCCGCGGCCCGAACGTGATGCCCGGCTACTGGCGCGCGCCCGAGCAGACGCGCGAGGCCTTTGACGACGAAGGCTTCTACCGCACCGGCGACGCCGCCCGCTGGATCGATGCCGACCACCCCGGCCGCGGCCTGATGTTCGACGGCCGCACCGCCGAGGATTTCAAGCTGTCCACCGGCACCTTCGTCAGCGTCGGCCCGCTGCGCGCGCGCATCACGCTGGCGGGCGACCCCTGCGTGCAGGACGCGGTGATCACCGGTCTGAACCGCGACGACGTCGGCGCGATGATCTTCCCGCGGCCTGACGAATGCCGCCGCCTGGCCGGCCTGCCCGAGGGCACGCCGATGCCCGAGGTGCTGCACCACCCGGCGGTGCGGGCCTTCTTCCAGGTGCTGGCCGACCGCTTGTGGCGCGAGTCGACCGGCAGCGCCAGCCGAGTCGCCCGCCTGCACGTGCTGGCCGAGCCGCCGTCGATCGACCATGGCGAGGTCACCGACAAGGGCTCGATCAACCAGCGCGCGGTACTCACCCACCGCGCCTCGCTGGTGGAGGCGCTGTACGAGGGCCGCGAGGCCGATCCGTTCCTGATCCTGCCGCGCAAGGACTGAGCATGACCGCCGCGACCACGCGCCCCACGGCGATCGGGAGAACCCAATGAGCAAAGTGCACGTCCACCGCGTCGACGTGTGCTTCGGCGACTGCGACCCCGCAGGCATCGTGTTCTTTCCCAACTTCTCGAAGTGGATGGACCAGTCCTCGCTCGCCTTCTTCATGGCCTGTGGTGTGCCGCCCTGGCGCGAGCTGGTCAAGACGCGCGGCATCGTCGGCACGCCGCTGCTCGAGATCCACACCCGCTTCATGAAGCCCGCCACCTATGGCCAGACGATCGAGGTGCACACCACCGTCGAGGAGTGGGCCGTCAAGACCTTCCTCCACCGCCATGTGGTGCGCCGCGGCGACGACCTGCTGTGCGAAGGCACCGAGGTGCGTGCATTCGTCGTGCGCGACCCGGCCGATCCCGACCGCATCAAGGCCATACCGATCCCCGAAGACATCAAGGCGCTGTGCCTCTGAGTCGCCCCCACCCCACCCAGAAGGAGACACCTCCATGAAGTTCATCAAGACCCTGGTGGCCGCAGCGGCCACCCTGCTGGCGGCGGCACCGGCGCTGGCCGACATCACCATCGGCATCACGCTGCCGCTGACCGGCCCGGCCTCGGGCCTGGGCATCCCGATGCAGAACCAGTTCAAGCTCTGGCCGGCCAGCATCGCTGGCGAGAAGCTCAACGTCATCATCCTCGACGACGCCACCGACCCGACCAAGGGCGTGCAGAACGCGCGCCGCTTCGTCACCGAGGACAAGGTCGACCTGATCATCGGCTCGGCCGCCACGCCGGTGGCCATCCCGATCGCCGACGTCGCCGCCGAATCGGCCACGGTGCAACTGGCCGCCTCGCCGATCGGCCTGCCGCCCGGCAAGGACGGCTGGACCTTCCGCCTGCCGCAGTCCAACGACGTGATGGCCCATGCGATGGTCGGCCTGATGAAGAAGCAGGGCGTCAAGACGGTGGGCTTCCTGGGCTACACCGACGCCTACGGCGAGCAGTGGCTGAAGGCCATCACCGCCGAGGGCGAGAAGAACGGCATCAAGATCGTGGCCACCGAGCGCTTCGCGCGCTCGGACACCGGCGTCACCGCACAGGCCCTCAAGCTCACCGCGGCCAACCCCGACGCGATGCTCATCGTGGCCTCGGGTTCGGGCGCGGCGATGCCGCACAAGGCCGTCGTCGAGCGCGGCTACAAGGGCAAGATCTACCAGACGCATGCGGCGGCCACGCGCGACCTGATGCGCGTCGGCGGCAAGGACGTCGAAGGCGCCTTCGTCGTCTCCGGCCCGGCTGTGGTGGGCGAACTGCTGCCCGACGCGCACCCGAGCAAGAAGGTGGCGATGGACTTCGTCGCCAAGTACGAGAAGGCCTATGGCGCCGGCTCGCGCAACCAGTTCGCCGGCCATGCCTACGACGCGCTCGTGGTGCTGGAGAAGACCGTGCCGGTGGCGCTGAAGAAGGCCAAGCCCGGCACCAAGGAGTTCCGCGCGGCGCTGAAGGATGCCATCGAGGGCATGGGCCGCACGGTGTTCGCGCACGGCATCATGAACTGGACCAAGGACGACCACTGGGGCTACACGCTCGAGACCGGCGTGATGCTGAAGGTGGTCAACGCCGACTGGGCGCTGGCCAACTGAGCTCACGGCCTTCGGCCCGCCTCTGGGCGGTCCGAAGGCCGCGACGGGCCCGCCACCCGGCGGGCCACTGCATGCCCTGTCGACCGGCCCGGCGCGAGCCGGCGTCGATCTCCCCATCACCGCCCGGGCAACCGGCGCAGAGGCCCCGATGGACTTCTCGATCGCAAGCATCCTCACGCTCGACGGCGTGACCAACGGCGCGGTGTACGCGCTGCTGGCGCTGGCCACGGTGCTGGTGTTCGCCGTCACGCGGGTGATCTACATCCCGCAGGGCGAGTACGTGGCCTTCGGCGCGCTCACGCTGGCCATGCTGCAACTCGGCAAGGTGCCCGGCACGGTGTGGTTCCTGCTGGTGCTGGCCGGTGCGGCGGCAGTGACCGACCTGGTGCAGGGCCTGCAGCGCGGCCAGCAGCTGGCGCGTGTGGCCTTGGCCGCGCTGCGCACGCTGGCCTACCCGGTGGCCGTGTCGGCGCTGGTGGTGTGGGCGGCGCCGCAGAACCCGCCGCTGCTGGTGCAGGCGCTGCTGACACTGGCGGTCGTCACTCCCTTCGGCGGCCTGATCTACCGCCTGGCCTACCAGTCGCTGGCCGACGCCAGCGTGCTGGTGCTCCTGATCGTGTCGGTCGGCGTGCACTTCGCGCTCACCGGGCTGGGGCTGTTCTTCTTCGGTGCCGAGGGCTTCCGCAACCCCAGCTTCTGGGACGCGCGCTTCAACGTCGGCCCGCTCACCTTCAGCGGCCAGACCCTGATCATCTTCATGGCCTCGGCGGCGCTGATCGTCTCGCTGTGGCTGTTCTTCGAACGCACGCTGCACGGCAAGGCGCTGCGCGCCACCGCCATCAACCGGCTGGGCGCGCGGCTGATGGGCATCTCCACCGACGGTGCCGGCCGCGCCACCTTCACCGTGGCGGCCTTCATCGGCGCGCTGTCGGGCCTGCTGATCGGGCCGACCACCACGGTGTTCTACGACTCGGGCTTCCTGATCGGGCTGAAGGGCTTCGTCGCCGCGGTGTTCGCCGGCTTGTCCAGCTACCCGCAGGCGCTGCTGGGCGCACTGTGCGTGGGCCTGCTCGAGAGCTTTGGATCGTTCTGGGCCAGCGCATTCAAGGAGGTGATCGTGTTCGGCTCGATCATCCCCGTGCTGCTGTGGCGCTCGCTGCGCGACCCGCACACCGAGGAGCACTGAAGTGAAACGGCCCCAAGCTCACTGCGTTCGCAGCCCCCGAGGGGCGCGTCAGTCCCTTCGGACGGCCGGGCGGTACTGACATGCCACGGCGCTTGCACTTCCCGCTCTTCGCGGCCGTGATGCTGGCCTTGCCGGCACTGCCGCTGCCCGACTTCTGGATCACCCAGCTCAACTCGATCGGGCTGTATGCCATCGTTTCGCTGGGCCTGGTGCTGCTCACCGGCGTGGCCGGGCTCACCTCGTTCGGCCAGGCGGCCTTCGTCGGCGTGGGCGCCTACACGGCGGCCTTCCTGTCGACGAAGCTGGGCGTCTCGCCGTGGCTCACGCTGTTCATCGGCGTGGCGCTGTCGGTGTCGGTGGCGCTGCTGCTGGGGGCCATCACGCTGCGCATGTCGGGGCACTACCTGCCGCTGGCCACCATCGCCTGGGGCCTGGCGCTGAACTACACCATGGCCAACATGGACTGGCTGGGCAAGTACGACGGCATCCTGGGCGTGCCGCCGATCTCGCTGGCCGGCTTCAGCCTGGGCAGCGGCCGCGGCATCTACGTGCTGATCTGGGCCATCGCGCTGGCCTCGGCGCTGGCGGTGACGAACCTGCTCGATTCGCGCCCCGGCCGCGCCATCCGCGCGATCAAGAACGGGACCACGATGGCCGAGGCGATGGGCGTATCCACCTTCCGCTACAAGGTCATCGCCTTCGTGCTGGCGGCGGTGCTGGCCGCCGTGTCGGGCTGGCTGTTTGCGCACTTCCAGCGCACCGTCAACCCGTCGCCCTTCGGCATCCACAAGGGCATCGAGTACCTGTTCATGGCCGTGCTCGGCGGCATCGGCCACGTGTGGGGCGCGTTCCTCGGCGCCGGCGTGGTGAAGATCGTCGAGGACCAGTTGCAGGTGGTGCTGCCCAGGCTCATCGGCACCAGCGGCAACTTCGAGATCGTGGTCTTCGGTCTGGTGCTGATCGGCGTGCTGAAGTACGTGCCCGACGGCCTGTGGACCTTCGTGACCCGCTGGTTCCCGGCGTCGGCCCGCGTGCGCGACTGGCAGGGTGCCGCGCCGCTGGTCTCGCGCGACAAGCCGCAGCCCGGCGAACTGCTGCTGGACGTGGACCAGGTGCGCAAGGAATTCGGCGGCCTGGTGGCGGTCAACGACGTGAGCTTCCAGGTGCGCGCGGGCGACATCGTCGGGCTGATCGGGCCCAACGGCGCCGGCAAGTCCACCACCTTCAACCTGGTCACCGGCGTGCTGTCGCTCACCCGCGGCAACGTGCGCTTCCGCGGCGAATCGGTGGCCGGGCTGCCGTCGCGCGAGATCGCGCGGCGCGGCGTGTCGCGCACCTTCCAGCACGTGAAGATGATCCCCGAGATGACGGTGCTCGAAAACGTCGCGCTGGGCGGCTACCTGCGCAGCAGCTCGGGCACGCTGCGCGCGATGCTGCGGCTCGACCGCGCCGAGGAGCGCGCGCTGTTCGCCGAGGCCGAGCGACAACTGCAGCGCATCGGCATGGCCGGGCAGATGCACGAGCTGGCCGGCAACCTGGCGCTGGGCCCGCAGCGCCTGATGGAGATTGCCCGCGCCCTGGCCACCGACCCCGCGCTGCTGCTGCTGGACGAACCCGCCGCGGGACTGCGCCACAAGGAGAAGCAGGCACTGTCCGACGTGCTGCGCCAGCTGAAGTCCGAGGGCATGAGCATCCTGCTGGTCGAGCACGACATGGAGTTCGTGATGGGCCTGACCGACCGCATCGTCGTGATGGAGTTCGGCACCCGGCTGATCGAAGGCACGCCTGAGGAGGTGCAGGCCAGCCCGGTGGTGCGCGCCGCCTACCTCGGCACGGAGCACTGACATGACGATCCCATTGCTCGAAGTGAGCGACCTGCACGCCGGCTACGGCCGTGCCGAGGTGCTGACCGGCATCGGCTTCGGGCTGACGCGCGGCCAGGTGGTCACGGTGATCGGCCCCAATGGCGCCGGCAAGTCGACGCTGCTGAACGCGCTGATGGCGGTGCTGCCGTCGCGCGGCCGGGTGGTCTTCGACGGCGTCGACCTGGCCGACGTCACGCTGGAAGAACGCGTGATGTTGGGCATGGCGCTGGTACCCGAGAAGCGCGAACTCTTCGGCACGCTGCCGGTCGAGGACAACCTGGTGCTGGGTGGCTACCGCCCGATGAAGCTGCGCCAGCCCGGTTGGCGCGACGGCCTGGAGCGCGTCTACACGCTGTTCCCGCGCCTGAAGGAGCGGCGCGTGCAACTGGCCGGCACGCTGTCGGGCGGCGAGCGCCAGATGCTGGCCGTCGGCCGCGCGCTGATGTCGCAGCCCAAGCTGCTGATGCTCGACGAGCCCAGCCTGGGCCTGGCGCCGCTGATCGTGCGCGAGATCTTCCGCATCATCGACCAGTTGCGCGAGCAGGGTGTCTCGATCCTGCTGGTCGAGCAGAACGCCCGTGCGGCGCTGGAGGTGGCCGACCACGGACACGTGCTGGAAACCGGCGCCATCGTGCTGGAGGGGCCGGCCAGTGAACTCGCCGGCGACCCGCGCGTCATCGAAACCTACCTCGGCGCGGCCCGCAAGAACGCCTGAGGCCCGCTGTCCCTTCGAGAGGACCCACGCCATGTGGTCGTACCAGGCCCCCGTGGCCGACATGCTGCACCTGATGACCCGCGTGCTGGACGCGCCGGCCTCGTGGGCGGCCCAGCCGGCCTTCGCGGCGCTCGATGCCGACACCGCCGGCCAGGTGCTGGAAGAGGCCGCTCGCTTTGCGTGCGAGGTGCTCGCGCCCACCAACGCCCCCGGCGACCTGGCGGGCTGCGACTGGTCGGCCGAGGGCGTGCGCACGCCCCCGGGCTATGCCGCGGCCTACCGGGCCTTCGTCGACGGCGGCTGGCCCGCACTGGCCTGCGCGCCCGATGCCGGTGGCCAGGGCCTGCCGCAGTTGCTGAACGCGGCGCTGTTCGAGATGCTGTGCGCGGCCAACCACGCCTGGACCATGTACCCCGGCCTGTTGCACGGCGCCTACGAGGTGATCCGCGCGCATGCCGTGCCGGCCCTGCGCGAGCGCTACCTCGCCCGGGTCGCCTCGGGCGAGTGGCTGACCACCATGTGCCTCACCGAACCCCAGGCCGGCAGCGACCTGGGCCTGGTGCGCACGCGCGCCGACCTGGCGGGCGGCGCCGAGGCGGCCAACGGCGCCACGGTGACGGTCACTGGCGGCAAGATCTTCATCTCCGGCGGTGACCACGACCTCACCGACAACATCGTCCACCTGGTGCTGTGCCGGCTGGCCGACGCACCGGGCGGCACCAAGGGCCTGTCGCTCGCGTTGGTGCCCAAGTGGCTGCCCGACGGCACGCGCAATTCGGTGCACTGCGACGGCGTCGAGAAGAAGATGGGCATCAAGGGCAGCGCCACCTGCCAGATGCACTTCGAGCGCGCGCAGGGCTGGCTCGTCGGCGAGCCGAACCGTGGCCTGGCGGCGATGTTCCTGATGATGAATGCGGCGCGCCTGCACGTGGCGATGCAGGGCGTCGGCCACCTCGAGGCGGCGACGCAGAACGCCTGGCGCTACGCCGCCGAGCGGGTGCAGATGCGGGCGGCGGTGCGGCCCGAGGGCGCCGCGCCCGCGCCGGCCGACCCGATCGCCTGGCACCCGGCGATGCGCCGCATCCTGCACACGCTGCAGGCCCGCACCGACGCCTGCCGTCTGCTGGCCTACTGGACGGCGCTGCTGCTCGACGAGCACGAGCAGCACCCGGACGCCAAGCGACGCGCCGCCGCGGGTGGCCATGTGGCGGTGCTGACGCCGGTGGCCAAGGCGCTGTTCACCGACCTCGGCCACCGCAGCGCCGACGAGGCCCTGCAGGTGTGGGGGGGCTACGGCTACGTGCACGAGTTCGGCATCGAGCAGACGGTGCGCGACAGCCGCATCGCGATGATCTACGAGGGCACCAACGAGATCCAGGCGGTGGACCTGGTGCAGCGCAAGCTGCTCGACGACGGCGGCGCACGCGCGACCGCGCTGATCGCGCTGCTGGCGCAGGAGGTGGCGGCGTGCCGGGCCTTGGCCGGGCTGCAGCCGTTTGCCGACGCGCTGGACGGGCAACTGCAGGCCTGGCGCGACGCGATGGCGGCGCTGCTGGCGGGCCGCGACGCCGACCCCGACTGGCCTCTGCGCGTGGCCGACGACTTGCTGCACGGCATCGGCCATGCGCTGATGGCCTGGGCCTGGGCCCGCATCGCGCGGGCGACGGCGCAGCCGCAACCGTCCGCCGTCGCCGGGGGACGCAGTCCGGCGCAATGGCTGCAGTCGGCCCGCTTCGGCATCGACTGGCTGCTGCCGCAGGCCCAGGTGCACTGGGCCCGCGCGGCGCGGCGCGATGCGGTGCTGCCCTGGGCCTGACAATCACGCATGGCCCGCGCCGACCGAACGTCCGACCTTGCCGGGGCAGAGCCCACGGCCGACCTGCCCACCGACCGGCCGAACGAGGCGGCGTCGCTGTCGCTGGGGCCGCTCACCGACGTGCTGGGCTACCACATTGCCCAGGCCGCGGTCGTCACCTATGCGCTGTTCGAGCGCCACATCGGCCAGCCGCACGGCCTGCGCAAGGTGGAGTATTCGATGCTGATGCTGCTGCTGGCCAACGGGCCGCTGTCGCCCAAGCGGCTGATCCAGGCACTGGCGCTGTCGGCGCCGAACCTGACGCTGCTGCTCGACCGCCTGCAGGAGCGCGGCCTCATCCGCCGCGAGCGCAGCCAGGTCGACCGCCGCTCGCAGAACATCGTGCTCACGGCCGAAGGGGGCCGCATTGCCCGCGCCACGGCCGAGGCCGCCGCCCCGATGGAGCGCGAACTGCTGGACCGGCTCAGCCGTGCCGAGCACGCCATGCTCATCGAACTGCTGGGCAAGGTGGCCGGTCGTCTGTGACGGCGGCAGCCGGTACCATGGCCTGTCTCGAGCCGGCTCGACCGAGCCTGCCGTTCCTCTGCACACCACCATGACCGAACCCACCCCGCCCCAGCGAACGCCGCAGCAGACCGCCGAGGCCGTGCGCGATGCCATGCTCGTCAACGACACCGTGCTGCGCACGCTGGGCATCACGGTGGGCGAGGTCGGTCCCGGGCGGGCGACGGTGAGCATGACCGTACGCGCCGACATGCTCAACGGCTTTGCCATCTGCCACGGCGGTCTCGTCACCACGCTGGCCGACACGGCCTTCGCCTACGCCTGCAACGCCTACGACGAGCTCACCGTGGCCTCCGGCTTCTCGGTCGACCTGCTGGCGCCGTCGCACGAAGGCGACGTGCTCACGGCAGTGGCGCGCGAGTTGAACAAGACCGGCCGCACCGGCCTGTACGACATCGTCGTCACCAACCAGCATGGCCGGCGCGTGGCCGAGTTCCGCGGTCGGTCGTACACGATGAAGGGACGCCCGGTGGTCGGCGGTGCACCAGTGCACCGGGCCGGATCCGGCGGCTGACGGCCCGCCGCCGCGGCGACGTCCGCGGCCATCGATTCAAACAGACACCACAGGAGCACTCCCCATGACCTTCACCCGTTCCCTGCTCGCTGCCGCCCTGGCGCTGGCCTCGCTGGCGGCGCAGGCCGACATCACCATCGGCGTCACGCTGTCGGCCACCGGCCCGGCGGCCTCGCTGGGCATCCCCGAGAAGAACACCGTCGAGCTGATGCCGCGCACCATCGCCGGCCAGAAGGTGAACTACATCGTGCTGGACGACGCGTCCGACACCACGGCCGCGGTGGCCAACGTGCGCCGCCTGGTCACCGAAAGCAAGGTCGACGTGATCATCGGCTCGACCACCACGCCCAACTCGCTGGCCATGCTCGACGTGGTGGCCGAGAGCCAGACGCCGATGGTCTCGCTGGCCGCGTCCTCGCGCGTGGTGGAACCGGTCGACGCCAAGCGCAAGTGGGCCTTCAAGACGCCGCAGAATGACATCATGATGGCGCTGGCCATCGCCCAGCACATGGCCGACAACGGCATCAAGACGGTCGGCTACGTGGGCTTTGCCGATGCCTACGGCGAAGGCTGGGCGCAGGAGTTCGGCAAGGCGGCGGCGCTCAAGGGCATCAACGTGGTGGCGAGCGAGCGCTTCAACCGCACCGACGCCTCGGTCACCGGGCAGGTGCTCAAGCTGCTGGGCGCCAGCCCGCAGGCCATCCTGGTGGGCGGGTCGGGCACGCCGGCAGCGCTGCCGCAGCGCACGCTGAGGGAGCGCGGCTACGCCGGCAAGATCTACCAGACCCATGGCGTGGCCAACAACGACTTCCTGCGCGTGGTCGGTGCCGATGGCGAAGGCACGCTGCTGCCGGCCGGGCCGGTGCTGGTGGCCGCCCAGCTGCCGGCCAGCCACCCCGCGCGCAAGACCGCGCTGGATTACGTGGCGGCCTACGAGGCCAAGTTCGGCAAGGGCAGCGTGTCCACCTTCGGCGCGCACGCCTGGGACGCGGGCCTGGTGGTGCAGGCGGCCGCCACCGCCGCGTTGAAGAAGGCCCAGCCTGGCACGCCGGCCTTCCGCGCCGCGCTGCGCGACGCGCTGGAGGCCACCAAGGAAGTGGCGGGCGCGCACGGCATCTTCAACATGTCGGCCAACGACCACAACGGCCTGGACCAACGCGCCCGCGTGATGGTCAAGATCAGCAAGGGCGCCTGGGTCTACCAGCCCTGATCTGCGCCCACCGGAATGAACAAGGGCCGCATTGCTGCGGCCCTTTTTCGATGACGCGCCGGGCGCATTCCTACCAGGACGCGCGGCCCATGCCCATCACGCGGCGGTACCACTCGTGGAAGTGCTGCATGCCGTCTTCCATCGGGCTTTGGTACGGGCCGGCCTCGTCGTCGCCGCGTTCCATCAGCGCCTTGCGGCCGGCGTCCATGCGCAGGGCGATCTCGTCGTCCTCGATGCAGGTTTCCATGTAGGCGGCCTGCTCGGCCTCGATGAACTCGCGCTCGAAGGCGGCGATCTCCTCGGGGTAGTAGAACTCCACCATGTTCAGCGTCTTCTGCGGCCCCTTGGGGTACAGCGTGGACACCACCAGCACGTGCGGGTACCACTCGACCATGATGTTGGGGTAGTAGGTGAGCCAGATCGCGCCCTGCTTGGGCGGTTGGCCGTTGCCCAGCGCCAGCACCGCCTCGTGCCAGCGCTTGTAGGCGGGCGAGCCGGCCTGGCGCAGCGAATCGTTGATGCCCACCGTCTGCACCGAGTGGTGCCGGCTGAACTCCCAGCGCAGGTCGGAGCAGCTGACGAAGCGGCCCAGCCCGGGGTGGAAGGGCCCGACGTGGTAGTCCTCGAGGTAGACCTCGATGAAGGTCTTCCAGTTGTAGGCGCACTCGTGCAGGTGCACCTTGTCGAGCACGTAGCCGGTGAAGTCGAGGTCGGCCTTCGGGCCGACGTGGCCCAGTTCGGCGCCGATGTCGCGGCCGTTGTCCTCGAACACCATGCCGTTCCAGGTGCGGGTGCGGTAGCGCTGCAGGTGCAGGCAGGGGTCTTTCTCGAACAGCGGCGCGCCCAGCAGCTTGCCCTGCAGGTCGTAGGTCCACCTGTGCAGTGGGCAGACGATGTTGTTCTTGGTATGGCCGCGGCCGCGCAGCATCAGCGCCTGGCGGTGTCGGCAGACGTTGGAGATCAGCTCCACGCCCTCGGCGGTGCGCACCATGGCGCGGCCTTCGCCCTCTTGCGGCAAGGCGTAGAAATCTCCGACTTCGGGCACCGCCAGCTCGTGTCCGAGGTAGCGGGGTCCGTGCTGGAAGATCAGCTCCATCTCGCGGCGATGCAGGTCGTCGGCGAAATAGGTGGAAACCGAAAGCTGCGAACGGGTGCTCGTGTCACCGCGCGCCAGAGCTTCGAGACGTGTGCTCAGGTCCGACATGATCCCCAGGTGCTCCAGAAAGGATGTCTCAACCCCCCACCCGGTGGCCCCGCGGGATGGGTCTCATCAAGAACATGGCCGCCAGACTCGAGGCACTGGCGGCCATGCATGGGATTGTAGCCAAGGGGTCAGGGCGGGGCGCCGGTGGCGACTAAAATCAAACTTCCCGCCGTGCCGAAGCCGATGACAGACCGCCCCACCGACGCCCCCGAACCTGCCAGCTACGAGGCGGCCCTGGCCGAGCTCGAACGCCTGGTGCAGGCCATGGAATCGGCGCAGATGCCGCTCGACGGGCTGCTGGACAACTACCGCCGGGCCGCCTTCCTGCTGGATTTCTGCCGCACGCGCCTGCAGGCCGTGGAGGCCCAGGTCAAGGTGTTCGAAGGCGGGCAGCTGAAGGAATGGTCGCCGACATGAACGCCCCGGACACCTTCGATGCCTGGATGCGCGACGCCCTGGCGCGCACCGAGCGCAGCCTGGAGGCCTGGGTGCCGGGCGATGCGCCGGCCGCGCTGGGCGAGGCCATGCGCTACGGCGTGCTCGATGGCGGCAAGCGCCTGCGGCCGATGCTGGTGCTGGCGGCCTGCGAGGCCGTGCAGGGCCACCCGGGTGCGGCCTTGCGTGCGGCTGCTGCGGTGGAGCTTATCCACGCGTACTCGCTGGTGCACGACGACATGCCCTGCATGGACAACGACGTGCTAAGGCGTGGCAAGCCCACCGTGCACGTGCGCTACGGCGAGGCCGGTGCCATGCTCGCCGGCGACGCGATGCAGGCGCTGGCCTTCGAGGTGCTCACGCCGCCCGAGTCCGAGATGCCGCTGGTGCTGCAGGCCCGGCTGTGCGGCCTGCTGGCCCGCTCGGCGGGCTCGGCCGGCATGGCCGGCGGGCAGGCCATCGACCTGGCCAGCATCGGCCAACCGCTCGACGAGGCCCAGTTGCGCGACATGCACCGGCGCAAGACCGGCGCACTGCTGCAGGCCAGCGTGCTGATGGGGGCGGCCACCGGCCCGACCCATGCCGAGGCCTGGCGGGCGCTGGGCGATTTCGGCGCGGCCATCGGGCTGGCCTTCCAGGTCGTCGACGACATCCTCGACGCGACCCAACCGTCCGACAAGCTGGGCAAGACCGCCGGCAAGGACGCCCACCAAGGCAAGCCCACCTACGTCACCGTGCTCGGCCTCGAGGCCGCGCGCGCCGAGGCGCAGTCGCTGCGCCGCGCGGCGCACCAGGCGCTGGAGCGCAGCGGCCTGCCGGCCTGCGCCCGGCTGGGCATGCTGGCCGATCTGGTGGTCGACCGCGACTGCTGAGCCACGGAACCCATGACCTACTCCCTCCTCGACACCATCGCCGGTCCCGCCGATGTGCGGCGCCTGTCGCGCCCCGAACTCGAAAAGCTGGCCCGCGAGCTGCGCGAGTTCGTGCTGCAGAGCGTGGGCCGCACCGGCGGCCACCTGTCGTCCAACCTCGGCACGGTGGAGCTGACGATCGCGCTGCACCACGTCTTCAACACGCCGCACGACCGCATCGTGTGGGACGTGGGCCACCAGACCTACCCGCACAAGGTGCTCACCGGCCGCCGCGGTCGAATGGACACGCTGCGCCAGCTGGGCGGACTCAGCGGCTTTCCGCGGCGCGACGAGAGCGAGTACGACGCCTTCGGCACGGCGCACTCGTCCACGTCCATCTCGGCGGCGCTGGGCATGGCCCATGCGGCCAAGCTCAAGGGCGAGAAGCGCCGCGCGGTGGCCGTCATCGGCGACGGAGCCCTTACCGGCGGCATGGCCTTCGAGGCGCTCAACCACGCCGGCGCACCGCACGGCGCGTGGCCGGCCGACGTGCTGGTGATCCTCAACGACAACGACATGTCGATCTCGCCGCCGGTGGGCGCGCTGAACAAGCACCTGGCCCGCCTGATGAGTGGCAACTTCTACGAGGCCGCGCGCCAGGGCGCCAAGTCCGTGCTGCGCAACACGCCGCTGTACGAGCTGGCGCGGCGCTTCGAGGAGCACACCAAGGGCATGGTCGTGCCCGGCACCATCTTCGAGGAACTGGGCTTCACCTACGTCGGGCCGATCGACGGCCACGACCTCGACGCGCTGGTGCCCACGCTCGAGAACCTGCGCGACCGCAAGGGCCCGCAGTTTCTTCACGTCGTCACCAAGAAGGGCTACGGCTACAAGCTGGCCGAGGCCGATCCTGTGCAGTACCACGCGGCCTCCGGCAAGTTCGATCCGGCGGAGGGATTCAAGAAACCCGCCACGCCACCCAAACTGACCTTCACCCAGGTCTTCGGACAATGGCTGTGCGACATGGCCGCGGCCGATGAGCGCCTGGTCGGCATCACGCCGGCGATGCGCGAAGGCTCCGGCATGGTCGAGTTCGAAAAGCGCTTCCCGTCGCGCTACCACGACGTGAGCATCGCCGAGCAGCACGCCGTCACCTTCGCCGCGGGCCTGGCCT
The DNA here is from genome assembly GCF_002198735.1 of Ideonella sp. A 288. Classification (GTDB taxonomy): domain Bacteria; phylum Pseudomonadota; class Gammaproteobacteria; order Burkholderiales; family Burkholderiaceae_C; genus Pseudaquabacterium. Next base: position 57,805 of record NZ_MWLO01000115.1, read on the forward strand.
GCGAGGGCATGAAGCCGGTGGTGGCCATCTATTCCACCTTTCTGCAGCGCGGCTACGACCAGCTGATCCACGACGTGGCCTTGCAGAACTTGCCGGTGGTGTTCGCGCTCGACCGGGCCGGCATCGTCGGGGCCGACGGCCCCACGCACTGCGGTGCCTACGACATCGCCTTCGTCCGCTGCGTGCCGAACATGGCGCTGATCGCCCCGTCGGACGAGAACGAGTGCCGCAAGGCGCTGTCCACCGCCTATGCCCACGACGGCCCGGTGGCCGTGCGCTACCCGCGTGGCGCCGGCACGGGCCAGGCCGTGTCCGCCGGCTTCGAGACACTGCCGTGGGGCCGCGGCGAGGTGCGACGGCGCTCCGGCGTGGCATCGGGGCAGGGCCGTCGCATCGCGATACTGGCCTTCGGCACCTTGCTGCACCCCGCGCTCGTGGCGGCCGAGGCGCTGGACGCCACGGTGGCCGACATGCGCTTCGTCAAGCCGCTCGACCAGGCCCTGGTGGCCGACCTGGCGCGCACGCACGATGCGCTGGTCACCATCGAGGAAGGCTGCGTCATGGGGGGTGCGGGCAGTGCGGTGGGCGAGTGCCTGATGGCCGCCGGCCTGCAGATGCCGATGCTGCAGCTCGGTCTGCCCGACACCTTCATCGAGCAGGGCGATCCGGCCAAGCTGCTGTCGCTGATCGGGCTCGATGCGGCCGGCATCGAGCTGTCGGTGCGCAAGCGTTTCGGTGCCCACCTGTCGCTGGTGCGGCCGGCGGTCAACGACTGAGGGCTCGAGCGTCCGTCGCACCCGTCCCACCAACCATGCGGCAAGACCGTCGCAGGGCAGGAATCCTCATTCGGTGTCATGCTCGCGCGTGTGCCGAGCAAGACCATGACCAACCTCACCGACGCCCTCCACATCCCCGACACCCAAAGTGAGCGTGACGAACGCCACGTCGCCATCCAGCGTGTCGGCGTCAAGGATGTGCGCTGGCCGCTCACGTTGCGGGTGGCCGGGCAGCCGCAACAGACCACCGCGCAGTGGGACCTCGACGTGGCGCTGCCCGCCGACAAGAAGGGCACCCACATGTCGCGCTTCGTGGCCTGGCTCGACCGCCTCGCCGCGCCGGTCGATGCGGTGCTGCTGCGCGACCAACTGGCGGCCATGCTCGAACTGCTGGGCGCGCAGGAGGGCCGCATCGAGTCGCGCTTCGCGTTCTTCCTGCGCAAGCGCGCGCCAGTGTCGGGCGTGCAGAGCCTGCTCGACTACCAGGGCCGCTGGATCGCCGAGACCCGCGGCGGCACCACCCGTGTGTGGGCCGAGGTGGGCGTGCCGGTGAAGAGCCTGTGTCCGTGCTCGAAGGAGATCTCCGACTACGGCGCGCACAACCAGCGATCGTTGGTCACGATCCGCGTCGAGCTGCGCCAGGCCATCGAATGGCACGAACTGGTGCGCTTCGCCGAGGAGTCGGCGTCCAGTGAGATCTGGCCGCTGCTCAAGCGCCCGGACGAGAAATGGATCACCGAGCGCGCCTACGAGAACCCCAAGTTCGTCGAGGACCTGGTGCGCGACGTGGCGCTGAAGCTCGACGCCGATGCGCGCATCGGTGCCTACACGGTCGACGTCGAGAACTTCGAGAGCATTCACAATCACAGCGCCTATGCGCGCATCGAGCGCGCATAGGCCCGCGCGCAGCGCGGCGGGCGCGGCACGCGCCCGGCTGGTCTTGCGGCAACGACTCACTTGCCGGCGGCAAGTGAGTGTTGTCACAACCACAGCGCCAGAATGCGCATCGAGCGCGCATAGGCCCGCGCGCAGCGCGGCGGGCGCGGCACGCGCCCGCGAGCTGTCGCGGATGCGCCAGGGTTCCTGAACTGCGGAGATGAGCGTGCCGTCGAGCTTCCGGGGCGCCGACGTCCACGATCCCCGGGGCCTGCGCGAGGCCGGGGCCGAGTGGTTGTCCCTGGCGCTGATGGACGCACGCAACCGCACGTTGCGCTGGCTGTCCGCCTTCGAGGGCTTCACGCCGGGCGAGGCGCTGGCTGGCTTCGATCCGCCGGCCTTCACCATCGGCCACGCGGCCTGGTTCCAGGAGGCCTGGATCTCGCGGCTGGTGCAGCGTGGCCGTGGCCCTGCGGCCGACCCCGGGGGCCCGCGCCTGGCTTCGATCGAACCGCAGGCCGACGGCTGGTTTGCGCCCGGTGCCTGCACGCCGCTCGAGCGTTGGGTGCGGGTGGCCGACTACCAGGACGGCCTGCGCAGCTACCTGGCCGCCACGCTCGACACCACGCTCGAGTTGCTCGACAAGGCCAGTCCCGAACCCGCGGGCCTGTACTTTTTTCGCCTGGCGCTGCTGCACGAGGACCGCAGCGCCGAGACGCTGGCCGCATTGGCGCGGGCCGTCGGCTTGCCGCTGCCCGACGATGCGCACCTGCTGCCTGTGCCACCGCCCCGGCCTCGCCGTGATGCGCTGGGGTTCGGGGCCCAGACGGTGTGCCTGGGCACGCCGGGCGGTGCCTTTGCGCCCGACAACGAACGGCCGGCGTTCGAGGTGGCGGTGCCCGAGTTCGAGATCGATGCCCAGCCGGTGTGCTGGTCGCAGTTTGCCGAGTTCGCCGCCGATGGCGGCTACGACGAGCCACGCTGGTGGTCGCCCGAGGGCTGGGACTGGGTCGAGGCCACGCAGCGCCGTGCGCCGCGCTATGTGGAGCAGTTCACCGGTGGGGTGCTGGTGCATGCCGGGGGGCGGGCCCAGCGCGTGCCGGGCGGGCAGTCGGCGCTGCACGTGGCCTGGTTCGAGGCCGACGCCTGGTGCCGCTGGGCCGGACGCCGCCTGCCCACCGAGGCCGAATGGGCGCTGGCGGTGTCGGTGGCCGGGCCCCGCGGCTTCGCCTGGGGCGATGGCTTCGAATGGGTGGCGGGTACCGCACGGCCCTGGCCCGGGCAGGTCGACGGGCCAGCGCGGCTGGATGCGCTGCCGGCCAGGCCCGGGGGGCGGGTGATGCGGGGGGCGTCGGCGGCCACGGTGCCGCGCTTGCGGCACCCGGGGGCGCGACGGTTCGCCGCGGGCGCCAGGGATGAGCTGTTCAGCGGCTTTCGCAGCTGCGTCTGGTGAGGCGGGGCGCCGGCCGCAGGCTGCCGCACCAGCCCGGTCTAGTTCTCGACCAGGCCTTCGCGCACGGCCAGGCGCACCAGCGCCGTGACGCCGTTGACCCCCAGCTTGGACATGATGCGGCTGCGGTAGGTGTCCACCGTCTTGGGCGACAGGTGAAGCTGCGTGCCGATGGCGGCGCTGCTGAGGCCATTGACCACCATGGTGACGATCTGGCGCTCGCGGGGCGACAGCGTGGCGAAGCGGTCGGGCGGCGCATCATCTGTGAGCGCCTGCAGGGCCAGGTCGGCCACCTGCGGGCCGAAGTAGCGGCGACCCGCGGCCACGGTGTCGATGGCTTCGAGCAACTCGGCGGCGCCGGCATCCTTCAGCACGTAGCCGGCGGCGCCCATGCGCACGGCGTCGGCCACGTGACGCGGCTGTGCCGACATCGTGAGCACCAGCGCGCGGACCGTGGCACTGCGCCGTTTCAGCTCTTGCAGCACCTCGAAACCCGAGCGTTCGCCCAGGCCGAGGTCGAGCAGCATCACCTCGGCATGGCGTTGCTGCGCTTCGACGATGCACTGAGTGGGATCGCTGCTCGCGCCGATGACCTCGTGGCCGGCCGCCTCGAGTAGCGCCTGCAGTCCGTCGCGGAGGATGAGCTGGTCGTCGACCAGATAGATGCGGGTCATGGGGAGGTGATGGCCAACGCTGTGGTGCCGGAGCGACGGTCGGTGCGCGATCGACGGTCCGACGCGAAGGCGACGGGGTCGCAACAATCTACTGCTTGAATGATGAGCTCCCGCTGGCGCAGCGCCGAGCGCTGCCACGGAGAACCATACCAAAGTCGAGCCGAAATTGGTCACATTTGGCGCACTCCGCGGGAAAACTCGGGCTTTGTGCGCACGTCAGGACGCGGTGTCATTCGGTCATGACCTTCTCTGCCCCCGAAAACGTGCACGCCTTGTCTTCTTCGGCCCCCCTGCGGCCCACCGTCCTGGCCCTGTGCATCGGCTGCGCCGCCTTCGGCGCCCTGGCCCAGTCCGATGCTGTCTCCACCGTCGTCGTCACCGGTTCGGTGCAGGGCCAGCGCATCGTCGATGCACCGTTCGCAATCAGCGCCGTCGGCGCCGATGACCTGCGCAACGCCGGCCCGATGGTCAACCTGTCCGAGGCCCTGGGACGTGTGCCGGGCCTGGTGGTGGCCAACCGCAACAACTATGCGCAAGACCTGCAGATCAGTTCGCGCGGCTTCGGCGCCCGCGCCACTTTCGGCGTGCGCGGCCTGCGGCTGTACAGCGACGGCATCCCGGCCACCGGCCCGGACGGCCAGGGCCAGGTGGCCCACTTCGACCTTGCCGGTGCGCAACGCGTCGAGGTGCTGCGCGGGCCGTTCTCGGTGCTGTACGGCAACAGCTCGGGCGGCGTCATCGCTGTGTTCGGTGCCCCCGCGCGCGAACGCCGGGTGGAACTGGCCGGCGATGTCGGCAGCTTCGGCCTGCACCAGGTGCGCGGCTCGTTGGCCGCTCCGCTCGGCGGCGGTTTCGACCTGCGCGTGAACCTGTCGGCGATGGAACTCGACGGCTTCCGCCCGCAGAGCGCGGCCGACCGCACGCTGGCCAACGTGCGCCTGGGGTGGCAGGGCGAGCGCGACACCGTGGTCCTGCTGGTCAGCGACCACAACCAGAAAGCCGACGACCCGCTGGGCCTGACCCCCGAAGCCTTTGCCGCCAACCCGCGCCAGACGGCGCAGGTGGCCATCGATTTCGACACCCGCAAGACCATCCGACAGTCGCAGGCGGGCGTCAACTGGCGGCACCGTTTCGATGGCGCCGGCCCGCTGCGCGAGACCTCGCTGAGTGCGTACACCGGCTCTCGCGGCGTCACGCAGTACCTGGCCATCCCGGCGACGACACAACGCAGCACCATCGCCTCGTCGCAGCGCCACGGCGGCGGCGTGGTCGATTTCGACCGCCTGTACGACGGCGCCGAGGCGCGCGTGCGCCTGGGCTGGACCGGCGTCGACGTGACCGCCGGGTTGGTCTACGACCGCCAGCGCGACGACCGCCGCGGCTTCGAGAACTTCACCGGCGCGCCCACCGCGCCCACGGCCATCGGCGTTCTGGGCAACCTGCGCCGCGACGAGGCCAACACCGCCACCTCGCGCGATGCCTTCGTGCAGGCCGAGTGGGCGCTGTCGCCGGCGGTGTCGGCCACGGCCGGCGTGCGCAGCGGCCGGGTCGAGGTGAGTGTGAATGACCGCTACGTCAGCGGCGCCAACCTCGACGATTCCGGCAGCCTGGCCTACAGCTACACCAACCCGGTGGTGGGCGTGCGCTGGAAGCTGCAGCCGCAGTGGACGTTGCACGCCAGCATGGCGCGCGGCTTCGAATCGCCCACGCTGGGCGAGTTGGCCTATACCGTGAACAACAGCGGCGTCAACTTCGGCCTGACGGGCCAGACCAGCCGGCAGTTCGAGCTGGGCAGCAAGTGGCGCAGCGGCGATGTCGACGTGGACGCGGCGCTGTTCCTCGTCAACACGTCCAACGAGATCGGCGTCATCGCCAATGCGGGAGGCCGCTCGGTGTTCAAGAACGTGGACAGCACGCGTCGCTACGGCGGCGAGCTGTCGGCCATCTGGCGCGTGTCGAAGGCCCTGCGGGCGCAGGTGTCGGTGTCGGCGCTGCACGCGCAATACCGCAACGGCTACCTCACCTGCACGGCGGTGCCTTGCACCACGCCCAACGTGCGGGTGGCCGCGGGCAACGTCATCGCCGGCACGCAGCGCGCGCTGGGCTGGGCCGAACTGGCCTGGAAGCCGGGCATGCTGCCGGGCGAGTGGGCGCTGGAGCTTCGCGGGCAGGCCAAGACCGCGGCCAACGACACCAACCAGGACTTCGCGCATGGCTTCGGCCTGATCCACCTGCGCTGGAGCCACGACTGGCCGCTGGGCGACGCCGGCACGCTGCAGACGCTGGTGCGGGTGGACAACCTGGCCGATCGCACCCACGTGGGCAGCGTCATCGTCAACGACGGCAACCGCCGGTTCTTCGAGCCCGGCGCACCGCGCAGCGCGCTGCTGTCGCTGCGCTGGAACAAGGCCTTCTGACACGCCGACCACCCATGCCCTCACGCCGCAGTGTTCTCGCCGTGTCCTTCGGCGCCGTGCTGGCCCGGGCCGCGCGTGCCGACGATGCCTTCGGTGGCGATCCGTACAAGTCCTTCCAGTGGCTGGAGCTGAAGAAGGACTTCCTTGGCCGTGATGCGCGGGTGCAATTCGACCCGCGCGTGAAGGTGCAGGGCCCGGCCTTCGCCGAAGACCCGATGAACGTGCCCGTCACCGTCTCGACCGACCTGCCCGGCGTGCAGCGGCTGATGGTGCTGGTCGATCGCAACCCGATCCGCAAGGTGCTCGAGCTGCAACCCGTCTCGGCGCAGCCTGCGGTGAGCTTCCGCTTCAAGCTGGAGCAGGCGTCGCCGGTGCGTGCGCTGGCGCTCACGGCCGATGGGGTGTGGCACGTCGGCGGCACCTGGGTCGATTCGGCCGGCGGCGGCTGCACGGTGTCGGGCGCCACGCGGGCCGATGGCAGCTGGTCGCAGACGCTGGGGCAGGTGAGCGGGCGCCTGTACAGCGCCGTGCCCGGGTCCGACGCCGGTGCGCGGCTGCGGGTGAGGGTGATGCACCCGATGGACACCGGCCTGGTCAACGGCATCCCGGCCTTCTACGTGACGCGGCTGTCGGTGCGCGACGGTGCCGACCGCGAACTGCTGCGCCTGCAGACCTTCGAGCCGGTCAGCGAGAACCCGGTGTTGTCGTTCGACTTTGCCAAGCCGCCCCCCGGGCCGCTGCGCATCGTCGGTGTCGACAACAACGGCAACCGCATCGACAGCAAGGTGGACTGAGCATGGGCGCGTGCCGCACCGGCCGGCTCGGCCGATCCTTCGCTGCCTTGATCGTGGCGCTCGCGCTGGTGCCGGTCGAGCTGCCGGCGCAAGGGCCGGCGCAGCCCAGGCCGAAGGTCGACGTGGCCCGCCACGACTACGGCCTCACCGCCCGCGCACTGGCCGATGGCGTGTACGTGGTCGAGGGCGCCAACGACGACTTCAGCGTCGCCAACGGCTGCAACATCATCAACACGGGCTTCATCGCCACCGGTGCCGGTGTGCTGGTCATCAACACCGGGCCCAGCCGGCGCTATGGCGAGCAACTGCGTGCCCTGATCGCCCGCACCACCCGCGAGCCGGTGGTGCAGGTGCTGCACCTCAACCTGCACCCCGACTACTTCCTTGGCAACCAGGCCTTTGCCGACGTGCCGCGCGTGGCCACGCCGGGCACCCGCGCCGGCATGCAGCGCGAGGCCAAGTCCTACGAGGACAACCTCTACCGCCTGTGCGGCGACTGGATGAAGGGCACCGAAGCCATGCTGCCCACGCAGAGCATCGGACCGGGGCCGCTGCGCATCGGCGAGCGCGAGTTCGAACTGCGCGAGTTCCAGGGCCACACCGACAGCGACCTGGTGCTGGTCGACCGCAAGAGCGGCGTGGCCTTCGTCGGCGGCCTGGTCTTCGCCGACCGCGTGCCGACCACGCCGCATGCCGACCCCAAGGTGTGGCTGCGCTCGCTCGACGCGCTGGAGGCGCTGCGCCTGACGCAGGTGGTGCCCAGCCACGGCCCGGTGCACACCGGGCCCCAGGGCCGGCAGCAGACGCGCGACTACATCGCCTGGCTCGACACCCAGTTCACCCGTTGGGCCGAGGCCGGCTGGGAGATGAACGACGTGCTGCGCGCCCCGGCACCCGAGGCCTTCCGGCGCTTCGCCGGCTGGCCGGCCGAGTACACGCGCAACGTGGCCCACCTTTACCCGCGATACGAGCGGGCTGCACTGCAACGCGAGAAGCGGCCTTGAGCCACGTGGCGACGGTCCGACGCGCCGGTGTTCAGCTTTGGAGCGCGCCACTGCGGGTAAGCCCTGTGATTTCCCTGTCCGGCGAAGGCCTTGCCAGTGGCACATTCCTTGCCGTTGTCGTGATCTGTATCCCTGGGCATAGAGCCCAGGGCGACCACTGTTCCCCTGGAGGAGACCCACCATGCGATTGAAGCTTCTGAACGTCCTTGTCACCCTCGGCCTTGCGGCGACGGCGGCGCAAGCCACCGTCACCGATCAGATGATCGAGAACGATGCCAAGTCCACTGGCGACGTGCTCAGCTGGGGCATCGGCCCGCAGGGCCAGCGCTATTCGCCGCTCAAGGCGGTCAACACCAAGAACGTCGCCAAGCTGCTGCCGGTGTGGTCGTTCTCGTTCGGCGGCGAGAAGCAGCGCGGCCAGGAAACGCAGCCCGTCATCCACAAGGGCAAGATGTTCGTCACGGCGTCGTACTCGCGCCTGTTCGCGCTCGATGCCAAGACCGGCGCCAAGCTGTGGAAGTACGAGCACCGCCTGCCCGACGGCATCATGCCCTGCTGCGACGTGATCAACCGCGGCGCCGCGCTGTACGACAACCTCGTCATCTTCGCCACGCTGGATGCGCAGCTGGTCGCGCTCAACCAGGACACCGGCGAGGTGGTCTGGAAGGAAAAGATCGACAACTATGCCGACGGCTACTCGGCTTCCGCCGCCCCGCTGATCGCGCAAGGCCTGCTGATCACCGGCGTGTCCGGTGGTGAGTTCGGCGTCATCGGCCGCGTCGAGGCGCGCGACCCCAAGACCGGCAAGATGGTCTGGTCGCGTCCGGTGGTCGAAGGCCACATGGGCAAGAAGTTCGACAAGGACGGCAACGCCACCGACAACGGCATCTCGGGCACCACCGGCAAGACCTGGCCCGGCGACCTGTGGAAGACCGGCGGCTCGGCCCCGTGGCTGGGCGGCACCTACGATCCCAAGACCGGCCTGGCCTACTTCGGCACCGGCAACCCGGCGCCGTGGAACAGCCACCTGCGCAAGGGCGACAACCTGTACTCGTGCTCCACCGTCGCCATCGACGTGAAGACCGGCCAGATCGTCTGGCACTACCAGGGCACCCCGAACGACGGCTGGGACTTCGACGGCGTCAACGAGTTCATCACCTACGAAGACGGCGGCAAGATCCTCGGCGGCAAGGCCGACCGCAACGGCTTCTTCTACGTGCTGGACGCGAAGACCGGCAAGCTCGAGAACGCCTTCCCGTTCGTCAAGAAGATCACCTGGGCCACGGGCATCGACCTGAAGACCGGCCGCCCGAACTTCGTGCCCGAGAACCGCCCCGGCGACCCCACCGCGGGTGCCGACGGCAAGAAGGGCAACGTCGTCTTCTCGGCGCCGTCCTTCCTGGGCGGCAAGAACCAGATGCCGATGGCCTACTCGCCGGACACCAAGCTGTTCTACGTGCCCAGCAACGAGTGGGGCATGGAGATCTGGAACGAGCCGATCACCTACAAGAAGGGCGCGGCCTACCTGGGAGCCGGCTTCACCATCAAGACCCTGTCCGACGGCCCGATCGGCGCGCTGCGCGCCGTCGACCCCAAGACCGGCAAGATCGTCTGGGAAGCCACCAACAACGCGCCGCTGTGGGGCGGTGTGCTCACCACCGGCGGCAACCTGGTGTTCTGGGGCACGCCGGAAGGTTTCCTGCAGGCCGCCGATGCCAAGACCGGCAAGATCCTCTGGAAGTTCCAGACCGGTTCCGGCATCGTGGCGCCCCCGGTCACCTGGCAGGATGGCGGCGAGCAGTACGTCGCCGTGGCCTCGGGCTGGGGCGGTGCGGTGCCGCTGTGGGGTGGCGACGTGGCCAAGAAGGTCAACTACCTCGAGCAGGGCGGCTCGATGTGGGTGTTCAAGATCCCCAAGTGATCGACCTGCGCATCTGACCACTGGCCGCCGTTCGTGCGGCTGGCACCAGGGCCCCGCGAGGGGCCCTTTTTCGTTGCTGCGCACCACTCCACAATCGTGGCCATGACCGACGACAACCGCCGCCCTGCGGCCGCACCGCTCGACCTGCCACGGCTGGTGATGCGCCGTGCCAGCGTGGTGGCGGTGGCGGCGCTGCTGCTGGCCCTGGTGCTGGGCCTGCTGCGGATGGGGCAGGACATCGACGAGGAGGTCGACGCCGCGATGACGCTGGCCCAGCTCGTGGCGCGCCTGGGCACGCTGTCGCAGGCCGACGACCGCAGCGCGCTGGACAGCCTGCGCACCATGCAGGCCGAGCACCCGCTGCGCCACCTGGTGCTGCAGGTGCATGCCGCCGACGGTGCACTGCTGCTGGGTCCGCCCGCGGCACCGCAGCCGCCGGCACCGATGGCCACCTTGCTGGCCCTGCATCGGCTGCTGCTGGCCGAGCCCGACGGCCGGCGCGTGGGCTGGGCGCTCGATCGGCCCGACGGTGGCCGCTGGACGCTGTCGCTGGCCGCGTCGCACGACAGCGAACGCCGAGAGGCCATGGGCAGCCTGGTCGGCATGCTGCTGCTGCTGCTGGGCTGCGTGGTCGGCCTGCTGCTGGTGATGCGCTGGAACGTGCGCCGTGCCTTCGAGCCGCTGGGCCGCCTGGTCGGCGCCATTGCCGACATCGAATCGAACGACGCGAGGCCGGTGCAGGCGCTGCCCACGATGCCGATCCGGGAGCTGGAATCGGTGGCCTCGGCATTGCGCCATCTGGGCGGCGCGCTCGACGCGGCCGAATCGCAACGGCGCATGCTCAGCCGCAAGGTGCTGACGCTGCAGGAGGACGAACGCGCGCGGCTGGCGCGCGAACTGCACGACGAGTTCGGACAACGCCTCACCGCGCTGCGGGTGGATGCTGCCTGGCTGACGCACAAACTGAGCGACGATCCGGCGCTGCGTGCCGTCGTCGACGGCATGGCCGCGCAATGCCAGCACATCCAGCACGACATCCGCTCGATGCTCGAGCGCCTGCAGCCCTTCGGCGCCGACGCGGGCCAGGCCGGCGAGCCGCCGGCTCATCTGGCCGCTCTGCTGCGCACGCTGGTGGGCGCTTGGTCGCAGCCCGCGCGCGCTGGCGTGGCCACCTGCCACCTCGTGCTGGCCTGGCGGCCGGACGAGGCCACCGCCTGGGCCGATTGGCCGGACGGTGCCGCCGCGGACGAAGGCACCCACGCCACGAGCTCCGATGAATCGCCCGCCCTGCCGCGCGGCGTGGCCCTGGCCCTGTACCGCATCAGCCAGGAGGCCCTGACCAACGTGGCCCGCCATGCCGCCGCGCGCGAGGCCAGGCTGACGCTGCGGCTCACCGGGGCCTGGGCCGCCCACGCAGCCTTGCACATCGAGTGGTCGGTGGTCGACGACGGCGTCGGCCTGGGCGAGGCCGACGCGGCCGCCTTTCGCGGGAACGGCATCGCCGGCCTGCGCGAGCGGGTCTGGGCGCAGGGCGGCGACCTGCAACTGCGCCCGGCGCAACCGGGCGCGCCGCGCCCGGGCCTGTGTGTCCAGGCCGCGCTGACCTCGCGCTGGCTGGCGGCGTCGGACGAGGCGTCGACACCCGACGCCGATTGATCACGGGCCTGCACGGCGGTGGCGCCGCGCAGGCCCGGCAGTGCCGGCGTCACACCGTTGGCGCACTCTGTGGCATCCGGCGTCGCGCCGGTCGGCTGGCATGCCGCGGCGACACGCCCTGGCGGCGCCGGCGTCCCTCTGGCGGCGCGCGATCGGGAAGTTTTCCCGGGCCTGTCGGAGCGGAACTTGCGGCACCGTGCGCAGGCCATCGCATGCCACGACAACGAGGAGACCCGCATGACCCGCCCGCAACGATTCGCCCTTCGCCCGGCCGCCCTGGCCGTCCTGCAACTGGCCCTGGCCAGTGGCGCCTCGATGGCGCAGAACGCGCCGCAGACCGTCGACGTCGTCGGCGTCGGGCCGGTGCCCGGGCTCGACCTGCCGAAGGATCAGGTGCCATCCAATGTGCAGACGGCGCGCGCCGTCGACCTCGAGCGCAGCCATGCCGTCGACCTCACCGCGTTCATCCAGCGCCGGCTCGGCAGCGTCCACGTCAACGACGTGCAGAACAACCCGTTCCAGCCCGACGTCAACTTCCGCGGCTTCACCGCCTCGCCGCTGCTGGGCACCGCGCAGGGGCTGTCGGTGTACGTGGACGGCGTGCGCCTGAACCAGCCCTTCGGCGACGTCGTCAGCTGGGACCTGATCCCCAAGTCGGCCATCGCGTCGATCGCGCTGATGCCGGGCTCGAACCCGCTGTTCGGCCTGAACACGCTGGGCGGCGCGCTGTCGGTGCAGACCAAGGACGGCGTCAAGAACCCCGGCAGCTCGGTGCAGCTGCTGGGCGGCAACCATGGCCGCGTGGCCGTCGAGTTCGAGACCGGCGGCGGACAGGCCGAGGGGCTGAACTGGTTCGTCACCGGCAATCGGTTCCACGAGAAGGGCTGGCGCGTCGATTCGCCCAGCGATGTCGGCCAGTTGTTCGGCAAGTTCGGCCTGAAGGCCGGCGACGTGCGGCTGTCGCTCACCGCGGCGCTGTCCGACAACGACCTCAACGGCAACGGCCTGCAGGAGCAGCGCCTGCTGGCGCGTGACCACGCCAGCGTCTACAGCAAGCCCGACAACACCCGCAATCGATCGGCCCTGCTCAACCTGGCGGCCAGCGTGCCGGTGGGCGACACGATGTCGTTGTCGGGCAATGTCTACTGGCGCCGCGTCAAGACGGCCACGTTCAACGGCGACGTCAACGATGACTCGCTCGACCAGGCGGTCTACCAGCCCAACGCCGATGAACGCGACGCCCTGGCCGAGGCCGGCTACACGGGCTTTCCCACCGCGGGCGAGAGCGCGGCCAACACGCCGTTCCCGAAGTGGCGCTGCATTGCCAATGCACTGCTGCGCGACGAGCCGGGCGAGAAGTGCAACGGGCTGATCAACCGCTCGAACACGGCGCAGATCAACCAGGGCCTGTCGGTCCAGCTCAACGGCCGCACGCGGCAGGGCGGGCTGTCGCACCAGTGGGTCGCCGGTGCCGCGCTGGACTCGAGCCGCGTCGCCTTCACCCAGGGCTCGGAACTCGGCTACCTGAACCCGGACCACAGCATCACCGGGGTCGGCGCTTTCGGCGACGGCGTCACCGGGGGCGATGTCGACGGCGAGCCCTACGACACCCGGGTCGACCTGTCGGCGCGCACGCGCACCTGGAGCGTGTTCGCCAGCGACACCATCGCACTGATCCCGCAGGCCCACCTGACGCTCTCGGGCCGCTACAACCGCACGACGGTGAAGAACCGCGATGCCATCACCCCGGGCGGCGGCCCCGGTTCGCTGGACGGTGACCACACGTTCCGCCGCTTCAACCCGGCCATCGGCCTGACCTTCGCGGTGAACAGCGGCCTGACCGCCTACGCCGGCTTCAACCAGGGCAGCCGGGCGCCGTCGGCGGTGGAACTGGGCTGCGCCGACCCCGAGAATCCCTGCAAGCTGCCCAATGCGATGGCCGGCGATCCGCCGCTGCGCCAGGTGGTGACCACCACGCTCGAGGCCGGCGTGCGCGGCAATGGCGGCGGCACGTCGTGGAACCTGGGCCTGTTCCGGGCGGACAACAAGGACGACATCCTGTTCGTCGCCGACAACGCAGCCGGCTTTGGGTACTTCAAGAACTTCGGCAAGACGCGGCGGCAGGGCCTCGAGGCTGGCTTCTCCACCCGCCTGGGTGGCGCCACGGTCGGGGCCAACTACACCTGGCTCGACGCCACCTTCCGCAGCGCCGAACTCGTCGGTGGCGAGGGCAACAGCAGCAACGAGGAGGCCGAGGACGGCTTCCCCGGCGTCGAGGGCAACATCGAAGTGGAGCCCGGCCACCGCATCCCGCTGGTGCCGCGCCACATGCTGAAGATCTTTGCCGACCTGCCGCTGGGCAGCAACTTCTCCATCGGTGCCGACATCACCGCGGTCGGCGGCTCGTTCGCCCGCGGCAACGAGAACAACGCGCACCAGCCCGACGGCACCTACTACCTCGGCGCCGGCCGCAGCGGCGGCTATGCGGTGCTCAACCTCAGCGGCGACTGGCGCCCCACCCGCTCACTGACCGTGTTCGTGCAGGTCAACAACGTGCTGGACCGCAAGTACCACACCGCCGCGCAGCTGGGCGCCACGGCGTTCGATGCCAACGGCAACTTCCAGGCGCGGCCCTTCCCGGCCAACGCAGAAGGTGAGCGTCCGCTGGTGGGGTCGACCTTCTACGCCCCGGGCGCACCGCGCACATGGTGGGTGGGGGCGCGCTACGCGTTCTGACCAGTGCCACGGGCGGGCAGGCGCTGCACCCGCTGGCGACGGCCTGGCGCACGGATAACATCCCCCGCGCCATGATGCCCCCGCCCGTGGCACTGGTCAGAACGCGTAGCGC
>NZ_MWLO01000116.1 GCF_002198735.1 Ideonella sp. A 288
TGCCCCCCCGCTGGTCGATGCCGGCGAGGTGCGCGCGCTGGCGCTGCGCGCCCTGCCGCCCCAACTGGCGCAGCGCACCCTCTGGGCCAGCGACATCGGCACCGCCTTTGCGGCACTCGGCATCCCCGCGCTGCCACACAAGGTGTGCGCATTGGCGGCGGTGGTCGAGCAGGAATCCACCTGGCAGGCCGATCCGCCGGTGGCCAAGCTGTCGGCCATCGCGCAGCGCGAGCTCGACCGCAAGCGCGAGCGCTTCGGCATCCCCAAGCCGGTGTTCGACCTGGCGCTGCTGAAGACCTCGCCCGACGGCCGCAGCTACCGCCAGCGGCTGGACCGGCTGCGCACCGAGCGCGAACTGTCCGATCTGTTCGAGGACATGATCCGCGAGATCCCCTTCGGCGAGCGCCTGTTCGACGGCCAGAACCCGGTGCGCACCGGGGGCTCCACCCAGGTGAGCATCGCCTTCGCCGACCAGCAGCTGCGCGACGCGCGCTACCCCTGGACGCCGCACGGCAGCGCGCGCGAGGAGGTGTTCAAGCGCCGCGGCGGCCTGTACTTCGGCGCGGCGATGCTGCTGGACTATCCGGTCTCGTACCAACGCATGCGCTCGCGCTTTGCCGACTACAACGCCGGGCGCTACGCCAGCCGCAACGCCGCGGTGCAGGCGCTGCTCGCGCAGCTGACGGGGCAGCGCATCGCGCTGGACGGCGACCTGCTGCGCTACCGCGGCAGCGAGCCGCTGCCGGTGCGCACCGACCCCAGCCAGGCCTGGCGCGCCCTGGTCGCGCTGCGCGGGCTGGACCTGTCGCCGGCGCAGATCGAACGCGACCTGCGGCTGGAAAAGCGCTTCGAGTTCGAGCGCTCGCCGACCTACCTGCGCCTGCATGCGCTGGCCGAGCAGCGCGGCCTGCAGCCCGAGCGCGAGCGCCTGCCCGACATCGAACTGAACAGCCCCAAGATCAGCCGCAAGCTCACCACCGCCTGGTTCGCCGACCGCTGCGAGCAGCGCTACCGCACTTGCCTGGCGCGCGTGACGGGCGGCGCGCCGGCCCCGATCGACGACCCGCGCTGAGCGCGCGCCGCGGTGCCGATCAACGCGCCAGCGTCACCGTCATCACCGCCTGCGCAAAACGCCCGCGCACCGACAGCAGCGGGAACAGCGTGCGGTTGGCACCGATCAGCTCACCCGGGGTCGAGGCCCGGGCGGTGAGCAGCGCCACGTCGGTGGGGCCAAAGCCGATGGCCGGGATCTGCGTGGACATCTTCAGCCGCCCGGCGCGGCTGCTGTGCCACCAGTTGGCCAGGAACGGAAACTCGCTGCCCGCAACCGGGTCGGTGACCGGGCCTTCGAGCACGTAGACGCCGTCGCGCCCGGCATCCACCTGCGCATACAGCCGCAGGCCGGCGCCGGCCGGGTTGACCTCGTAGACCAGGCCCTTGTCCAGCCGCACCGGCAGGCCGACGCCGCGCAGGCGCGCCGCCAGCCGGGCGCTGTCGGTCACGTACATCAGCGTGTAGTTGTTGATGTCGCCGGTGCCGTCGGGCGCCACGAGGTTGATGCCGATGTGCGAGACGCTGGCCGGCTCGGCCGGGCCGCCATCCACCGACACGCGCTCGCAGCGCGCCGCGCGGGCCACGAAGCCGGCCAGGCCGGGGCCCATGCTGGCCGGCGTGTAGCCCGCCGGCAGGCGCCCCTGCGCCGACGCCAGCGGCACCGGGGCCAGCCCGGCGAACTCGGTGCAGGCAGAAAACACCACGGCGAACGACGACGGATGGCGCGGGCCCTCGTCGGCCACGGCGAGCGTGGCGGACAGGGCCACCGCCAGGGCGGCCAGGCGGCGCGCGGCGTTGGGCAGGGGATGGCAGGGCATCGACAAGACCTTTCGGGGCGGATTGGCGGGGCCGCCCGCGCCGGGCCGGCGCGCCCATGGGCCCCGGGCGCGATGATGCGCAGGGCCTGCCGGCCGCACACTCCCTAGAACCGCGGTGAGCCGTGCCCGGGTGCGACCCGGCCCGGCCAGGACGGGCGGCTGCCGCGACCCGCCGCGCACGGCGGCACCCGCACCGCCGGGCCGCTGGGCAGCGCGGTCAGCGCCCGCTGCGCCACCAGTCGGCGAGGCGGTGGCCGTTGCCCGGCGCCTCGCGCGCGGCGGGGTGGGTGCGCAGCACCATCAGCCCGCCCTGCAGGTAGACCCCGTTGAGCAGGCGGGCCGCGCGTTCGCGGTCCATGCCCGGCCAGCGGGCGATGTCGGCCAGCGAGGCGATCTCGGTGCGCAGGCGCTGCAGCGCCGGCCCCAGTGCCCCGGGCAGCGGCGTGGCCTCGCGCGGGAACGAGGCCGCCAGGCGATAGGCGGCACGGCCGGCGATGTCGCCCAGCAGCGTGGTGCGCGGCGCATGCAGCGCAAAGGCCCACAGCAGGGGCAGCAGCGGCCGGTAGCCCGGGCCGTCGGCGACGCGCTCGTGCATCAGGTGGCCTGGCGGGCGCAGGCCGGGGGGTTCGACGGCGATGACCTTCAGGTCGTGGTGCCCGGACTCCATCGACGGGATCAGCGGCCGGGGCAGGTGGTAGAGGTCGCGCTGCGGGAACACGGTGAGCG
Source organism: Ideonella sp. A 288 (assembly GCF_002198735.1). Lineage (GTDB taxonomy): Bacteria > Pseudomonadota > Gammaproteobacteria > Burkholderiales > Burkholderiaceae_C > Pseudaquabacterium. Next base: position 2,598 of record NZ_MWLO01000116.1, read on the forward strand.
GCCACACCAGGTCGCGGTGGCGAAGCAACAGCAGGGCGCTGTCGCGCTGCCGCACGCAGGCGGCCAGCACCTCGAGCGCATCGTTCTCGCGGTTCATCTGCGACAGCTGCGTCAGCTCGGCGGTCAGCGTGGTGGGCAGCGCGGTGTTGGCACTCAGGCGGGCGAAGCCGCTGTGGCCGGTCTCGGCCCGCAGGCGTTCATAGGCGCTGATGCGCCACAGCGTGGAGTCGTCGAAATCGCGCAGACTGGACATGGCGCCTCCTGGCGTCGGGCGGCGCTCGGACATCGATGCTCCCCGCAGGGTGTGCAGTATTGCGCGGCGGCGGCCGGGATGTAAACGGCGGGGGCATGGCCCCGCAGCGAGCTCAGGCCGTGGCCTTGGGCACCCTGAAATGCCACCACGGCAGGGCCTGGGTGAGCGACAGCACCTCGCCAGACTGTTGCGCCTGGTAACCCGGAAGCCGGGCCAACGCGCGCGGCCACGCCGGGTCTTCGAGCGCCTGGCGCAGCTTCTGCACCGCCGGGTGATCCAGCGCGTCCTTCAGGCAGACCAGGAAGTAATCCTCGGACACCAGCGGGATGAAATCGAGCCCGAACTGCGTGGCCGCGGCCTCGATGCCGGGGCCGACATCGCCGCCGCCGCTGGCGATGGCCGCGGCGACGGCCACGTGGCTGTGCTCGGCCGGGCCGTCGTAGCCCGCGATCGAGGCCGCCTCGATGTTCTGCTCGAACAGCAGGTGGTCCATCAGCAGGCGCGTGCCCGAGCCGGCCTGCCGGTTGACGAAGCGTGCGCCGCTGCCCACCAGGTCGGGCAGGCCGCGCAGGCGCAGCGGGTTCTGCCGCTGCACCATCAGGCCCTGGGTGCGGCGCAGGCAGCCGATGAGCTTGTGCAGGCCGGGCTTGAGCAGCGGCTTCATGGCCTTGGCGAACAGCGGCGAGCCGCCGCGCAGCGGTGGCACGTGGAAGCCGGCGACCAGGCAGCGGCCAGCGGCCAGCGCCTGCAGCGCATCGACGCTGCCGGCAAAGCGCAGCTCGATGTGCAGCCCGTGCTGCTGGCTGGCCAGGTCGCGCAGCGCGGGCAGGGCCAGGTCGTGGCTGGCGAAGATGGTCAGCACGTGCTGCGAGCCGTCCAGCGCCTCGGCCAGCACGCGCTCGAGTTCGGCGCGCAGCGCCTCGATGTGCGGCGTCAGCCGCGTGCGGGCGCGGGTCTCGGCCCACAGCAAGCGCTCGGAGAACGGCGTCAGCCGCGCCGGCTGGCCCTTGGTCCAGGTGACCAGCGGTTCGCCGAGGGTCTCTTCCCAGCGCTTGAGCGCGCCCCACACGTGGCGGTACGACGCGCCCATGGCGCGCGCGGCGTGCTGGATCGAGCCGTGCTCGTGCAGCGCCGAGAGCAGGTCGAACAGCGGGTTGTGCACGGCCGCGCCGCGTTGGCCGTCGGCCTCGAAGCTGTACTGCAGGTGGACGCCGCGGGCCTTCACCGTGCCACCTCGCCGGGGTGCGGACCGTTCATGAACCGAGGCCGAGGCAATGCACCGGACTCAGCCACCGAACAGGCGCTTCAGCCAGGCCACCAGGCGGGCGAACAGGCCGGCCGGCGCGGGCTCGGCCACCGGGGTCGGGGCCACCACGGCATAGCGCTCCTGCAGCCTGGCGTTGAAGGTCTCGAAGAACTCGGTGGCCATCTTCTGCGCCGCCATGTCGACCAGGCGCGAGCCGATCTGCGCGATCTTGCCGCCGACGCTGGCGTGGGCGGTGTAGTGCAGCACCGTCTGGGCGGCGCCGGCGGATTCGAGCCGGATGTCGGCGTGGCCCTTGCCGTGGCCGGCCGCGCCGCCCTGGCCCTCGAAGCGGATGGTGTACGAGGTGGGCGGCTGCAGGTTCTCGAGCTGCAGCTTGCCCTTGAACTTAGCCTTCACCGGCCCGATGGCAGCCATCACCAGCACCTCGTACTGGTTGTCGCCGGTGGGCGTGATGCCCTCGCAACCGGGGATGGCGGCCTGCAGCAGCGAGATGTCGTTGAGGGCCTCCCAGGCGTGGGCCTGGCCGACGGGCAGGGTCTGCTGATTCGTGAGTTCCATGGGGCGATTGTCCTGGGTGGCGGGCGGGAGCGTGGGCGGACGGTTCGAAGGGGTGGATCAGTGAGGCGCGCGCTGCGGCACGTCGTGGCGCGACAGCACGTCGACCAGTTCGCCCAGGCTCTGCAGGTTGTGCGCGGGCAGGAAGCGGTCGACGTGCGGCAGCATGGCCTTGATGCCGCCGGCGCGCGGCTCGAACCGATCGAAGCGCAGCAGCGGGTTCAGCCAGATCAGGCGGCGGCAGCTCTTGTGCAGCCGCTCCATCTCGAAGCCCAGCGCCTGCGTGTCGCCATGTTCGAGGCCGTCGCTGATCAGCAGCACCGTGGCCTGGCCCGACAGCACCCGGCGCGCCCAGCGCTGGTTGAACTCGTGCAGGCTGGTGGTGATGCGGGTGCCGCCCGACCAGTCTTCCACCGCGCGCACCACCTGGCCGACGGCCAGGTCGGGGTCGCGGCTCTTCAGCAGCCGCGTGGTACGGGTGAGCCGGGTGCCGAAGACGAAGCTCTCGACGCGCGCGTCCGCATGGCCCAGCGCATGCGCGAAGTGCAGCAGCATGCGCGAGTAGCGGCTCATCGAGCCGGAAATGTCGGCCAGCACCACCAGCGGCGCCGGGCGGCTGCGGCGCTGTCGCCAGCGCATGTCCCACAGCTCGCCGCCGTGGCGCGCCATGGCCTGCATCGTGGCGCGCCAGTCGGCGCGGCCGGGGTGGGCCGCCGGCCGGGTGCGGCGGGTGGGCAGGGGCTCGAAGATCAGCCGCAACTGCGCCAGCAGGCGCTGCGCCTGGCGCCACTCGTCGGCGGTCATGCTGTCGAAATCGGCCTTGCGAAGCAGTTCGCGGTCGTTCCAGGTGAGCTGCGCGTCGAGCTCGATCTGCTCTTGCCGGGGCTCGGGCGGTGGCTGGTTGGGCTGGTGCGGGAACAGCGCCTCGCCCAGGCGCCGGTTCTCGGGCGGCGGCGGCGTGGCACCCTCTTTCAGCTGCACCTTGGGCAGCATCAGCGCGCGCATGCGGCCCATCAGGTCGGGGTCGCGCCAGAACAGCACGAAGGCCTGGTCGAAGAGCTCGCGGTGCTCCACACGGTCGAGCAGGCAAGCCGTGAGCACGGCGTGGAACTCGCGCTTGCTTTCCAGCCCCGCCACCTGCAGCGCCTGCAGCGCCAGCTGCACGCGGTCGGTGCCCACCGGCATGCCCGCGCTGCGCAGCACGCGGGCGAAGTGCATGACGTTCTCGGCCAGCCGGCCGGTGGACGAGGGCCCGATCCGCATGACTGGGTCAGGTCACCACGCGGAGGTCCTCACGCACCTGGTCGAGCAAGCGCGCCGCCTCGCTGCCCTGCATGCGGGCGATGTCGTCCTGGTACTTCAGGAGCACGCCCAGCGTGTCCTGGATCACCACCGGGTCGAGCACCAGCGCATCGAGCTCCATCAGCGCGCGGGTCCACTCGATGGTCTCGGCGATGCCGGGCAGCTTGTACAGCTCGATCTCGCGCAGCCGCTGCACGTAGGCGACGATCTGCCGCGCCAGCTCGGGCCCGGCGCCGGGCACGCGGCGCTGCAGGATCTGCAGCTCGCGCGCCGCATCGGGGAAGCCCACCCAGTGGTACAGGCAGCGGCGCTTGACGGCGTCGTGGATCTCGCGCGTGCGGTTGGACGTGAGCACGACGATCGGTGGCACCAGCGCCTTGACCGTGCCCAGCTCGGGGATGGTGATCTGGAAGTCGGACAGCACTTCGAGCAGGAAGGCCTCGAAGGGTTCGTCGGCGCGGTCGAGCTCGTCGATCAGCAGCACCGGCGGCACCGGGTTGGCGGGGTCGATGGCCTGCAGCAGCGCGCGCTTGGTGAGGAAGCGCTCGGAGAACAGCTCGGCGGCGAGCGCGTCGCGGTGGGCGTTGGCGGCCAGCCCGATCTGGCTCTGCCTGTCGGGCTGCCCCCCCTCGGGGGGAGGAGACCACAGGCCTCCAGGGGGCTGCAATTCCGCCAGGCGGATCTCCATCATCTGCCGGCCATAGTTCCACTCGTACGCGGCCTGGCCGAGGTCGAGACCCTCGTAGCACTGCAGGCGGATCAGCGGCCGGCCCAGCATGGCCGCCAGCGTGCGCGCGATCTCTGTCTTGCCGGTGCCCGGCTCGCCTTCGAGGAACAGCGGCCGCTGCAGCCGCAGCGCCAGGTGCACGCAGGTGGCCAGCTGGCGGTCGGCCACGTAGTCGTGCGCGAGCAGGCGCGCCTGCGTGTCGTCGATGCGGGTGGGGAGCGAGGTGTCGGTCACGGCCGGTCCGAAGAAGAACGCCGCACGGCGTGCGGCGTTCTCACTGTCTCAGAAAACGAAAACGGTTCAGCTGGCGGCCACGGCGCGCCGGGCCAGCACCGGGATCAGCGCCGCGCGGTATTCGGCCGAGCCGTGCAGGTCGGTGGCCAGGCCGTCGGCACTCACCGTGGCGCCGTCCAGCGCCGCCGCCGACCAGTTGCCGGACAGCTTGGCTTCCAGCCCCTTGGCGCGGAACACGCCGGCCCCGGCGCCAGTGACGGCCACCCGCGTCCCCTGCGGCCCCTGGCTGACGAACACGCCGACGATCGAGAAGCGCGAGGCCGGCTGCTTGAACTTCTGCCACGCCGCCTTGGCCGGGATCGGGAAGCTCACCGCGGTGATGATCTCGCCCTCGGCCAGCGCGGTCTCGTACAGGCCCTTGAAGAAATCGTCGGCGGCGATGGTGCGGGTGTTGGTGTGCACCGTGGCACCCAGGCCCAGCACGGCCGCGGGGTAGCAGGCGGCCGGGTCGTTGTTGGCCAGGCTGCCGCCGAGGGTGCCGCGGTTGCGCACCTGGCGGTCGCCGATGTGGCTGGCCAGGTCGGCCAGCGCGGGGATGGCCCGCGCCACCTCGGCACTGGCCGCCACGGTGGCGTGGGTGGTGCCGGCGCCGATGCGCACGGCGCCATTGGCCACGGTGATGCCCTTGAGCTCGGCGATGGCGCCCAGGTCGACCAGCGCGTCGGGCGCGGCCAGGCCCAGCTTCATGGCGCCCAGCAGCGACTGGCCGCCGGCGATGATCTTGGCGCCCGAGGCCTTGGCGGCGCTGGCGGCCTCGGCGACGGTGGACGGATTGGAATAGGCGAAGGCTTGCATGGCGTGGGGGTTTCCTTCGAGGTTCTTCAGCGGGCGGCGGCCTGCGCCGCCTTCCACACAGTGTAGGGTGAGGCGGGCATCGGCACGTCCTTCACGCCCAGGGCGTGGCAGATGGCGTTGATCACCGCCGGCGGCGAGCCGATGGCGCCGGCCTCGCCACAACCCTTCACGCCGAGCGGGTTGTGGGTGCAGGGCGTGCCCTTGGCGGTCTCGACGTTGAAGCTGGGCAGGTCGTCGGCCCGCGGCATGGCGTAGTCCATGTAGCTGCCGGTGAGCAGCTGCCCGGTCTCGTCGTCGTACACGCCGTGCTCCAGCAGCGCCTGGCCGATGCCCTGCGCCAGGCCGCCGTGCACCTGGCCGTGCACGATCATCGGGTTGATGACGTTGCCGAAGTCGTCCACCGCGGTCATGCGGTCGATGCGGGTGTGGCCGGTGGCGGGGTCCACCTCCACCTCGCAGATGTAGGTGCCCGCGGGGTAGGTGAAGTTGCTGGGGTCGTAGAAGGCGTTCTCGTTCAGGCCCGGCTCGAGCTTGTCGTGCGGGAAGTTGTGCGGCACATAGGCGGTGAGCGAGACGGCCGCGAAGGGCACCTTCTTGTCGGTGCCGGCCACCTTGAACTCGCCGCCCTCGTAGATGACGTCGGCGTCTGAGGCCTCCATCAGGTGCGCCGCGATCTTCTTGCCCTTGGCGATGATCTTGTCGACCGCCTTGACGATGGCGGTGCCGCCCACGGCCAACGAGCGGCTGCCGTAGGTGCCCATGCCGAACAGCACCTTGGCGGTGTCGCCGTGCTCGATGGTGATGTCGTCCATCGGGATGCCCAGCCTGTCGGCCACCACCTGCGCGAAGGTGGTCTCGTGGCCCTGACCGTGGCTGTGGCTGCCGGTGAAGATGGTCACCTTGCCGGTGGGGTGGACGCGTACTTCACCTGCTTCGAACAGGCCCGCGCGGGCACCCAGCGCGCCGGCCACCGACGACGGCGCGATGCCGCAGGCCTCGATGTAGGCCGAGTAGCCCAGGCCGCGCTTCAGGCCCTTGGCCGCACTGGCGGCCTTGCGCGCCTCGAAGCCGGCCACGTCGGCCAGTTCGATGGCGCGGCCCATCGTCGCCTCGTAGTCGCCGGTGTCGTAGGTCAGGCCAACCGGCGTGGCGTAGGGGAAGGTGGTGATGAAGTTGCGGCGGCGCAGGTCGGCCGGGTCGATGCCCAGTTCGCGCGCCGCGGTCTCGACGATGCGCTCGACCACGAAGGTGGCCTCGGGCCGGCCGGCACCGCGGTAGGCGTCCACCGGCGCGGTGTTGGTGAACACGCCGTTCACCTCGCAGTAGATCTTGGGCGTGGCGTACTGGCCGGCCAGCAGGGTAGCGTACAGGATGGTGGGCACCGACGACGCGAAGGTGGACAGGTAGGCGCCCAGGTTCGCGGTGGTGTGCACCTGCAGTCCGACGAACTTGCCGTTGGCATCCAGCCCCAGCTTTACCGTGGTGGCGTGGTCGCGGCCGTGCGCGTCGGACAGGAAGGCCTCGCTGCGGTCGCAGGTCCACTTGATGGGGCGCCTGACGATCTTCGAGGCGAAGACCATCGCGGTTTCTTCGCCATACAGGAAGATCTTGCTGCCGAAGCCGCCGCCCACGTCGGGCGCCACCACGCGCATCTTGTGCTCGGGGATGCCCAGCACGAAGGCGCACATCAGCAGCCGCTCGACGTGCGGGTTCTGGTTGGCGACGTACAGCGTGTAGTTGTCGGCGTTGGGGTCGTAGCTGGCGTTGGCGCAGCGCGGCTCCATCGCGTTGGGGATGAGCCGGTTGTTGCGGTAGCTGAGCGTGGTGACATGCGCGGCGCCGGCGATGGCGGCCTCGGTGCCGGCCTTGTCGCCGATGCCCCATTGGTAGCAGCGGTTGTCGGGCGCCTCGTCGTGCACCGCCGCCGGGGCGCCGATGGCCTTGGCGCCGTCGACCACCGGGGTGAGCTCGTCGTAGTCGACCTCGATCAGCTGGCCGGCGGCCTTGGCCTGTTCCAGCGTTTCGGCCACCACCATCGCGACGCGGTCGCCGACGTAGCGCACCTTGCCTCCTTCGAATCCGGCCAGCACCGGGTGCTTGGGCTCCTTCATCGGCGAGCCGTCGAGGCTGTTGATCAGCCAGCCGCAGGGCAGGCCGCCAACGGCCTTGAAGTGCTCGCCGGTGAACACGCCCAGCACGCCCTCGGCCGCGGCGGCCGCCGTGGTGTCGAGCGACTTGATGCGCGCATGCGCATAGGGCGAGCGCAGGAACCAGGCGTAGGTCTGGCCGGGCAGCGAGATGTCGTCGGTGTACTGGCCCTTGCCGGTGAGGAAGCGCGCGTCCTCGCGCCGTTCGACGTTCTGGCCGATGAAACCTTGGCGTGCGTTCATGGATCGTGTCTCCTCAGGCCTTCATGGCGGCAGCACCCTGCTGCACGGCGGCGACGATGTTGTGGTAACCGGTGCAACGGCAGAGGTTGCCTTCCAGCGCCTCGCGCACCTGGGTTTCGCTGTGGCAACCGTGGTTCTGCACCAGGTCGACCGCGCTCATCACCATGCCGGGCGTGCAGAAGCCGCATTGCAGGCCGTGGCAGCTGCGAAAGGCCGCCTGCATCGGGTGCAGCGTGCCGTCGGCCGCCGCCAGGCCTTCGATCGTCGTGACCTTCGTCCCCTGGGCCTGGGTGGCGAGCATGTTGCAGCTCTTCACGGCCTTGCCGTCGACGTGCACCGTGCAGGCGCCGCACTGGGCGGTGTCGCAACCCACGTGCGTGCCGGTCAGGCGCAGCGTCTCGCGGATGAACTCCACCAGCAGCGTCTGGGGTTCGCATTCCTTCGTGACCGACGCGCCATTGACGGTCAGCGAGATCTTCATGCCCATGCCTCTTGTCTCCTCGAAATGTGTGATCACACGCAAGAAGGCGATGCTGCGGTGCGCGCGCCCGGTGCGCAAAGACCGCTTTCCCCTATGAAGGCGCGCGCATAGCGGGGCCGGCCGCCGCGTCGTATGCTTCCCGCTTCATAAGGGAAACCCAAGCATCGCGGTGCCGGTCGCGCCGCGCTAACTTGTCGCCATGGACAACGTCGATCTCAACGTGCTGCGCCAGGTGGCGCAGTGGCAGGCCAGCGGCCACCGCGTGGTGCTGGGCACCATCGTGCGCACCTGGGGTTCGGCCCCGCGGCCACCGGGCTCGTCGGTGGCCATCCGCGACGACGGGCTGGTGGCCGGGTCGGTCTCGGGCGGCTGCATCGAGGACGACCTGGTCGACAAGGCCCGCGCCGGCGCACTGGCCACTGGTGTGCCCGACGTGGTGCGCTACGGCATCGACGCCGACACCGCGCATCGCTTCGGCCTGCCCTGCGGCGGCATGATCGAACTGGTGCTCGAACCGGTGCTGCCGCACACGCGGCTCGATGACCTGCTGGCCCGGCTGTCGCGCGGCGAGCGCGTGCGGCGCGTGCTGACCCTGGCCACCGGCGCGGTGGACCTTCAGCCGGCCGACACCACCGACGAACTGCAGCTCACCAACACCGCGCTCACCACCCACCACGGCCCGCGCTGGCGCCTGCTGATCGTGGGCGCCGGCCAGATGACGCAGTACCTGGCGCAGATGGCCACCGCGCTGGACTACCAGGTCATCGTCTGCGACCCGCGCGAGGAATACGCCACCGGCTTCGACGTGCCCGGCGCCACGCTGCTGCGCTCGATGCCCGACGACACGGTCACCGAGTTGCAGCCCGACGGCCACACCGCCATCATCGCGCTGACGCACGACCCCAAGCTGGACGACCTGGCATTGATGGAGGCGCTGAAGAGCGAGGCCTTCTACGTCGGCGCCATCGGCTCGCGCGCGAACCAGGCCAAGCGCCGCGCCCGGCTGATCGAGCATTTCGGCCTCACCGAGGCCCAGCTCGACCGCCTGCACGGCCCGGTGGGCCTGAAGAACGGCGCCCGCACGCCGCCCGAGATCGCCGTGAGCATCCTGGCCGAGCTCACCGCCGTGCGCTACGGCTACCGCGTGCCCGAGCCGGTGATGGTGCGCGAGCAGAGCGGCGCGGCGGCGGGCTGCGTGGCCTGACCGGGCACCGCCGGGCACCCTGCGGCCGGGTCAGGTCGGCGCATGGCACCGGCAGGGGGGCCGCGCCTGCGGTACAACCGCGCATGACCACCGACGAGTACCAGATCCACATCCCGCCCTCGTTTCACGCCGTGCATGCCGACGCGCGCGGCCGCCTCACGCTGCCGATGTCGGAGTTCCGCGCGCGCTACGAGCTGTGCGAGGACATGGCCCAGATGCTGGTCGAACACAGCCAGGCGGTGCACCACGACCAGGGCGTGTCGGAAGACCTGGTGCTGTCGCGCACCCAGGCCGGCCTGTGCACCCCCGAGTCGGGCTTCAACGAGGCCGAGGCGGTGTGGGTGGTGACGCGGCTGGCGGAGTTGTTGGGGTGGGGGCCGTTTGCGCCGCCCGCGATCGGCGAATCCCGATCGGACAACTAGTCCTTCGCCACCGCCGGGCCGGTGACGCCCTGACCGAAGATCGGCCGCTCAGCCCCCGCCCCGCTGCATGTACAGATCGAAGTAACGCATGAACGCAGCGCGCTCGGCGTCGTCCAGGCCGTCGAAGGTGTAGACCACCTGCAGGCGCGGGAACTGCGCCAGGCCGAGCTTGCGCGGCGGCAGCACCTGCCAGCCCAGCGTGAGGCCGCCGGCGCCGATGCCGATGCGGGCCTGGCTGGGCGTGGACAGGTCGAGCGGGCAGTCGCGCACCGCGCCGGGCAGCCAGCCCAGCCATTCGGCCACGGTGGCGCCGTGCTCGCGCTCGAAGCGCGGGGGGAAGTCACGCATCACGGCGGGTTCTCCACGGGCTCGCGGAGCTCGCCCGGTTCGCAAGGCACGGGGCCGGTGGCATCGACGCTTCTCTCCACGGGCTCGCAGAGCTCGCCCGGTTCGCAAGGCACGAGGGCGGTGGTGTCGATGCTTCTCTCCACGGGCTCGCGGAGCTCGCCCGGTTCGCAAGGCACGAAACAGTCCTCAGGACTGTTTCGTGTCCTTGCTCACCCACCCGCAATCGGGGGCCAGATGGCCAGCACGTCACCGTCGACCAGGGTCTTGGTGGCGCGCTGCTCGGGCGGGATGAAGACGCCGTTGATCAGCACCAGGTGCACCAGCTTCGGCGGCATGTTGAAGGGTGCCACGATGTCGGCGATGGTGGCGTCGGGCGCCACCTGCATCGGCATCTGGTTGCTGCGCTGCGCGTCGGGCGGCAGGTAGTCGGTGAGGCTCGCGTAGAGCTTGAAGGTGATCGAGATGGTCATCGCGGCTCGCAGCGTGCCAGGGCCTGGGTCACTTCACATGCGCAGGGTTTTGTGCCGCCTGGGCACAGGCCAGGTAGGCGGGCATCAGCTGCGTGGGATCGGCCAGCAGGCGCTGCTTCCACTCGCTGTCCAGCTTCACTTCGCCTTCCACCAGGCCGCGCATCACGCCCACGTGCTCGGTCCAGCCGACCGAGTTGCAGCCCACCAGGCGATCGCCGCTGAACTGCAGGCTGAGGTGGCGGCCGCCGCCGGCCGCGCCGCGGTCGGTGAGTTCCACGTGCTCGCCTCCGGGCACGCCCTCCCAGTTGCCGAAGCTGGCCGAGATGAGGCCCAGCGTGTCGAGCACGTTGATCTGGGTGACGCCCTTCAGCTCGGCCTTGCGGCCGACCATGTTCAGCGCCGCCACGCGCGCCTGCTCGGCGGCGTTGGGCTGGATGGCGCTGACGATGGTCTTGCCGCTGACCTTGTCGAAGGCCTCTGCACAGTCGCCGGCGGCATAGACGCCCTCGACGTTGGTCTGCAGGTGCTCGTCGGTGAGCACGCCCACCAGGCAGCGGATGCCGGAGTGTTCGAGGAAGCCGATGTTGGGCCGCACGCCGGTGGCGCTGATGACCAGGTCGGCCTCGATGCGCTGGCCGGTGGACAGGCGCACGCTCATCGGCGCACTGGGGGCCGCGGGCGCCGGCGCCGGGGCGGGCGGCGAGGCCAGGCCAACGGCCTGGGCGATCTTGCCGAACAGGCCGGGCTCGGGCGCCGGGGCGGCGGGCGCGGCCGCGACGGGCCGATCGATGGCCTCGACGCGGGCGCCGGTGAAGACCGACACGCCCTTCTTCTCGCACCAGTCCTTGATCATGCCGCCGGCGGTGGGGCCCATCATGCGCGGCACCATGCGGTCGCCCATCTCGACGACCGACAGCTTGACGCCGCGCGCGGCCAGGGCTTCCATGATGATGCAGCCGATGAAGCCGGCGCCCATCTGCAGCACGCGGGCGCCGGGCTTGGCCAGGGCCATGATGGCGCGGGCATCGGCGAGCGTCCAGCAGGGGTGCACGCCGGCGCCATTGATGCCCGGGATCGGCGGCGTGGCCGGCGACGAGCCGGTGGCGATGAGCAGGCGGTCGAAGGGCAGCTTGGAGCCATCCTCGAGCACCACGCTGCGCTGGGCCAAGTCCACCGAGGTGGCGCGCGCGCGCTTCAGGGTGATGCGCAGCTTGCCGTAGTGGTCGGCCCCGTGGCGCAGGTGGGTGCCCTCCTCGCCCACCTTGCCGATCAGCAGGTAGGGGATGGCCATGCGCGAGTACGGCGCGTCGGGCTCGTCGCCGACGATCACGATGTCGTCGTTGGGGGCGTGCTTGCGGATCGTTTCCGCGGCGATGACGCCGGCGGGACCGGCACCCAGGATCACATGCTTCATGGCGAACAAGCCTTCTACAAAAAGACAAGGCGGTCCGAAAACCGCCTTGGTGTCAGCAGGACAACGGGACGGTCAGAGGCCGAGCTTGCTGCGCGATTGCGCGGTGAGCTGGCCGTCGCCGTCCCAGCCGCGTGCGGCGTAGTACTTGGGCAGCATCTCGGGCAGCTTGCTGACCAGGCCCTTGGCGGGGCCGGTCTTGACGGCCTCGTTCAGCAGCCGCGGCGGCAGCGTGTCGTCCTTGCTGGTGAAGCCGGCGCGGTTGTTGAAGTCGCGCTCCATGTTCCAGATGCGCTCGCCGATCAGGGCCAGGTTCTCCAGCGTGAACTCGTCGCCGCAGGCGGCGGCCACCTGCGGTTGCAGGTCGGCCAGGCCCCAGGCGAAGGTGGTGAACACGCACACGCCGGCAGCGTCGAAGGCCGCGGTGGCGTCCTGGAAGGCCATCACCAGCTCGGGCTTGCCCTCGGACACCAGCGGGTCGGTCTTGACCGGGATGCCCATCACCTCGGAGGCCACGGTGTAGCTGCGCAGGTGGCAGGCACCGCGGTTGCTGGTGGCGTAGGTCAGGCCCATGCCCTGGATGCCGCGCGCGTCGTAGGCCGGGAACTCCTGGCCCTTCACGCTCATGCTCAGCTCGGGGTGGCCGTACTTGGCGCACAGGCGCTTGGAGCCCATGCCGATCTCCTTGCCGAAGCCGACGCCCTTGGCCGTCATCTCGGTCAGTTCGACCAGCGCCTGGGCCGAGCCGAACGGCGCCTCGACCCCGAGCTGCTCCTTCGTGAGTGCGCCGATTTCGTACAGCTCCATCACCGCGGCGATGGTGGCGCCGAAGGAGATGGGGTCCATGCCCTGCTCGTTGCAGAGCATGTTGACGTACTGGATGGCTTCGAGGTCATTCACGCCGTTGACGGCGCCCAGCGACCAGGCCGATTCGTACTCGAGGCCACCCGACGCGCCCCAGTACTCGGGCTTGTTCTTGACCGAGAAGTGGTTCTGGTCGAGCTTGCTGATGCGGCCGCAGGCGATGGTGCAGCCGAAGCAGGCCTGGTTGGTCACCAGGTGCTTCTTGCCGTCGGTGGGCCGCGGCGTGGCCATGGCTTCGGCGGAGATGTCCTTGGCGCCTTCGAACTGGCTGTCGCGGTGGTTGCGGGTGGGCAGCGCGCCCACTTCGTTGATGACGTTCATCAGCACCTGGGTGCCGTAGGCGGGCAGGCCCTGGCCGGTGACGGCGTTGTCGGCGAGGATCTTCTTCTTCTCGAAGGTGACCTTCATGAACTCCTTCGGGTTCACGAGGTTGCCCACGCCCTTGGTGCCGCGCACGGCGATGGCCTTGAGGTTCTTGCTGCCCATCACGGTGCCCACGCCCGAGCGGCCGGCCGCGCGGTGCAGGTCGTTGACGACGGCGGCGAAGAGCACGCCGCTCTCGCCGGCCAGGCCGATGGAGCTGATGCGCAGCAGCGGATCCTGGTGCTGCTTCTTCAGGGTTTCCTCGGTCTTCCAGATGCTCTGGCCCCACAGGTGGGACGCATCCTTCAGCTCGACCTCGTCGTCGTTGATCGACAGGTACACGGGCTTGGGCGACTTGCCCTCGAAGATGACCATGTCCCAGCCGGCCATCTTGAGCTCGGCGCCCCAGTAGCCGCCCGAGTTGCTGCAGGCGATGGCGCCGGTGAGCGGGCCCTTGGTGACCACGGTGTAGCGGCCGCCGGTGGAGGCCATGGTGCCGGTGAGGGGGCCGGTGGCCCAGATGATCTTGTTGTCGGCCGACAGCGGATCGATCTTGGCGTCGCATTCCTCGACGTAGTACTTGGTGGCCAGACCGCGGGAGCCAAGGTACTGCTTGGCCCAGGTCATGTTCAGCGGCTCGGACTTGACCGTGCCGGTGGTGAGGTTGACGCGAAGGATTTTTCCTGCCCAGGACATGTGGTGCTCCTAATTAAACCGACGGCTGGTTGCCGAGCTTGTCAGCCCAGGCCGCCATCTTGTTGAGACCGGTCCAGTTGGCATCGATGTAGGTGATCGCGCCGGTGGGGCAGGCCGTGGCGCAGGCGGGGTCGCCGCCGCACAGGTCGCACTTCTGGACCTTGCCGGTTTCCTGGACGTAGTTGATGGTGCCGAAGGGGCAGCTGATGGTGCAGACCTTGCACCCGACGCAGGTGGTCTCGTTCACGACCTTGGCACCGGTGGCCTTGTCCACCGTGATGGCCTCCACCGGGCAGGCGTGCAGGCACCAGGCCTCGTCGCACTGCGTGCAGGTGTAGGGCACCTTGCGGCCCGTGTGGTGGAAGTCGAACACCTTGATGCGCGACTTGGCCGGGGCATAGGTGGCGTAGTTCTCATAGGAACAGGCCATTTCGCATTGCAGGCACCCGGTGCATTTTTCCGGGTTGATGTGCAGGCTTTTCTGCATGGCGTTCTTCTCCAGGGATCTCGTGGGGGGTGAGCCCTGCTCAGCACGACATGCGCGCACTCGGGGCTTATGCAATCATCTTCATACGCCGTGACGGCGGAAACCCAGGTATTACCCTATGGAGTCGAGGGAAAAATCCGGGGTTGCTCCAGGCTGGAACGACGAGACGCCGGGGGCAGGGCCCGTCGGCGTCTCTGTGGAGGTGCCCTCGGCGCGCCGCTCGGGCGCGACGGGCGCGGGGTGGCGCTACTTGCCGGCGTTCGGGAAGAACAGCTGTTCGCCGCCGATCTTGTAGGCCGCCACCGCGGACTGGCCGGCCGGCGAGACCACCCAGTCGGCGAACTGCTGCGCCATCGCCTGCTTGACGTGCGGGTGCTTGGCCGGGTTGACCACCATCACGCCGTACTGGTTGAACAGGCGCTTGTCGCCCTCGACCAGCACGGCCAGGTCGGCGCGGTTCTTGAAGCTCAGCCAGGTGCCGCGGTCGGCCAGCACGTAGGCGCCGGTGGAGGCGGCCATGTTGAGCGCCGGGCCCATGCCGCAGCCGCATTCCTTGTAGCCAGCCGGCTTGGCCGCGGCCAGGTCGACACCGGCCGCCTTCCAGTAGCGCAACTCGGCGGCGTGGGTGCCGCTCTTGTCGCCGCGCGAGACGAACGACGCAGGTGTCCCGCCCAGCTTCTGCAGCGCCGCGGTGATGTCGGCGCCACGCACCTTGGCCGGGTCTGCCGCCGGGCCGATCAGCACGAAATCGTTGTACATCACGGGCAGGCGCTTCATGCCGAAGCCCTCGGTCACGAACTTCTCCTCGGCCACCTGGTCGTGCACGAACACCACGTCGGCGTCGCCGCGGCGGCCCATGTCCAGCGCCTGGCCGGTGCCGAGTGCCACCACGCGCGCCTCGATGCCGGTGGCGGCCTTGAACTGCGGCAGCAGGTGGCCGAACAGGCCCGACTGCTCGGTGGACGTGGTCGAGGCCACGACGATGAACTTGGCGTCCTGCGCCTGCACCAGGCCGGCGGCGGCCAGCGCGGCCACCAGGCCGAGGACGGAGAGCAGGCGGCGCGTGACGGCAGGGGCGGGCCGTGCGGAAGGG
>NZ_MWLO01000117.1 GCF_002198735.1 Ideonella sp. A 288
CCCACCGCCCCGTGCCGCCGCGCAGGCCAAGACCAAGGTGGCCGCGATCTACACCGTGCCCTTCGAGCAGCAGTGGGTCAGCCGCATCCACAAGGCGTTGAAGGCCGCCGAGGCGCGTGGCGAGATCGAGTACAAGGCCAGCGAGAACGTGGCCAATGCCGACTACGAGCGCGTGATGCGCGAGTACGCCAACGGCGGCAACCAGCTGATCGTCGGCGAGGTGTTCGGCGTGGAGGCCGCCGCGCGCAAGGTGGCCAAGGACTTCCCGAAGGTGTCGTTCCTGATGGGCTCGTCGGGCAAGCCGCAGGCGCCCAACTTCTCGGTCTTCGACAACTACATCCAGGACCCGGCCTACCTCACCGGCATGATCGCCGGCGGCATGACCAAGAGCAACAAGATCGGCATGGTCGGGGGCTTCCCGATCCCCGAGGTCAACCGCCTGATGAACGCCTTCATGGCCGGCGCGAAGGAGGTGAACCCGAAGGTCGAGTTCACGGTGAGCTTCATCAACAGCTGGTTCGACCCCCCCAAGGCCAAGGAAGCCGCCTTCGCGATGATCGACAAGGGCGCCGACGTGATGTACGCCGAGCGCTTCGGCGTGAGCGACGCGGCCAAGGAGCGCAAGGTGCTGGCCATCGGCAACGTGATCGACACGCAGGACAAGTACCCCGACACGGTGGTGGCGTCGGCGCTGTGGCACATGGAGCCCAGCATCGACCGCGCGCTGAAGCTGGTGAAGGACGGCAAGTTCAGCGCCGAAGACTACGGCCCCTATTCGATGATGAAGCACAAGGGCGCCTCGCTGGCGCCGCTGGGCACCTTCGAGAAGAAGGTGCCGGCCGACCTGGTGGCCAAGGTGCAGGCCAAGGAGAAGGCCATCCTTGCCGGCAGCTTCACGGTGAAGGTGGACGACGCGCAACCCAAGACGGCCGGCAAGTAAGCGCGGCCGCGCCGGTGGCCGACACCGTCCTGCGCCTGCAGCACATCAGCAAGCGCTTCGGCGCGCTGGTGGCCAACGACGACATCTCGCTCGAGCTGGCTCGCGGCGAGGTGCTGGCGCTGCTGGGCGAGAACGGCGCAGGCAAGTCGACGCTGGTGTCGATCCTGTTCGGCCACTACGAGGCGGACGAGGGCCACATCGAGGCCTTCGGCCAGCCGCTGCCGCCGGGCCAGCCCAGGGCGGCGCTGGCCGCCGGCATCGGCATGGTGCACCAGCACTTCACCCTGGCCGACAACCTGAGCGTGCTCGACAACGTGATGCTGGGCGCCGAGCCGCTGTGGCGGCCCTGGTCGGCCCGCGCCGCGGCGCGCGATCGGCTGCTGGCGGCCGCCCGCCGCTTCGGCCTGACGGTGCAGCCCGACGCGCGCGTGGGCAGCCTGTCGGTGGGCGAACGGCAGCGGGTGGAGATTTTGAAGGCGCTGGTGCGCGGCGCGCGCATCCTGATCCTCGACGAGCCCACGGCCGTGCTCACGCCGCAGGAAAGCGAAGCCCTGTTCGACACGCTGGGGCAGATGGTGGCCGAGGGCCTGTCGATCATCTTCATCAGCCACAAGCTGGGCGAGGTGCTGCGCGTGTCGCACCGCATCGCCGTGCTGCGCGCGGGCAGGCTGGTGGCGCAGGCCGCGGCCGGCGAGGTGACGCAGGCCCAACTGGCGCTGTGGATGGTGGGCCATGCGATCGAGCTGCCCGCGCGGCCACCGGCGGCTGAGGTGGGCGATGCGGTGTGCGTGCTCGACGGCGTGAGCACCGCGCCGATCGGCCGCGACCGGCTCGACCGCGTGTCGCTGCAGCTGCGTGCCGGCGAGATCGTCGCCATTGCCGGGGTGTCGGGCAACGGCCAGGTGGCGCTGGCCGAACTGCTGTGCGGCATGCGCGCGGCGACCGACGGGCAGGTGAGCTTCCTCGCCGCGCCGCTGTCGCGCGAGCCGGCGGTGCTGGTGGGCCAGGGGCTGGCGCGCATCCCCGAAGACCGCCACGCGGTCGGCGTGGTGGGCGACCTGCCGGTGTGGGAGAACGCGGTCAGCGAGCGGCTGCGCACGCCGGCCTTCTCGCGCCGCCTGGGCGGGCTGCGCTGGGTGCGGCGCGCGGCGGCGATGGCCCATGCGCAGCGCATCGTGGCCGACTTCGACGTGCGCGGCGCCGGGCCGATGGCACCGGCGCGGGCGCTGTCGGGCGGCAACATGCAGAAGCTGATCCTCGGCCGCGCGCTGCGTTCGCCCGACGGCACGCCTCCGCGGCTGATCGTCGCCCACCAGCCCACCTGGGGCCTGGACGTGGGCGCGGTGGCCTATGTGCAGCAGCAACTGATCGCCGCCCGCGATGCCGGCGCCGCGGTGCTGGTGATCTCGGACGACCTGGACGAGGTGATGACGCTGGGCGACCGCGTGGCGGTGATGCACGCCGGCCAGCTGACGCCCGCGCGGCCGGGCGGGCAGTGGACGCGCGAGACGCTGGGGCTGGCGATGGCCGGCGTGCACCCCGACCACGGCGCGGTGGCCGCATGAGACTCGAGAAGCGCACGCAGCCGTCGCCGATCAGCCTGGTGCTGGCGCCGCTGGGTGCGGTGCTCTTCACTTTGCTTGTCAGCGCGCTGCTGGTGCTGTGGGCGGGCGCGCCGGTGGGCCGCACCTATGCGGCGATGGTGCAGGGCGGCTTCGGCTCGGTCTTTGCGCTGAGCGAGACGTTCACCCGCGCCATCCCGCTGATCTTCACCGGCCTGGCGGCCACGGTGGCGTTCAAGGCGCGCCTCTTCAACATCGGCGCCGAGGGCCAGCTTTACGGCGGCGCGATGGCGGCGGTGGCGGTGGGCGGGCTGCTCGGCGAGAGCGGCCCGTTCTCGTCGACCGCGCTGGTCTTCGTGCTGATGCTGGCGGCCGCGGCGCTGGCAGGCGCGCTGCTGCTGCTGGGCCCCGCGTTGATGAAATCGCGCCTGGGCGTGGACGAGGTGGTGACCACGCTGCTGATGAACTTCATCGTGCTGCTGGGCGTGTCGGCGCTGCTGGACGGCCCGATGAAGGACCCCGCCGCGATGGGCTGGCCGCAGAGCGTGGCGCTGCCGGGCGAGCTGGAGCTGTCTCGGCCGCTGCAGGGCACGCGGCTGCACACAGGCCTGTTCATGGCGGTGGCGCTGGCGGTGTCGCTGTGGGCGGTGTTCCGCCACGCGGTGCTGGGCTTCGACATCCGCGCCACCGGTGCCAACGCGCGCGCCGCGGCCTTCGCCGGCGTGCCGGCGCTGCGCACCACGGTGCTGGTGGCGATGCTGTCGGGCGCGCTGGCCGGGCTGGCGGGCGCGGTGGAGGTGGCCGGCCGCACCGGCTACGTCACGATGGACATGTCGCCGGGCTACGGCTACTCGGGCATCGTCATCGCGATGCTGGCGGGGCTGCACCCGCTGGGCGTGCTGGCGGCCAGCGTGTTCGTGGCCGGCGTGCTGGTGGGCGCCGACAGCATGAGCCGCGTGGTCGGCGTGCCCACCTACATTGCCGACGTGATCGTCGCTACCTCGCTGATCGCGGTGCTGGTGGCCACGCTGGCCACGCAGTACCGGCTGCGCTGGCGGGCCCGATGAGCGAGATCGTCGACATCGTCGGCCAGTGGTCCTTCTGGGTGGCTGTGCTGCGCATCGCCACGCCGCTGATCCTGGGCACGCTGGGCGTGCTGCTGTGCGAGCGCGCCGGGGTGCTGAACCTGGGCATCGAGGGCATCATGGTGGCCGGCGCCTTTGCCGGCTGGCTGGCGGTGTACGCCGGCGCGGGGCTGTGGACCGGCGTGGCCGTGGCCGCGCTCACCGGCGCGGCCTTCGGGCTGCTGCACGCGGGGCTCACGGTGGGGCTGGCGCTGTCGCAGCACGTGTCGGGGCTGGGCATCACGATGCTGGCCACGGCGCTCAGCTACTACGGCTACCGCGTCGGCTTTCCGAAGGTGAGTACGCCGCCGACGATCACGCCCTTTGCCGAGATGAGCGGCCTGGGCATCCCCGTGCTATCGGGCCAGACGCCGCTCACACTCTTGGCGCTGGCCCTGGTGCCGCTGCTGGCCTGGGGCCTGGCGCGCACGCCGGCCGGCCTGGCGGTGCGCATGGTGGGCGAGAACCCGCAGGCCGCCGAAGGGCAGGGCGTGTCGGTGGCGGCCACCCGCACGGCGGCCATCGTTGCCGGCTCGGCGCTCATGGGCGTGGCCGGCTCCTTCCTCACGCTGGCCGCCTTCAATGCCTTCTTCTTCAACATGGTCAATGGCCGCG
Organism: Ideonella sp. A 288; assembly: GCF_002198735.1. GTDB lineage: Bacteria > Pseudomonadota > Gammaproteobacteria > Burkholderiales > Burkholderiaceae_C > Pseudaquabacterium. The sequence goes on from NZ_MWLO01000117.1 coordinate 4,242, forward strand.
GCTGGGTGTGCGTGGCGCTGGTGGTGTTCGCCTCGTGGCGGCCGGGCAAGGCGCTGCTGGGCGCGCTGCTGTTCGCGGTGTTCGACGCGCTGCAGCTGCGGCTGCAGCAGTCGGCCACCGCCGCCTTGCCCTACCAGCTGTACCTGATGCTGCCCTACCTGCTGTCGATCGCCGCGCTGGTGATCGTGGCGCGCAAGGCAGCCTACCCGCAATCGCTGATGAAACCCTACCGCAAAGGAGAGCGCTGATGCTCGATCTGCTGGTCACCAACGCCACGCTGCCCGATGGCCGGCGCGGCATGTCGGTGGCGGTGCGCGGCGGCCGCATAGTCGAAGTGAGACCGGGGTTGTCGGCGCCGGCGCACGACACGGTCGATGCGCAGGGCCTGCTGCTCAGCCCGCCTTTCGTCGATGCGCACTTCCACATGGACGCCACGCTGAGCTATGGCCTGCCGCGCGTCAACCAGAGCGGCACGCTGCTCGAAGGCATCGCGCTGTGGGGCGAGCTGAAGCCCCAGCTGACGCAGGAGGCGCTGGTCGAGCGCGCGCTGGCCTACTGCGACTGGGCGGTGGCCAAGGGCCTGCTGGCGATCCGCTCGCACGTGGACGTCTGCGACGACCGGTTGCTGGCGGTGGAGGCGCTGCTGGAGGTGAAGCGCCGCGTCGCGCCTTACCTCGACCTGCAGCTGGTGGCCTTTCCGCAGGACGGCGTGCTGCGCGCGCCCACGGCGATGGCCAACCTGGAACGCGCGCTGGCGATGGGCGTGGACGTGGTCGGCGGCATCCCGCACTTCGAGCGCACCATGGCCCACGGCGCCGAGAGCGTGCGTCTGCTGTGCGAGCTGGCCGCGCGCCAGGGCAAGCTGGTCGACATGCACTGCGACGAATCCGACGACCCGCTGTCGCGGCACGTCGAGGCGCTGGCCTTCGAGACGCAGCGGCTGGGGCTGCACGGGCGGGTGACGGGCTCGCACCTCACATCGATGCACTCGATGGACAACTATTACGTCAGCAAGCTGCTGGCACTGATGGCCGAGGCGCGGCTGTCGGTGGTGGCCAACCCGCTGATCAACATCACGCTGCAGGGCCGGCACGACAGCTACCCCAGGCGGCGCGGCATGACCCGCGTGCCCGAGCTGGCCGCCGCCGGCCTGGACGTGGCCTTCGGCCACGACTGCGTGATGGACCCCTGGTACAGCCTGGGCTCGGGCGACATGCTCGAAGTGGCGCAGATGGGCCTGCACGTGGCGCAGATGACCTCGCAGGCGGCGATGCGCCAGTGCTTCGACGCGGTGACCAGCGTGCCCGCACGCATCCTGCACCTGCCCGGCTACGGCCTGGCCGAGGGCTGCCATGCCGATTTCGTGTGGCTGCAGGCCCGCGACCCGATCGAGGCCATCCGCCTGCGCGCCACGCGGCTGGGCGTGTGGCGGCGGGGCCGCCGCATCGCCCACACCGCACCCGCCACCGCGCACCTGGCGCTGGAGCACCGGCCGGCGTTCACCTCGTTCATGCCCGCGGCGGCCGGCCCGCAAGCCGGTCAAACCCCAGCCTAATGCCGCAGGGGTGCGCGGCGAGAATCCATCGATGGTCCCGACCGCCGAAAGTCCTGTGTCCGCGCACGCTGCCGCACCGGCGGCGCGGCCACCGGCCGTGCGCATGCAGGGCATCTGCAAGCGCTTCGGCGCGGTGCGCGCCAACGACGACGTGACGCTCGAGGTGGCCGCCGGCAGCGTGCACGGCCTGGTCGGCGAGAACGGCGCCGGCAAGAGCACGCTGATGTCGATCCTGTACGGCTTCTATGCCGCCGACGAGGGCCGCATCGAAGTGTTTGGCCACGCGGCCACCATCCGCCGATCGCACGAGGCCATCGCGCTGGGCATCGGCATGGTCCACCAGCATTTCATGCTGGTGCACAACCTGAGCGCCCTCGACAACGTGATGCTGGGCGCCGAGCCGAACTGGCTGCTGCGGCGCGCCGAAGCCGTGGTGCGAAAGGGCCTGACCGAGCTGATGGCCGCCACCGGCCTGCACGTGAACCTGGACGCCCTGGTCGAGGACCTGGGCGTGGGCGACTGCCAGCGGCTCGAGATCCTGAAGGCCTTGTACCGCGGCGCCAAGGTGCTGATCCTCGACGAGCCCACCGCGGTGCTCACGCCGCAGGAGACCGAGCAGCTGTTCCAGGTGCTGGACACCCTGCGCGCGCGCGGCACCACCATCGTCATCATCACCCACAAGCTGAAGGAGGTGATGCGCGTGTGCGATCGCGTCACCGTGATGCGCGCCGGCCGCGTGGTGCACGAGTGCGACATCGGCGACACCAGCCTCGAAGGCCTGGCCCAGGCCATGGTCGGGCGCAAGGTGCAGCTGGGACGCGGGGACGACGGCCCGGTGTACGCCGCCGGCGCCGCGCTGCTGGAGGCCGAGGGCCTGCGCGTGGTCGATGCCTTCGGCGTCACCCGCCTGCACGGGCTGGACCTGCGCCTGCACGCCGGCGAGATCGTCGGCGTGGCCGGCGTGTCGGGCAATGGCCAGAGCGAGCTGCTCGAGGTGCTGTCCGGTCTGCGCGTGCCGCAGCAGGGCACGCTGCGGCTGGGCGCCACCACCTTCGAGCCCGGCCGCTGGCTCGACCCGCACCGCGCCCGCACACTGCAGCTCGCCCATGTGCCCGAAGACCGCCATGCCCGCGCCATCGTGCTCGACTTCCCGGCCTGGGAATCGGCCGTGCTGGGCTACGAAGACCTGGCCTGCTACAGCAGCCGAGGCCTGATGCGCCACGGCGCCATGCGCAGCACCACGGCCGACTGGATGGAACGCTACGACGTGCGCCCGCGCGATACCGAACTGGGCAGCGGCAAGTTCTCCGGCGGCAACCAGCAGAAGCTGGTGCTGGCGCGCGAACTGGGGCGCGCGCCCAAGGTGCTGCTGGTCGGCCAGCCGACGCGCGGCGTCGACATCGGCGCCATCGAGTTCATCCACGGCCGCCTGCGCGCGCTGCGCGAGGACGGCTGCGCGGTGCTGCTGGTGTCGAGCGAGCTCGACGAGATCCTGGCGCTGGCCGACCGCGTGATCGTGATGAACCAGGGCCGCATCACCGGCGAACTGCCGATCGGCCAGTGCGACGAGACGCGGCTGGGGTTGCTGATGACCGCGACCGAGGCGGTGGCATGAGCGCGTCGCCCGGCCGCCCGAAGACGTGCTCGCTCCCGCCTGGCGGGACGGGCCGCAGGCCCAAGGGTGCCCGATGAACCACGTGAGTCTGCCCCGCTGGGCCGATCTGCTGCTGCTGCCGGCGCTGAACCTGCTGGCCGCGCTGCTGGCCGCCGCGGTGGTGGTGGCGGCCGTCGGCCAGAGCCCGGTGGAGGTGCTGCAGGTGCTGGTGAAGGGCGCCTTTGGCAGCCCTCGCGGCCTGAGCTACACGCTGGCCTACGCCACCACCTTTGTGTTCACCGGGCTGGCGGTGGCGGTGGCCTTCCATGGCGGCCTGTTCAACATCGGCGGCGAGGGCCAGGCGCTGATGGGCGGCCTGGGCACCGGCCTGGTGGCGCTGTGGCTGGCGCCGCACCTGCCGGCCATCGCGGTGCTGCCGCTGATGCTGCTGGGCGGCGTGCTGTTCGGCATGGCCTGGGCGCTGGTGCCCGGCTACCTGCAGGCCTGGCGCGGCAGCCACGTGGTCATCAACACCATCATGTTCAACTTCCTGGCCAGCGCGCTGGTGGCCTACCTGCTGGTCGGCCGGCTCAAGGCGCCCGGCGGCATGGCGGTGGAATCGGCCACCTTCGCCCCGTCGGCCAAGCTGCCGGGCCTGCACGAGGCGCTGGGCTGGCTGGGCATCGCCTGGCCGTCCACGCCGCTGAACCTCAGCGTGTTCCTGGCGCTGGCCGCCGCCGTCGGCGTGTGGGTGTTCCTGTGGCGCAGCCGCGCCGGCTACCGGCTGCGGGCCACCGGCTCCAGCGCGTCGGCCGCGGCCTATGCCGGCATCGAGCCGAGGCGCCAGGTGCTGGTGGCCATGGGCCTGTCGGGCGGGCTGGCCGGGCTGGTGGGCATGAACGAGATCGCCGGCATCAACGGCCGCATCCTGCTGGATTTCGTTGCCGGCGCCGGCTTCACCGGCATCGCGGTGTCGCTGATGGGCCGCAACCACCCGGTGGGCATCGTGCTGGCCAGCGTGCTGTTCGGCGCGCTGTTCCAGGGCGGCGCCGAAGTGGCCTTCGAAGTGAGCGGCTTCACCCGCGACATGGTGGTCATGCTGCAGGGCTTCATCGTGCTGTTCTCGGGCGCGATGGCCTATGTGCTGGCGCCGCTGCTGGCCAGGGTGCTGGGGCTGTTCGCCACGGGCGGTCCGGCCCGCGGCGCCGCGCCCCGGGCCGGGGAGGGCGCGCATGGATGACGTCTTCATCGGCGCCGTGCTGGCGTCCACGCTGCGCGTGGCCACGCCGCTGATCCTGTGCGCGCTGGCCGGACTGCTGGCCGAGCGCTCGGGCGTCATCGACATCGGCCTCGAAGGCAAGATGCTGTGCGCCGCCTGTGCCGCCGCCAGCGCCGGCGTGGCCACCGGCTCGCTGACGCTGGCGCTGGTGGCCGCGCTGGGCGTGGCGGTGGCGCTGTCGTGGCTGCACGGGGTGGCGTGCGTCAGCCACCGCGGCGACCAGGTGGTGTCGGGCGTGGCCATCAACATCATCGCCGCGGGCCTGACCGTGGTGCTGGCCACCGCCTGGTTTCGGCAGGGCGGGCAATCGCCCCCAGTGGGCGACGCGGTGCGGCTGACCGGCTGGTCGCCGATCGCCTCCGACACCCTCGCTGCGCTGCCCATCGTCGGCACCGTGTTCGGCGCGGCGCTGCTGGGCCACAACGTGATGGTCTACCTGGCGCTGGCGCTGGTGCCCACGGTGTGGTGGCTGCTGTACCGCACGCGCTTCGGCCTGCGCCTGCGGGCGGTGGGCGAGAACCCGGCCATGGTCGATTCGGCCGGCGTGTCGGTCACCCGCCTGCGCTATGCGGCGCTGGGCCTGAACGGGCTGCTGTGCGGCCTGGCCGGCGCCTACCTGGTGCTGGGCCAGAACGCCGCCTTCGTGCCGCACATGACCGCCGGCCGCGGCTTCATGGCCCTGGCCGCGATGATCTTCGGCAAGTGGCACCCGGTGGGCGCCTTCTGGGCCTGCCTGCTGTTCGGGTTCCTCGACGCCGTGTCGATCCGGCTGCAGGGTGCCAAGTTGCCCGGCCTCGGCGAGGTGCCAGTGCAGTTGATCCAGGCGCTGCCCTACCTGATGACGGTGATCCTGCTGGCCGGGTTCATCGGCAAGGCCACGGCACCGCGGGCGTTGGGCAGGGCCTATCTGAAAGAACGGTAGGCACTTGTGGATGGCAAGCGCTGACGGCAAAGTCCGCAGTCGGTCGGTGCTGCCTTTGCGGAACGGGTCGACCTGCAGGAATGCGCCGTCCGCATGAAGCCCCAACCGCCGCTCAGTCTGCCCGCTCGAATTTCGGTGGCGGCACTCGTCTTGCTCGGACTGCTGGGCGGTTCGCTGATCGTGGCGTACTCCGGATTCGAGACGTCGCCCCGTCGCGGCGGTACTTCGACATTCGTTCCCGCGCCCGAGGCCTACATCCTTGCGGCGGCCATGTACCTCATGTCCTGCCTCGCCCTGCTGGCCTTGCTGCGTGACCGCAAGGTGTCGAAGCCGTCCACGGTCGCCGCCTTTTGTGCCTGGTCGGCCGTCGCCGCCACCTTGGTCGCGGCACTGGCCCCGACCTGAGGTCGCCCAGTCGAACCGATGCGGTGGCGGTCACGCTGGCACGGCGTCGCCTTGACTGCCGCTGTTTGGTACGCTGTGTGACCGGCCCTCTGCAGACCCCATGCTCGACGACCCCACACGCCAATCCCTGATCGACGCCGCCATCGCCGTGCGTGCGCACGCCCACGCGCCGTATTCGCACTTCCACGTCGGCGCCGCGGTGCTGGACGAGCAGGGCCGCATCCACGCCGGCTGCAACGTCGAGAACGCGGCCTACCCGGTGTCGCAGTGTGCCGAGGCCACGGCGCTGGGCGTGATGGTGGCGGCCGGCGGTCGGCGGGCCAGGGCGCTGGTCGTCGTCGGGCACGCGTCGGGCGGGGCCTGGGTCACGCCCTGCGGCGGCTGCCGACAGCGCCTGCGCGAGTTCGCCGACCCCGACACACCCGTGCTGATCGTCGGTGCGCAGGGCCTGCAGGCCACGCTGACACTCGATGAACTGCTGCCGCACAGCTTCGGCCCCGATCACCTGAGTTCCACATGACCACCACCGACAAGTCTGCCGCCCTCGACGCCTGCATCGCCCACCTGTGCACGCGCGTCGGCGATGAACCGCCCCGCGTCGCCGTGCTGCTGGGCTCCGGCTGGGGCGCGCTGGCCGGCCTGGTCCAGCAGCCGCGGCGCATCGCCTACGCCGACCTGCCGGGCTTCCCGGCCGCGGGCGTCGGCGGGCACGCCGGCGAACTGGTGCTGGGGCGCCTGGGCGCGCAGCCGGTGGCGGTGCTGGCCGGCCGCGTGCACACCTACGAGAACGACCGCGCCGACAACATGGCGCTGCCGATACGCGCACTTGGCGCGTTGGGTTGCCAGGTGCTGGTGCAGACCAATGCCGCCGGCAGCCTGGACGCGACGATGCCGCCCGGCAGCCTGATGCTGCTGGCCGACCACATCAACCTGCCGCAGCGCTCGCCGCTGGTCGGCTGGCCCGATGCCGACCGCTTCGTGGCGATGACCGATGCCTACGACCCCGCGCTGCGCCGCCATGCGCAGGCGGTGGCCGCGGGCCTGGGCCGCCCGCTGCCCGAGGGCGTGTACCTGTGGTGCCTGGGCCCGCAGTTCGAGACGCCGGCCGAGATCCGCATGGCCGCGCTGATGGGCGCGCAGGCCGTGGGCATGAGCACGGTGCCCGAGACCATCGTCGCGCGCCATGCCGGCCTGCGGGTGCTGGCGATGTCGCTGATGACCAACATGGCCGCCGGCCTGAGCACCGAGACGCTGAGCCACGCGCACACGCTGAGCCAGGCCCAGTCGGCCGGCGACGGCCCGGCGCGGCTGCTGGCCGAGGTCATCGGCACCTTGTCGCTGTGAGCCGGTGATGCTCGCCCAGGAGGTGATCCGTCGCAAGCGCGATGGCGCGGCGCTCGAGCCCGCCGAGATCGGCGCGTTCGTCGACGGCCTGACCACCGGCGCCTGGAGCGAAGGCCAGGTGGCCGCGCTGGCCATGGCCATCGTGTGGCGCGGCATGACGGCGGCCGAAACCGTGTCGCTGACGCAGGCCATGGTGCGCTCGGGCCAGGTGCTGCACTGGGACGCGCAGGCGCTGGGCGGCCCGGTGCTGGACAAGCACTCCACCGGCGGCGTCGGCGACAAGGTGAGCCTGATGCTGGCGCCCATCGTCGCGGCCTGCGGTGGCTTCGTGCCGATGGTCTCGGGCCGCGGGCTGGGCCACACCGGTGGCACGCTGGACAAGCTGGCGTCGATTCCCGGTTACGACGTGGCGCCCAGCGTCGACCGCCTGCGGCAGGTGGTGGCGCAGGTGGGCTGCGCCATCATCGGCCAGACCGCCGACCTGGCGCCGGCCGACCGCCGCCTGTACGCGGTGCGCGACGTCACCGCCACGGTCGAATCGGTGCCGCTGATCACCGCGAGCATCCTGTCGAAGAAGCTGGCCGCCGGCCTGCACGGCCTGGTGATGGACGTGAAGCTGGGCAACGGGGCCTTTGCGGCCGAGCCGGCCTTCGCGCGCGCGCTGGCGCAGTCGATCGTCGACGTGGCGGGCGGCGCCGGCCTGCCCACGCGGGCGCTGGTCACCGACATGAACTCGGTGCTGGGCCGCCAGGTCGGCAACGCACTGGAAGTGCGTGAGGCGATCGAGTTCCTCACCGGCCGTGCGTCGCAGGCCCCGGCGCGCGAGCCCCGGCTGCTGGAGGCAACGCGCGAGCTGAGCGCCGAGCTGCTGTGCCTCGGCGGCCTGGCGGCCGATCTGGCGGCCGCGCGAGGACGCGTCGATCACGTGCTGGCCTCCGGCGTGGCGGCGGAGCAGTTCGCCCGCATGGTGCACGCGCTGGGCGGCCCGGCCGACCTGGTCGACCGACCCGGCGCGCACCTGTCCCTGGCGCCGGTGGTCCGCGCCGTGCCGGCCCCGCGCGACGGGTTCATCACTGCCATGGCCACGCGCGACATCGGCTTGGCGCTGATCGAACTCGGTGGCGGGCGGCGGCAGGCTGGCGATGCGATCGACCCCCGCGTGGGCTTCGCCGGGGTGCAGCCGGTGGGGGCCCCGGTGCAGGCCGGCGAGCCGCTGGCCTGGGTGCATGCCGCCAGCAACGCAAAGGCCGAAGCGGCCATCCGTTCGCTCCGCGACAGCCTCACCCTGGCAGACGGGCCACCGCCTGAGGCCCCGGTGGTGCTGTCGCGCATTCCCGGCGACTGACCGACGGCGCCAGGGGCCGAGGCGACGATGGGGTGTCGCGTCGATCGCTGACTACACTGCCAGCCATCACGACAAGGCCGACAGGCCAGGATGACCCGCATGACACGCTCGTTCCTGATCGCCGCGCTGTGCGTGGTGCTCGCCGCCTGCGGCGGCAGCGACACACCGCCCGAGCCACCCTCGCTCGAGGTGGTGGGCCGGCTCAGCGTGCCGGGCGGCCGCGTCCACGGCCTAGCCCTCTCAGGCCCGCTGGTGCATGTGGCTGCCGGCTTCGACGGCCTGCTGGTGGTGGACGTGGCGGACCTGAGCCTGCCGCGCATCGTCGGCGGCGTACCGCCGAAGGAGCCTTTTGCCACCGCGTCCGACAACGTGGTGGCCGTGGCCGTCGACGGGCGCCTGGCCGTGCTCGCGGTCGCGCCGGGATGCGTCGGCACCTGCCAGCTCAGCCTCGAGCTGCGGGTCTTCGACCTGTCGATCCCGACGTCGCCGAAGTTGCTGTCCACCTTGCCCGAGGGCACGCGCAGCATCGCGCTGTCGGGTCAGCGTTTGTATGCCGTGCGCGACGCCTTCGGCTTCGACGCCAATGGCAGCAGCAGCTTCGGCCGGCTCGACGTGATCGACCTGGCCGATCCGGCGCGTCCGCGGCTGCTGGGCGCCGTGGCGGTGGCGGCCAACGGGGCGATCGCGTTGCAGGGGCAGCGCCTGGCCATCGCCTTCAGCGGGTGCGCGCCTGCTGGGTCTGGCGCGCAGGTCGTCGACATCACCGATCCGCTGGCGCCCCGCGTGGTGGCCAGCCAGGGCTGCGGCATCAGCGTCTCCGGGGCGTCGACGGCGGCGCTGGGTGATGCCTCGCTGTATGTGGTGCATGGCGACCCGAGCCTCGACATCCATCGCCTGGCCGGCCCCGGTTTCGAGGCCACCCGGTGGTCGCTGGCCAACGCCGCCCAGGGCGTGGACCGGCTCGGCACCACGCTCTATGTCACGCAGCAGGCGCAGGGCGTGGCGGTGTTCGACCTGTCGCTGCCGCTGCCGCCGAATCCACCGCAGGCGGTGTTGACGCCGTCGCAATCGGTCGCCACTCGGTCACCGGCGCTGGCGGTGCGGGTGGCCGACGGCGTGGGCGTGGCCGTCACCGACGCCGCGGCCGCCGATGCGCTGGTGCCGCGGCAGGGGCTGGAGTTCTTCCGGCCGAAGTGACGCACCCCGGGGTCGGGCACACGGCTGCGCAGTGCCTTGCCTGGCCGGCCGTGACCGGCTCGGCGACCGCGATCGAACCTGAACGAGAGCGCCTGTGAACACGCAGGCCCAAGCACGCAGCGACAATCCGTCGTACAAACGCTGAACGTGGCGGCGACCGCATGGAGACAGGGATGAGCGACAGCCGGTGGGCGATGGGCCGGCGGCCTGGCCGAAGGGCGGCGGGCCGGCCAGAGCATTCGATGAAACTGCGGGGGCGCGATGGCCACTGACGGCCTGCGCCTGAACCCCGGCAGCGGGTTCGACCTCGCCCGCGTGCAGGCCGTGCGCGTCAACGCGCCGGCCGTGGCGCGTCGCACCGCGTCGCTCAACGCCTCGCGCTCGGTGAAGGGCGCCCACCAGGCCGCCTGGCTGGTCAAGGCCATCCAGTGCATCGACCTCACCACGCTGTCGGGCGACGACACGCCCGGTCGCGTGCAGCGCCTGTGTGCCAAGGCGCGCCGGCCGTTGCGCGCCGACCTGGTGGCCGCGCTGGGGCTGGCCGACCTGCCGGGCGGGCTGCGGGTGGGCGCGGTGTGCGTCTACCACGAGATGGTGGCGCCGGCCGTGCAGGCCCTGGCCGTCAGCGGCATCCCGGTGGCGGCGGTGTCCACGGGGTTTCCGGCCGGCCTGTCGCCGCTGGAGACGCGGCTGCGCGAGATCGAGTTGTCGGTGGCGGCCGGCGCCGCCGAGATCGACATCGTGATCAGCCGCCGCCAGGTGCTGCTGCAAGACTGGCGCGGCCTGTACGACGAGGTGCGCGCCATGCGCGCGGCCTGCGGCGCGGCGCACCTGAAGGCCATCCTGGCCACCGGTGAGCTGCAGACGCTGGAGAACGTCGCCCGCGCCTCGTGGGTGTGCATGATGGCCGGCGCCGACTTCATCAAGACCTCCACCGGCAAGGAGCCGGTGAACGCCACGCCCGAGGTGTCGCTGGTGATGGTGCGGGCGATCCGCGACTACCTCGACGAGACCGGCCACGTCGTCGGCTACAAGCCGGCCGGCGGCATCTCGTCGGCCAAGGCGGCCCTGCAGTACCTGGCGCTGATCCGCGAGGAACTGGGGACGCGCTGGCTCGACCCGGCGCTGTTCCGCTTCGGCGCGTCCAGCCTCCTCACCGACCTCGAGCGACAGCTCGAGCACCATGTCACCGGCGCCTACAGCGCGTCGTGGCGCCACGCCATGCCCTGAGCCCCATGCCCCCTTCGATCACCGACCTGCTGACCACCATGGACTACGGCCCCTCGCCCGAATCGGCCCAGCCGGCCCTCGACTGGCTGGCCGGCCATGGCCGGCGCTTCGGCCACTTCATCGGGGGCACCTGGGTGGCCGGGGCAGGGCACTTCGACAGCGTCAACCCGGCCGATGGCCAGGTGCTGGCGCAGGTGGCCCAGGCCGGCGCGGCGGAGGTGCAGGCCGCCGTGGCGGCGGCCGAGGCGGCGCAGGCCGGCTGGGCGGCGCTGGGCAGCCACGGCCGGGCGCGGCACCTGTATGCCCTGGCCCGGGCGCTGCAGCGCCACGCACGCCTGTTCGCGGTGCTCGAGACCCTGGACAACGGCAAGACCATCCGCGAGACCCGCGATGTGGACGTGCCGCTGGCCGCGCGCCACTTCTACCACCACGCGGGCTGGGCGCAACTGCTCGACCGCGAGTTCCCGCGGCACCGTGCGCTGGGCGTGGTGGGGCAGATCGTGCCGTGGAACTTTCCGCTGCTGATGCTGGCCTGGAAGATCGCGCCGGCGCTGGCCTGCGGCAACACCGTGGTGTTCAAGCCGGCCGAGCAGACCTCGCTCACCGCGTTGCGCTTTGCCGAGTTGTGCACCGAGGTCGGCCTGCCGCCGGGGGTGGTCAGCATCGTCACCGGCGACGGCGAGACCGGCCGCGCGATCGTCGACCATGCGCGCATCGCCAAGATCGCCTTCACCGGCTCCACCGAGGTGGGCCGTGCGATCCGCCGCGCCACCGCCGGCAGCGGCAAGCGCCTGAGCCTGGAACTGGGCGGCAAGTCGCCGTTCATCGTCTTTGCCGATGCCGACCTCGACGCGGCCTGCGAGGGCCTGGTCGACAGCATCTTCTTCAACCAGGGTCAGGTGTGCTGCGCCGGCTCGCGGCTGCTGGTGCAGGAGGGCGTGGCGCCGCGCCTGCTGGCCAAGCTGGAGCGGCGCATGGCGCAGATCCGCGTCGGCCACCCGCTGGACAAGTCCACCGACATGGGCCACCTGGTCGACCGCACGCAGTGGCAGCGCGTGGCCGGCTTCGTCGATCGGGCGCGCGAACAGGGGGCGCGCATCGTGCAGCCCGGGGCCGCGGTGCTGGCCGAGGCGTCGGCGGGCTGTGCCTACCCGCCGACGCTGGTGTGCGATGTGGACGGGTCGTTCGAGATCGTGCGCGACGAGGTGTTCGGCCCGGTGCTCACCGCACAGACCTTCCGCACCCCGGCCGAGGCCGTGGACCTGGCCAACAACACCGCCTACGGCCTGGCCGCCTGCGTCTGGAGCGAATCGATCGGCCTGGCGCTCGACGTGGCGCCCCGGCTGCAGGCCGGCGTGGTGTGGGTGAACGCGGCCAACCTGTTCGATGCGGCCTGCGGCTTCGGCGGTTATCGCGAATCGGGCTTCGGCCGCGAAGGCGGTCGCGAAGGCCTGCGCGAGTACCTGCGGGCGGTGGACGACGCGCCGGTGGTGCCGACGGCGTCGGGCCCGGCCCGGGCCGCAGGACCGGCCGGCCACACGATCGACCGCACCCCCAAGCTGTACATCGGCGGACAGCAGGCGCGGCCCGACGGCGGCGCGACGCGCGTGCTGCGGGACGATGGCGGCCAGCCGATCGGCAGCGTGCCGGTGGGCAACCGCAAGGACATCCGAAATGCCGTCGAGGCGGCGCGCGCGGCCCAGGGCTGGGCGCGCCAGACGGCCCATGGCCGCGCCCAGGTGCTGTACTACCTGGCCGAGAACCTCGATGCGCAGCGCGCCCGGCTGGTGCAGGTGCTGGGCCAGACGCTCGGCGAGGCGGCGGCCGATGCCGAGGTCGATCGCGCCATCGGCCACCTGTTCGATGCCGCGGCGTGGGCGGACAAGCACGATGGCGCCGTGCACCAGCCGCCCCTGCACGGCGTGGTGCTGGCGCTGCACGAGCCGATGGGCATCGTCGGCATCGTGGCGCCCGACGACGCACCGCTGTCGGGCCTGGTCGCGCTGGCAGCGCCGGCGATGGCCATGGGCAACCGCGTGGTGGTGGTGCCGTCGCGGGTGCACCCGCTGGTGTCGGCCGAACTGAGCGTGCTGGCCGACACGTCCGACCTGCCGGGCGGCGTGCTCAACCTGGTCACCGGGGATGCCGACGCGCTGGGCGACACGCTGGCCGCGCATGCCGAGGTGGCGGCGTTCTGGGCCCCCGGGGCGACGGCGGTCCAGGCGCAGCGTTTCGAGCAGTTGTCGGCCGGCAACCTGAAGCGCACCTGGGTCGGCGCCGGGTGGCCTGGCGCGCGAGAAATGCTGTATCTCGCGACGCAGGTCAAGAACGTCTGGGTGCCCTACGGCACATGATGCGGGTGTCGGTGTTCCCATGTCCGCTGCCGCCCGCCTCCGTCGCAGAGTGTCCGCATGAAGCTGCCCTCGTCCAGCGTATGGGCTGAGTTCGCCGGCCCCGACCTGTCGGCCGATGCGTCGCCGGTGACGGGCCGCTGCCCACCGCCCGGCGTGATCGACCGGGTGGCCGATGCCGAGACCTCGCACCTCACCGTCCAGCCGGACGAGGGCCAGTGGCAGCCCTTCGTGCCCGGCGTGGCGATCAAGGTGCTCGATGAGCGCGAGGAGGTGCTGAGCTACCTGCTGCGGCTGGCGCCCGGTGCCGCGCTGCCCATGCATGCGCACCGCATGGACGAAGAATGCCTGGTGCTCGCCGGCTCGCTGCGCATCGGCAGCGGCGTGGTGCTCGAGCAGGGTGCCTTCCACCTGGCGCGCCGAGGTTCGCTGCATGCCCGGATGACCAGCGACAGCGGCGCCACGCTGTACGTGCGCGGCGCCGTGCCCGAACTGATCGATCTCGTCGACCGAAGGTTCGGGGGTGGCGCACGGTGACGTGGGCTCGAAGCGAGGAACCGCGACCGCTGGACGGCGTCATGTGAGCCGTGCGTCGCCCGGCCGACCTGCGACGTCAGACTTTGCAGGGTGGGCCGTGCGCCCGGCATCGAGACGCTCGGGCCGCTGCGCTGGCCTGTCGGCAAACAGTGGAACCCAGGGGCTCAAGCCGGCACGCGGCCCGTTCAGCCGTCAGGGGTTTTCGGCGGCCTTGCGGAGCCGGCCGTCGCGGCCGAGCAAGGGCCGCAGTTTGTCCAGCGACATCGGCCGTGCGAACCAGTAGCCCTGCGCGCTGTCGCAGCCGACCTGCAGCAGCACGTCCAGCTGCCCTTGGCGCTCGACACCTTCGGCCACGATGTTCAGGCCCAGGCCGTGGGCCATGGCACTGATGGCGCTGATGATGCTTTCGCTTTCGCGCGACACATCGACATCGGCGACGAAGGTCTTGTCGATCTTCAGGAACTCCACGGGCAGACGCCGCAGGGAGTTGAGCGACGAATAGCCGGTGCCGAAGTCATCGATGGCGGCGCTCACGCCGGCCTCGCGCAACCGGTTGAGCACCTGCGCCGCGTGGTCGATGTCGCTCATCACCATGCTCTCGGTCACTTCGACGATCAGGGCCGATCCGGGCAGGCCGCAGCGGTCGAGTTCACCGACGATGAAGTCGGCCAGCCCGGGGGCGGCGAGCTGCCGCCTGGACACATTCACGGCCACCCGTGCCTGCGGCCAGGTGTCGCTGCGCAGCTCGCGCGCCAGCTGCACGGCCTGGCGGACGACGAACTCGCCCAGTTCCACGATCAGGCCGGAGTCCTCGGCAATCGGGATGAATTGATCGGGCGCGATGGGGCCGCGTTCGGGGTGGTTCCAGCGCAGCAGCGCTTCCAGGCTGCGGACAAGGCCGCCGGCCAGATCAACCACCGGCTGCAGTTCGAGCGTGAATTCGCCGCGCTGCAGCCCCTGGGCGATCTGGGTCTTGACCTTGAGCTGGCGTGCGATGTCTTCGCCCAGGGCAGGCGAGTAGTACCGGCTGGTGTTGCGACCTGCCGACTTGGCCGCGTACATGGCCGTGTCGGCGTTCTTGATCAGCGTGTCGGGCTCGCTGCCGTCGTTCGGAAAGCGGGCGATGCCGATGCTGGCACCGATGCGCACGCTTTGCCCGCCGATGTCGAAGGGCAGGTTGATGGCCTGGATGATCTTCTCGCAGACGTGCAGCACGTCCGACTCGCTCGGGCTGCCGTGCATGATGACGGTGAACTCGTCGCCGCCGAGCCGGGCGAGCGAGTCGGCCTGCCGCACGCAAGCCTCGATGCGACGGGCGGCGATGCACAGCAACTGGTCGCCGGCGTCGTGCCCCAGGCTGTCGTTGACGATCTTGAACTCGTCGAGATCGATGAACAGCAGCGCCAGCGGGCCGATGTCGCGCCGCGCGCGCGCCATGGCCTGCTGCAGGCGGTCCTTGAACAGCACGCGGTTGGGCAGGTGTGTCAGGCTGTCGTAGAAGGCCAGCCGCTGCCAGCGTTCCTCGGCGTGCTTCAGCCGTGTGATGTCGGAGAAGTTGATCACGTAGTGACGCAGCGCGCCACTGTCGTCGGGAACGGCGCTGACGGTCAGCCACCTCGGAAAGGACTCGCCGCCCTTGCGCCGGCCGGTGCATTCGCCCTGCCAACTGCCCGTGCGTGCCACCTGGTCCCAGATGGCGTCGATGAAGCCGACCGGATGTTGGCCGGGCTCACCCAGGGCATGGACCGTGCCCAGCTGCTCCGCCTTGGTGAAGCCAGTGATCGCCGTGAAGGCCTGGTTGACGTCGACCACACGCCGGTCGTGGTCGGTCACCACGACCGCCTCGCCCGAGCTCTGAAGCACCCGGTGCGCCAGATGCAGGTCCTTGCGCAGCACGGCGCTCAGGCGGCGCAGTTCACCGTTCTTGCGCGCCAGTTCGCGCTCGGCGTTGACCAGGCGGTTGTTCAACTCGAGCATGTCGCGGAACATCTCGTGGGTGAAATGGCTGGACAGCTCGGTCTCGGCCCTTTTGCCCTTGCCGCGGCCTGCCTTGTGCTTGCTCAGCGCCCGCAGGCTGTTGATCTGCTCGCTGATGACGTGGCTCAGGCCGTCGTAGAGCCTGGACTCGTCGTGCGGCGTTGCGCTGGCCAGCAACAGGATGCGGTTGCCGACCACGGCGGCCTCGAAGTTCAGCGGGCGAGGGTTGCCGGCACCGGCCACGTTCAGTTCCCAGCCGAACGCGGCGCCGCGCTCCTTGACCTGCATGATCAGGCCCAGCGCCTTCTGCACCGACCCGGGGTCGAACAGGCAGGCCATGTGCGACTGGTCGGCCAGGGGGGCGCTGACTTCCAGGTCGTCCCACAAGACCTCGGTGACCAATCCGTCGTAGTTGCAGACCAGGGCCACACCGGAGTTGCTGGCAAAAGTCTCCGACACTCACGTTCTCCAACGATCGGCCAGTTCCAGTGCGGTGCCGGGATCGGGCGCCCAGCCGTCACAGCCCATCTGGCGCCACAGCGTCGGCTCGACGTTGAACGCAGCGCCACCCACGAGGATCTTCACTGCCGCGCAGGCCGGGGACGCACGCACCGCCGCGATGAGCGCACTGGCGTCGCTCAGGTTGGCTGCCAGCGTGACCGAGATCGCCAGCACCTGGGCTTCGGTCTCCACCAGCATGTCGACCACCGACTCGCGCGGCACGTCGGCGCCGAGGAAGGCCGTGTCCCAGCCCGCCATCTCGAACAGGTCGGCCACCATGCGGGCGCCGATCTCGTGCAGTTCGCCGGCCACACAGGCCGACACGATGCGTCCGATCGGCTTGCGGTCGTTGTCGAAGATGACCGGAAAGAGCTGCGCCATCACCATCTGTGCCACGGCAGTGCAGTAGTGCTCCTGCGCCACCGTCAGCCGGTTCTGGTGCCATAGCCGGCCCAACTCGCGCATGGCCGGGGTGATGACGCCGGTGTAGATCTCGGGCACCGGCACGCCGTCCCGGATGGCCTGCTGCACCAGGGCCGCAGCCTGCGATCGGCGCAGGTGCACACAGGCATCGAGGAAGGCCTCGCCGAGCGCTCGATGGGGGTTGTCATCGCTCCAGTAGGACGTGTCGGGGGCCGGTGCCGTGCGCATGGTGGCGCAGGCCGCTTCCATGTCGCTCAAGGCCTCGGCCACCCAGTCGCCGCGGCCGCTTTCGCGCAGCAGCTCGGCGATGGCGCGCAGGCAAGCCTCGAAGCGGTCAACGTCGCCATGGGCAGTCGCCAGCAACTGGTAGGTCCAGGCGACGTACTCGGTGAACAGCCTCGGCACCCTCAAGCGCACCGCCTCGCCCAGGAATGCCAGGTGCATTTCCAGGTCGAACACCATGGCCAGCCGCTCGTTGCCGCCGAACTCGAACCAGGCAGGATTCAACCGATGGCGCAGCAGCCGCGCAAGTTCGGCCTTGCGTCTCAGCAGTTCACCCTCGTCTTGTATGACCATCCAGGCTCCGGCGACGTTGCATTCACGGGCAATGTGGCGCTTTGCCCTGGGTCAGCCATCTGCCGACCACCGCAAGGCCTGCACAGCCTCGACGTCGATTGCTCCCTCTGTGGTGAATGCTGCACCAGCCATCCTGGGCCGTCCATGCCCCAACACAGGGGCTCTGCGGTGGACTCGGCAAGGTATTGATCTGGCTCAAGCAGTCAACCCGCTCGGCGCGGCCCGTCGCCCAGCGGCGATGATGGCTGCGAGGGCGGCGCGTTGCCCGCCAGCGCCCGTGCCAGCCGGGCCCCCACCTGGGCGTTGTGGCGCACCAGCGCGATGTTGGTGGCCAGGCTGCGCCCGCCGGTGAGCGCCACGATGCGGGCCAGCAGGTAGGGCGTGACGGCCTTGCCGACGATGCCCTGCGCCGCCGCCTCGGCCAGCGCCTGATCGGTGATGGCGTCGATGGCCTCGCGCGGCATCGCGGCTTCGGCGGGCACCGGGTTGGACAGCACCACGCCACCGGCCAGGCCCAGGTCCCACTTGGCGCGGATGAAGCGCGCCTGCGCCTCGGCCGTGTCCAGCCGGCAGTCGGCGCGGAAGCCGCTGTCGCGGGTGTAGAAGGCGGCGAAGTTGTCCTGGCCGCAGCCGATCACCGGCACGCCGTGGGTTTCGAGGTACTCGAGCGTGAGGCCGATGTCGAGGATCGACTTGGCGCCGGCGCACACCACTGCCACCGAGGTGCGGGCCAGTTCCTGCAGGTCGGCCGAGATGTCGAAGCTGGTCGGCGCGCCGCGGTGCACCCCGCCGATGCCGCCGGTGACGAAGACCTCGATGCCGGCCAGTGCCGCGCACACCATCGTGCCGGCCACGGTGGTGGCGCCCAGCGCGCCCGAGGCCAGCACCGCGGGCAGGTCGCGGCGGCTCACCTTGGCGGCGTCGCGGGCCTGGCCCAGGCGCTCGAGCTGTGCCTCGTCCAGGCCGATGCGGATGCGGCCGTCGATGACCGCGATGGTGGCCGGCACCGCGCCCTCGGCGCGGATCAGCGACTCGACCTCGCGGGCGGTGCGCACGTTGTCGGGCCAGGGCATGCCGTGGGCGATGATCGTGGATTCCAGCGCCACCACCGGCGTGCCGGCGGCGCGCGCGGCCAGCACTTCGTCGCTGAAGGCCAGCCAGCGGGCGGCGGTGTCGGGCATGGCCATCTCAGTTCAACCCTGTGTTCGAAGGGTGTGCCGGGGGCGTCATTTCAGGATCTCGAGCGCGCGGTCCATGCCGCCCTGCTCGATGGACAGCATGGCCTGTTCGCGCACCGCCGGCTTGCCGTGGTAGGCGATCGACAGGCCGGCCACCGACATCATCGGCAAGTCGTTGGCGCCGTCGCCCACGGCGATGGACTGGCTGGTGGGGATGCCCATCAGCTCGCACACCTCGAGCACCACGCGGCGCTTTTCGGCACCGTCGCAGATGTCGCCCCAGGGCCGGTCGAACAGCGTGCCGGTGAGCCGGCCGTTGAAGGTGCCCAGCGTGTTGGCGCGCGCGAAATCCAGCTGCAGCCGGTGGCGGATGCGCTCGCTGAAGAAGGTGAATCCGCCCGAGACCAGCAGCGTCTTCAGGCCCGCGCGGCGGCAGGCCTGCACGAAGGTCTCGACCCCGGGGTTGAGCTGCAGGCGCTCGTCGTACACCTTCTGCAGCGCGCTCTCGGGCACGCCGGCCAGCAGCGCCACGCGGCGGCGCAGGCTGTCCTTGTAGTCGGTGATCTCGCCGCGCATCGCGGCCTCGGTGATGGCGGCCACCTCGTCCTTGCGGCCTGCGGCCGCGGCGATCTCGTCGACGCACTCGATGTTGATCAGCGTCGAATCCATGTCGAAGGCGATGAGCCGATAGTCGCTCAGCTTCAGCGGCGGCTCGAGGCCGCGGATGAAGAGGCCGGGGGCGTGTTCGATGGCGCTCATCGTGTGGTGCGGATCCAGGTCGGGGTCAGGGGGGCGTGCACAGGCAGTGGGCCGTCGCGGTGAAGGGCTGGCGCCGCTCGATCACGTCGGACAGCCAGCCGAACTCGCGCCGCCAGCCGGGCCACAGCGCGTCGGCCGCCGCAGCCGACGGCGGCAGGCGGGCTGCGATCTGCTGCTCGACCACGGCCGCGGCCTGGCCGGCCAGCGTGTCGGCGCCCAGCAGGCGCAGCACGCGTTCCATCGGGCCAGGGTCGCGTTCGACGTAGACGATGCGCGGGTCGGGGTCGAGCTTGGCGCGCTTGGCGGCGGCGGCCAGTGCGTCGCCGTAGCTGCCGGTGCGGTCGACCAGGCCGCGCTCCAGCGCCTGGGTGCCGGTCCAGACGCGGCCCTGCGCCACCGCGTCGATCTTGTCGGGCGTGGTCTTGCGCGCCGCGGCGGCCTTGCCGATGAAGTCGGTGTAGATGCCACCGATGGCGCTTTGCACCAGGCCGGCGAAGCGCGGATCCAGCGGGCGCCGCGGGTCGTAGCCCTGGGCCAGCCAGGTGGTGGCATAGCCCCCGGTGTGCAGCGACAGCTTCTCCATCAGGCCCTCGCCGGTGGGCAGCATGCCGAAGACGCCGATCGACCCGGTGATGGTGGACGGGTCGGCGATCACCTCGTCGGCGGCCATCGCGATCCAGTAGCCGCCCGAGGCGGCCACGTCGCCCATCGACACCACCACCGGCTTGCCGGCGGCGCGGGTGAGTTCGAGTTCGCGGCGGATCAGCTCGGACGCGAAGGCGCTGCCGCCCGGTGAGTTCACGCGCAGCACCACGGTCTTGATGTCGTCGTCCTCGCGCGCCTTGCGCACCAGCGCCGCGGTGGAGCGGCCGCCGATGGCGCCTGCCGGCGCGTCGCCGTCCTCGATGTTGCCCTCGGCCACCACCACGCCGATGGCCGGGCCGCTGTGGCGCGGGCTCTGCCGATCCAGATAGCTGGCAAAGCGCACTTGCCGGAAGGACTTGCTGGTCTCGTCGCGGGCGCCGCGCTCGATGAGCATCGCGCGCAGTTCGTCGGGCGTCTTCAGCCCGTCGACCAGTTTTTCGGCCAGCGCCAGCTGGGCCACGTTGCCGCCCTTGGCAGCCAGCCGCTCGGGCAGGGCATCGATGCCCTTCATCAGGTGCCCGGCCGGCAGCTTGCGGGCCGCCTCGACGGCGCTGGTGTAGCTGGACCACAGCGCGTCGTACAGGAAGGCGTCGGACTCCAGCGTCTCCTTGGACGGTTCATTGGCGAAGTAGGGCTCGCCGAAGTTCTTGTACTTGCCGACACGGATGACGTTGGCCTTGACGCCGAGGCGGTCGAAGGCGTCGAGGTAGTAGTTGCGCATGCGGCCGAAGCCTTGGATGCCCACCATGCCCATCGGGTGCAGGTACACCTCGTCGGCGGCCGCGGCCACGTAGTACTGGGCCTGGCTGTAGTGCGTGGCCCAGGCCACCACCTTCTTGCCGCTGGCCTTCCTGAAGCGCTCGAGGGCCATCGTCGCCTCGCGCAGGTTGGCCAGCCCGGCACCGCCGAAGTCGTCGAGCATCAGCAGCACGCTGCCGATCTTGTCGTCGCGCGCGGCGGCGTCCAGCACGCCGAGCAGGTCGCGCAGCGCCACCTGGTCCGTGTCCTGGCCCTGCGCCTGGGCCAGTGCCTGCTGTCGGGGGCTGCCCGAGTACTGTTCGACCAGGGCGCCTCGCAGGTCGAGCACCAGCACGGTCTTGTCCTGCAGGCGCGGCGGGCCGCTGCGCAGCCAGCCCACCACCAGCGCCACGACGATCGCCAGGAACAGCAGGTTGAACACCAGGCGCCGGCTGCCGTCGACCAGCCACCACAGGCCGCCGAAGAAGCGTCGCAGGAATCCAGGTCGATCGTCGGGTATGGGCATGGCGTCTCAGGTGGTGGGGTTGGGCTGGCCCAGCGAGCGCAGCACGTCGCGAATGTACTGGGCGCGGTCCTTGGGGTCGGCCAGTTCGCGTTCCAGGCGCAGCTTGTCGTTGCCGGCCAGCTTGATCTGCCGGTTCTTCTGCACCAGGGCCACGATCTTCATCGCGTCGATCGGCGGGTTGGGGCGGAAGGTGATGCTCATCACCCGCGGGTTGGCGTCGATCTTCTGCACGCCGTAGGCGCGGGCCAGCACGCGCAGGCGGTGGGTGTCGAACAGGGTCTGGCCCTGGGCGGGCAGCTTGCCGAAGCGGTCGGTGATCTCTTCGAGCAGGATTTCCAGCTGTTCCGGCCGCTCGGCGGTGGCCAGGCGCTTGTACAGGTTCAGCCGCACCTGCACGTCGCCGCAGTAGCTGTCGGGCAGCAGCGCCGGCGCATGCAGGTTGATCTCGGTGGAGCCGCCGAAGATGCCGGTGGGGCTGAGCAGGTCGGGCTCGCGGCCGGCCTTCAGCGCGCGCACGGCCTCTGACAGCATGTCGTTGTAGAGCTGGAAGCCCACCTCCATCATGTTGCCGCTCTGGTTGTCGCCCAGCACCTCGCCGGCACCGCGGATCTCGAGGTCGTGCATCGCCAGGTAGAAGCCGGAACCCAGCTCTTCCATGCTCTGGATGGCGTCCAGCCGCATCTGCGCCGCCTTGGACAGCGTCTCGGTGTCGGGCACCAGCAGGTAGGCGTAGGCCTGGTGGTGGCTGCGGCCCACGCGGCCGCGCAACTGGTGCAGCTGCGCCAGGCCGAACTTGTCGGCGCGGGCGATGACGATGGTGTTGGCGCTGGGCACGTCGATGCCGGTCTCGATGATGGTCGAGCACAGCAGCACGTTGTGGCGCTGGGCGATGAAGTCGCGCATCACCCGTTCCAGCTCGCGCTCGGGCATCTGGCCGTGGGCGATGGCGATGCGCGCCTCGGGCAGCAGCTCGACCAGGCGGTCACGGCGCGCCGCGATGGTCTCCACCTCGTTGTGCAGGAAGTAGACCTGGCCGCCGCGCTTCAACTCGCGCAGCACCGCCTCGCGGATGACCGAGTTGCCCTCGTTGCGCACGAAGGTCTTGATGGCCAGGCGGCGTTGCGGGGCGGTGGCGATGACGCTGAGGTCGCGCAGGCCTTCCAGCGCCATGCCCAGCGTGCGCGGGATCGGCGTGGCCGTGAGCGTGAGCACGTCCACCTCGGCGCGCATGGCCTTGATGGCCTCCTTGTGGCGCACGCCGAAACGGTGCTCCTCGTCGATGACGAGCAGGCCCAGACGCTGGTACTTCACATCGGGCTGCAACAGCTTGTGCGTGCCGACGACGATGTCCACCGTGCCGGCGGCCAGGCCTTCGAGCGCCGCCTTCACTTCCTTGGGCGAGCGGAAGCGCGACATCTCGGCGATCTTCACCGGCCACTTGCCGAAGCGGTCGACGAGGGTCTGGTGGTGCTGCTCGGCCAGCAGCGTGGTGGGCGCCAGGATGGCCACCTGCTTGCCGCCCATCACCGCGACGAAGGCGGCGCGCAGGGCCACCTCGGTCTTGCCGAAGCCGACGTCGCCGCAAACCAGCCGGTCCATCGGCTGCGGGCTGATCATGTCCTGGATCACGGCGTGGATGGCCGCGCGCTGGTCGGGCGTCTCCTCGAAGCCGAAACTGGCCGCGAAGGCCTCGTAGTCGTGTGCCGAGAAGCGGTGCGCATGGCCTTCGCGCGCAGCGCGTCGGGCGTACAGGTTCAGCAGTTCGGCGGCGGTGTCGCGCACCTGCTCGGCGGCCTTGCGGCGGGCCTTCTCCCACTGGCCCGAGCCCAGCTTGTGCAGCGGCGCCTCGTCGGCGCTGACGCCGGTGTAGCGGCTGATCAGGTGCAACTGCGACACCGGCACGTACAGCGTGGCCTTGTCGGCGTACTCGAGGTGCAGGAACTCCGACGGGCCCTCGCCCAGGTCGATGTTGAGCAGCCCGTGGTAGCGGCCGATGCCGTGGTTGGCATGCACCACCGGGTCGCCGATCTTCAGCTCGGACAGGTCCTTGATCAGCGCGTCGACGCTGCTCACCTGCTCCTGCTTGCGGCGGCGGCGCGCCCCCGGTGCGCTGGCGAAGAGCTCGGTCTCGGTGATGAACTGGATGGCCCGCCCGGCACCCGGGGCCACGCCCGGGGCGCCTTCCGGCTCGTGCCAGAAGAAGCCGGAGGCCAGCGGCGCCGCGGTGATGGCGAACTTCTCGTCGCTGGCTTCGAACTCGGCCAGCGTGGCCACGCTGGGCGGCTCGATCTGGTGGTCGCGCAGCAGCTCGAGCAGGCTCTCGCGGCGGCCCTCGCTCTCGGCGACGATCAGCACCCGGTGCGGCGTGGCGTCGAGGTGCCTGCCCAGCGTGGCCAGCGGCTCGGTGGCGCCGCGGTCGGCCGCCACGTCGGGCAGCGGGCGCGCCCATTCCACCGGCTCATTGCCTCGCAGCGCCAGCGTCGCAAAGGTGTTGGCGTTGGCGAAGAATTCATCGCTGCGCTGGAAGATGTCCTCGGGCGCCAGCACCTTGCGCTCGGGGTCGGCGCTGACGAAGCGGTGGCGGTCGCGGGTGTCGGTCCAGAAGTGCTCGAGCGCGGCGTCCACCTCGCCGTGCAGCACCAGCGTGGCGTTGCGGCCGAAGTAGTCGAAGATCGTCGCGGTCTGCTCGAAGAACAGCGGCAGGTAGTACTCGATGCCGGCGGTGGCGATGCCCTGGGCGATGTCCTTGTAGATGCGGCTCTTGGTCGGGTCGCCGTCGAGCTTCTCGCGCCAGCGGGCGCGGAAGGTGGCGCGCGCCGCCTCGTCCATCGGGAACTCGCGGCCGGGCAGCAGGCGCACCTCGGGCACGGGGTACAGGCTGCGCTGGCTGTCGGGGTCGAAGGTGCGGATCGAATCGACCTCGTTGTCGAACAGGTCCACGCGGTAGGGCACCGGCGAGCCCATCGGGAACAGGTCGATCAGCCCGCCGCGCACCGCGTACTCGCCCGGCGAGACGACCTGGCTGACGTGGTTGTAGCCGGCCAGGGTGAGCTGGGCTTTCAGCGCGGCCTCGTCCAGCTTCGCCTTCTGCTTGAACTGGAAGGTGGTGCCGGCCAGGAAGCTGGGCGGCGCCAGCCGCGTCAGCGCAGTGGTGGCGGGCAGCAGCACCACGTCGGCCTCCCCCGTGTGGATGCGCCACAGCGTGGCCAGGCGCTCGGAGATCAGGTCCTGGTGCGGGCTGAAGCTGTCGTAGGGCAGCGTCTCCCAGTCGGGGAAGACCGTGGTCTTCAAGCCCGGGGCGAAGAAGGGCAGTTCGTCGGCCAGGCGCTGGGCGTCCGCCGGCTCGGCGGTGACGATGGCCAGCAACTGCTTCTGCCCCTGCCGCGCCTGCGCCAGGCGGGCCAGCAGCAGGGCATCGGCCGAGCCGATCGGGCGGGGCAGGGTGAAGCGCTTACCGGGTGCGATCGAGGGCAGTTGCATGGGCGCGGGACAAAAGCAAACCGCCCCGCCGCAAAGGCGGCGGGGCGTGCATCGCGACGAATTCTAGAATCGCGCCGATGAATGCGCTGGCCGATGCCGCACCACCCTCCGCGCCACCCTCCGCACCACCGCGTTGCTATGCGCTCGTGCCCTGCGCCGGGGTGGGGCTGCGTGCCGGCGTGGGCGGCCCCAAGCAGTACGCCGCGCTGGCCGGCCGGCCCATGGTGGTCCACACGCTGGAGGCGCTCGACCGCGTGCCGCGGCTGGCCGCCACGCTGGTGGTGCTGTCGGCCGACGACGCGCAGTTCGTGCAGGCCGTGCCGGGCTGGGCCGGCCCCCGGCAATGGCTGGCGCGCTGCGGCGGCGATACCCGGGCGCACACCGTGGCCAATGGCCTGGCCGAACTGCAGGCCCGCGGCGCCCACGCGCAGGACTGGGTGCTGGTGCACGACGCGGCCCGCTGCCTGCTGCGGCCCGAGTGGGTGGACCGGCTGATCGACGCCTGCCTGGACGACACGGTGGGCGGCCTGCTGGCGTTGCCGGTGGCCGACACCCTGAAGCAGGCCGACGGCGGCCGCGTCGCGGCCACCATCGACCGCGCGGGCAAGTGGGCGGCGCAGACGCCGCAGATGTTCCGCCTCGGCCTGCTGGGCCGCGCGCTGGCCGAGGCCGGTGGCGCGGTCACCGACGAATCCAGCGCCGTCGAGGCCCTGGGCCATGCGCCGCGGCTGGTGCCCGGCGAGGCCGAGAACTTCAAGCTCACCTACCCCGGTGACTTTGCCCTGGCAGAGCGGCTTCTCTTGAACAAGGCATGACGATGACCCCCTCGATGCGCATCGGTGAAGGCTGGGACATCCACGCGCTGGTCACCGGCCGGCCGCTGGTGCTGGGCGGTGTGACCATCCCGCACAGCCACGGCCTGCTCGGCCATTCCGATGCCGATGCGCTGCTGCACGCCATCACCGATGCGTTGCTGGGCGCGGCCGGCCTGGGCGACATCGGCCGCCATTTCCCCGACACCGATCCCGCCTTCGCCGGAGCCGATTCGATGAAGCTGCTGGCCGAGGCGGCCCGCCGGGTGCGCGTCGAAGGCTGGGCCATCGCGAACATCGATTCGACGATCGTGGCGCAGGCGCCGAAGATGGCGCCGCACATCCCGGCCATGCGCGAGCGCATCGCGGCGGCCCTGGGCATCACCCCGCAGGCGGTCAACGTCAAGGCCAAGACGGCCGAGACGATGGGCCCGGTGGGCGAGGGCCGTGCCATCGAGGCGCGGGCGGTGTGCCTGCTGGTGGTCGACCCGCCCGAGCGGTACTGAGTCCACCCAGGGCCACTCTAGGCCCCAGGCCGCCGGGCGGGCGATCTCTCGGCGGCACCGTCACGCGGGATCGGATGCCCGGTCCTACAGCAGGTCCTCCGACACGAACAGCGACATCAGGAAGAGCCTCAACCTCAGGGCCCAGCTGGTGCCCGGCGCATCGTCGAAGCGCTCTTCGCCGTCGTCGCCCTGGGCCACCCACTGCACCGATCGGCCGTCCTGCGCCAGCTTCAACTCGTAGGTGCCCTGCGGATCGTCGAGCCGGAAGAAGCCGATCAGCTCCTCGGCCAGCGCCGGGCTGCGGATGCCCATGCCGATCTCGGTGTTGGTGTGGTCCGAGCGCGGGTCGATGTTCATCGAGCCGATCAGTACCGTCGAGCGGTCGAGGATGCCCAGCTTGGCGTGCAGTCGGCCAGCGGCGCCGGCCAGGGCCTTGCGCAGGCCGGCGTCGCGCTGCAGCCGAGACGAGGCCACCTCGAACAATCGCACCCCCATGCGCAGCAGATCGACGCGGTAACGGGCCAGCCCGGTGTTGACCAGTGGCTCGTCGGATGCCGCAGTGCCGTTGGTGAAGACATGCACCGCGACGCCCCGTTCGCGCAGCCGGCGCAAGGCCTCGATCCCTTTGCGTCCCGGCACGTAGTAGGGCGAGGCGACGATGATCTCGCGCTGCGCCGCGTCCATCAGCCCCTGCGCACGGTGGCGCAGCGAGTCGGGCACGTCGATCCGGTGGGCCAGCAGCTTGTCCGGGTGGTCGGCCATCGCCCCGCCCTGGGCAACGATCAGTGCGTGCTGGCGCCGGGCCAGCGCCACGCCGAAGGGCAGCCGGCCGAAGGCGTCGGGGCCGACCAGCGGTTCGGGTTCTGTGGCGTCGGCGGTGAGGCGGTCGAACGACGCACGGCGCGCCACGGCGTCGAGCGGATTGCTGGCCACCGCTGCCAGCGGCCGCACCGGTGAGCTGTTCCAGTACTCGTCGAAGAGCGCAGAGAGCTCGGGCACGATGGCGCCGACCATCAGCAGATCGACATCGATGAAATTGGCCGTGCGGCTGCGAAAGAAGTACTCGTCGGCCAGGTTGCGGCCGCCGCCGATGGCCACCGCGCCGTCGGCCACCAGCAGCTTGTTGTGCATGCGGTGGTTGAGCCGGTCGAACTCGGTGGCCAGCTGCCACAGCCGCGCCGGCAGGCTGGCGCGGGCGCTGGCAAACGGATTGAACAAGCGCACCTCGACGTGCTCGTGCGCGGCCAGGCCCAGCAACACGTCGTCCATGCCCTCGGTGTGGAAGTCGTCCAGCAGCAACCGCACCCGCACGCCGCGCCGGGCCGCGTCGCGCAGTTCGCGCAGCACCAGCCGGCCGACCCCATCGTCCGACAGCACGTAGGTCTGCAGATCGATCGACGTGCGCGCCTGCCGGATCAACTGCAGGCGGGCATCCAGGGCGTAGGCCGGCTGCGCCAGCGGTTGGCAGCCCGACAGGCCGGGTGGCACGCCGGCGTCGTTGGCCACCTGGGCCAGCGGCGCATCGGCGGGCGCCGTCAGCGTGGTCGACGGGGCCTGCGGCACGGCGGGCGGCAGACCGGCGCAGCCGGCCAGGGCCAGGGCCACCAGACCCGCCGCCGCCAGCCGCAGCAGGCGGCCAACGCGCGGCGGCGTCACGGTGCGCGCTTGAGCCGCAGGTGCAGCATCAACCCGCCGTCGGGCGCGTTGGCCAGGTCGAGCTGGCCACCCATGCGCTGCATGGCCTTCTCGACGATCGCCAGGCCCAGCCCCGCGCCGGTGGCGGCGGTGCGGGCGGCGTCGCCGCGGAAGAACGGCGTGGTCAGCTGCGCCAGCCGGTCGGGCGCCACGCCCTGGCCGTGGTCGCGCACGGTGCAGATGATCCAGGGGCCCGATCGCACGTAGCTCACGTGCACCACCGCGATGCCGGTGTCGGTGGTGCGGCCGTAGCGGCGCGCGTTCTCGAACAGGTTGGCGAAGACGCGGCCCAGC
Source organism: Ideonella sp. A 288 (assembly GCF_002198735.1). GTDB lineage: Bacteria > Pseudomonadota > Gammaproteobacteria > Burkholderiales > Burkholderiaceae_C > Pseudaquabacterium. Next base: position 32,111 of record NZ_MWLO01000117.1, read on the forward strand.
TCCACCTCGTCGGCCATCACCTTCAGGTCGATGGCCACCTTGGAGGTGATGCGGATCTCGGACGGGTCGCGGAAGGCCGCCGCCTCCTTGTCGATGAGCATCGACAGGTGGATCGGCCGCATGTGCGACTCGCCCGGCCGCGCGTAGTCCATGAACTTGTCGATGATGGCGTCGAGCTGGTCGATGTCGGCGGCCATGTAGCGCCGCGCTTCCTCGTCGGACACGCTCATCTCGGCTTCCAGACGAAGCCGCGCCAGTGGCGTGCGCAGGTCGTGGCTGATGCCGGCCAGCATCACCGCGCGGTCTTCCTCCACCTTGGCCAGCTCGCGCGCCATGCGGTTGAAGCCCATGTTGACCTCGCGGATCTCGCTGGTCAGCGTGTTCTCGTCCAGGCGCGACTCGTACTCGCCGCCGCGGATGCGGCTGGCCGCGAACGACAGGTCGCGCAGCGGCCGGTTGATGAGCCGGGCGATGGCCACCGAGCCGATCACCGTGGCCAGCAGGGCGATGCCCACCCAGACGAACCAGGTGCTGCCGGTGAGTGGATGGATGCGCGCCGACTCGGCCCGCAGCCACCACGGGTCGCCCTCGATGGTGAAACCGACCCACAGCCCTTCGTTGCCATTGACGGCGCTGGCCACGATGGTGTCCGGGCCCAGCCGTGAGCGCAGTTCGCCGCCCACCTTGTTGGTGAAGCCGTCGCGCTCGAAGGGCTCGAACTTGTCGTTGGGCTCGCGGGGCAGCACGCGGATGGCCTCGCTGGTGCTCATGGCCTTGACCAGCGCCACGCGGTTGATGCGGTCGGCGTGGCGCATGCCCTCGCGCGACAGGTTCACCAGGCTGGCGATCTGTTGCGCTGCCAGCACCACGCGCGGCTCGGATTCGAGCGCGCGCAGGGTCTGCACCCACGCGAAGATGCCCCCGCACAGCAGCAGCGCGAGCAGGAAGAACGTGCGCCAGAACAGGCTGAGGGCGACCTTCTTGTCGGTCACTCGGAGGCCCCCGGGGGGCAGGGCGAGCGAGGGCGGACAGCCATCATCGGGATACCCCGGTGCCTTGCACCGCGCCGCCGGTCAGGGGGGCACTCACCTTCGGGTGGCCGGGCGACAGGTGCCTCATGCAGCGCCGTCCGGCACGAAGACATAGCCCACGCCCCACACGGTCTGGATGTAGCGCGGCTGCGAGGGGTCGGATTCGATCATCTTGCGCAAGCGCGAGACCTGCACGTCGAGGCTGCGGTCGAAGGGCTCGAACTCGCGGCCACGCGCCAGCTGCGCCAGCTTGTCGCGGGACAGCGGCTGCCGCGGGTGGCGCACCAGCGCCTTGAGCATCGAGAACTCGCCGGTGGTCAGCGCCATCTGCTCGCCGTCCTTGGTCAGGCGCCGCAGCGACAGGTCGAACTCGAAGGGGCCGAAAGTGACGATCTGTGCCTCCTTCGACGGCGCGCCGGGGGCTTCGGGCGCCGGGCGGCGCCGCAGCACCGCGTGGATGCGGGCCAGCAGTTCTCTCGGGTTGAAGGGCTTGGGCAGGTAGTCATCGGCGCCGACCTCGAGGCCGACGATGCGGTCCACGTCCTCCACCTTGGCCGTCAGCATGATGATGGGCGTCACGTCGTTGGCGGCGCGCAGGCGCCGGCAGATCGACAGGCCGTCCTCGCCGGGGAGCATCAGGTCGAGCACGATCAGGTCGATGGTCTCGCGGGTGAGCAGGCGGTTCAGGGCCTTGGCGTCTTCGGCCAGCAGCACCTCGAAGCCTTCCTGCGTGAGATAGCGGCGCAGCAGATCGCGGATGCGCGCGTCGTCGTCGACGACCACAATGCGGTCGGGGCGGGGTGTGGGTGAGTTCATGCCTGGCTCCAAATTTGTAACAGAGGCATTGTGCAAGGCGTTTGAAGGTGGATTCTGAGCCACCTGACCCGTTGTTACAACTCTTGCCGCCTGGTGCCAGCCCTGTCCAGGTCAACGGTGCAGTGCCCTGGCGCGCTGTGGAAGAGGGTGCGGCCGACCCGGTCGACCCACAAAAAGGACCATTCAATGAACCGAACCATCCTGCTGGCGGCGGCTACGACCCTGGCCGCGGGTGCCAGCCTGGCGCAGACGCTGCCGCCGCCGCAAAACGTGCTGCAACTGGCGGCCAGCGCCACTGTGGAGGTGCCACAGGACCAGCTGTCGATCACGATGTCTGTGCAGCGCGACGGCAATGACGCGGCCGCCGTGCAGTCGCAGTTGAAGCAGGTGCTCGATGCGGCGCTGGTCGAGGCGCGCAAGGCGGCGCGTCCGGGTCTGGTGGACGTGCGCACCGGGGCGTTCTCGCTCTATCCGCGCTATTCGCCGAAGGGCGGCATCGCCGGCTGGCAGGGGCGTGCCGAACTGGTGATCGATGGCCGCGACATGCCGGCCATCAGCCAGTTGAGTGGCCGACTCACCGGCCTGGTGGTGTCGGGCGTGGCGCACAGCCTGTCGCGCGAGGCACGCGACAAGGTCGAGGCCGACGTGGCCGGCCAGGCCATCGCCAAGTTCAAGGGCCGCGCCGAGGTGTACGCAAAGCAGTTCGGCTTCGGCGGCTATTCGATCCGCGAAGTGGCGGTGGGCCAGGCCGACGGCGCGATGCCGTCGCCGATGCCGCGGATGCGGGCCATGGCCGCCGCGGCACCCACCGACGAGGCTTTACCGGTGGAGGCCGGCAAGGCCACCGTCACGGTCACCGTGAACGGCAGCATCCAGATGTCGCCCCGGTAGTCAGGGCGACTGCGGCGCCCTCGACGAACTTACTGCGCCGTCCAGCCGCCGTCGACCGTCCAGGCCACGCCGCGGATGTTGTCGGCCGCCGGCGAGCACAGGAACATCACCAGCCCGGCCAGTTGCTCGGGCGTGGTGAATTGCAGCGAGGGCTGCTTCTCGGCCAGCAACTGGCGCTTGGCCTCGTCGTTGGACACGTTGGCCTGCGCGGCACGGGCGTCCACCTGCTTCTGCACCAACGGCGTCAGCACCCAACCCGGGCAGACGGCGTTGACGGTGATGCCGGTGGTGGCGTTCTCGAGCGCCGCCACCTTGGTCAGGCCCACGACGCCGTGCTTGGCGGCCACGTAGGCCGACTTCTGCACCGACGCCACCAGGCCGTGCACCGAGGCCACGTTGACGATGCGGCCCCAGTTGCGCTGCTTCATGCCCGGCAGGGCAGCGCGCATGGCGTGGAAATTGGAACTGAGGTTGATCGCCAGCACCGCATCCCAGCGCTCGACGGGGAAGTCCTCGACGCTGGCCACGTGCTGGATGCCGGCGTTGTTGACCAGCACGTCCAGCGCGCCGAACTCGGCCTCGCAGGCGCGCACCATGGCCTCGATCTCGGCCGGCTTGCTCATGTCGGCGCCGTGGTACGACACCTTGCCGCCGATGGCGGCGACTTCGGCCTTGGCGGCCTCGACGTCACCGAAGCCATTGAGCATCACATTGGCGCCATTGCGGGCCAGCGCCAGCGCGATGCCGAGGCCGATGCCACTGGTGGAGCCGGTGACGAGGGCGGTTTTTCCTTTGAGCATGACAATCTCCGTGGGATTCACTGCGATGATTATCCGCAAGGAGACTGACCGATGACTGAAGCTCGACTCCGCCACGTGCAATGCCTCGATGCCAAGGGCCTGCACCGCATGGCGTACTGGGAGTGGGGCGATCCCGCCAACCGCCGCGTGCTGGTGTGCGTCCATGGCCTGTCGCGGCAGGGGCGCGATTTCGACACGCTGGCCCGGGCGCTGTGCGGCGAGTACCGCGTGGTCTGCCCCGACGTGGTCGGCCGCGGCCGGTCCGACTGGTTGCGCGAGCCGATGGGCTACGGCATCCCGTCCTACGTGGCCGACATGGTGACACTGCTGGCGCGGCTGGACGCCGAGGTGGTGGACTGGGTCGGCACCTCGATGGGCGGCCTGATCGGGCTGGGCGTGGCGGCGCTGCAGAACTCGCCGCTGCGCCGCCTGGTGCTCAACGACGTGGGCCCGACGATCGAGCCGGTGTCGCTGGCCCGCATCGGCACCTACCTGGGGCAGCCGGCGCACTGGGCCTCGGTCGAGGATGCGGCCGACGCGCTGTGGGCCATCTCGAAAGGCTTCGGCCCGCACAGCCGCGAGCAGTGGCTGGCACTGACACAGCCTCAATTGGTGCCCGACGGCGCCGGCTTCAAGCCGCACTACGACCCGGCCATCGCCGTGCCGTTCCGCCTGATCACGCCCGAACTGGCCAAGGCCGGCGAGGGCGCGCTCTGGCATGCCTACGACAGCCTGCGACTGCCCGTGCTGCTGCTGCGTGGCGCTGAGTCCGACCTGCTGTCCCCGGCCACCGCGAAGGCGATGACCGAGCGCGGCCCGAAGGCGACGCTGGTGGAGTTCGCCGATGTGGGCCACGCGCCAACCCTCGTGCAGCCCGACCAGGTGCAGGCGGTGAGCGGGTTCCTGCGCGCGGCATGAAGACCGGACAGGCCGCACCGCGCGGGCCCGAGGCCGCGGAGGCGGCACCCATCGTTCGCATCGCCGGCGACGAGGTGCACGAGGCCGACGGGCAGGGTGCGCTGCAGCGCGCGCGGGCCTTCGCCGAACCGCTGCTGGCGGGCCAGCGCCTGGACACCGGCGAAGAGGCGCTGTCCCATGCCGAGGGCGTGGCGGCCATCTTGCGCGGCATCGGCGCGGCACCGTCGATGCAGGCGGCGTCCTACCTGGTGTATGCCGGTGACTTCCTGCAGCGGCCCGAGGAGATGGTGGCCAAGGCCTTCGGCGAGCACTACGCGGGCCTGGTGGCGCACACGCGCAAGCTGGTGCAGATCCAGCGCGCGGCGCGCGGGGCGGTGGTCGAAGCCGATCAGCATGCCCAGCAGACCGAGCGCGTGCGCAAGATGCTGCTGGCCTTCTCACGCGACCTGCGCGTGGTGCTGCTGCGCCTGGCCTCGCGGCTGCAGACGCTGCGCTGGCACGCGTCGTCGCGCGAGCCCTGCCCGGTGCTGCTGGCCCAGGAGTCGCGCGATGTGTTCGCGCCGCTGGCCAGCCGCCTGGGCATCTGGCAGATCAAATGGGAGCTGGAGGACCTGGCCTTCCGCTTCCTGCAACCCGCCGACTACAAGCGCGTGGCGCAGTTGCTCGACGAGAAACGCATCGAGCGAGAGGACGGCGTCGAGGCCGTGCGCTGCCAGCTGGCCGACGAACTGGCGGCGGTGGGCGTTCGGGCCGAGGTGCAGGGGCGGCCCAAGCACCTGTACAGCATCTGGAAGAAGATGCAGGGCAAGGGCCTGGGCATCGAGCGCGTGTTCGATGTGCGTGCGCTGCGCGTCATCGTGGCCGATGTGCCCGCGTGTTATGCCGCGCTGTCGCGCGTGCACGAGCGCTACCGCGCGGTGCCCGGCGAATACGACGACTACATCGCTCGGCCCAAGCCCAACGGCTACCAGAGCCTGCACACGGTGGTGCTGGGCGACGACGGCCGGCCGGTGGAGGTGCAGATCCGCACGACCGCGATGCACGAGCATGCCGAGCATGGTGTGGCCGCGCACTGGGCCTACAAGGAGGCCGGTGCCAAGGGCTATGCCGGTGTCACTGCCGCCGGCGACTTCGAGGAGCGCGTGGCCGAGGCCCGCAAGGCGGTGCTGCGCCAGTTGCTGGCTTGGGAGCGCGACTATGCCGGCCAGGCCACCGAAGGCCCGTCTTTCGAAGACCGCATCTACGTCTTCACGCCCCAGGCCACGGTGATCGAACTGCCGGCCGGTGCCACGCCGGTGGATTTCGCCTACAGCCTGCACACCGACCTGGGCCACCGCTGCCGCGGCGCCCGCGTCGACGGCGCCATGGTGCCGCTGAACACGCCGCTGGCCAATGGGCAGACGGTCGAGGTGATCGCGGCCAAGGAGGGCGCGCCGTCGCTCGACTGGCTGAACGCCGAACTGGGCTACCTCAAGAGCCACCGGGCGCGGTCCAAGGTGCGGGCCTGGTTCAACGTGCAGGCGCTGTCCAACACGGTGGCGCGCGGGCGCGAGCTGGTCGAGAAGCTGCTGCAGCGCGAGGGACGGACGTCGCTGAAGCTGGACGACCTGGCCGCGCAGCTGGGCTTCAAGGGCGCCGACGCGCTGTTCGAGGTGGTCGGCAAGGACGAGTACTCGCTGCGCCACATCGAACTGCTGCTGCGCCCGCCCGAACCGGTGCCTGGCGAAGAAGAGACCATCCACCTCAAGCGCGCCCGCGCCACCGATGGCGGCGTGCTGGTGGTGGGCGTCGAGTCCCTGCTCACCACGCTGGCCAAGTGCTGCCGGCCCGCGCCGCCCGATGCCATTGCGGGCTATGTCACGCGGGGCAAAGGGGTGGCCATCCACCGCGCGGGCTGCAGCAACTTCCGGCACATGGCCGAGCAGTCGCCGGGCCGCGTCATCGCAGTGGCCTGGGGCCACGTGCCGGCGGGCCGCGATGCCGCCTACCCGGTGGACGTGCTGGTCGAGGCGAACGATCGCTCGGGCCTGCTGCGCGACATCTCCGAGGTCTTCGCCAAGGAGAAGATGAACGTCACCGGCGTGCACACGCAATCGGTCAAGGACGCGAGCGGCGGCACGGCCTACATGACCTTCACCATCGAGGTCGGCGATGCATCGCGCCTGGCGGCGGTGCTGCGCCTGGTGGCGCAGGTGCCGGGCATCCGTCACGCCCGGCGCCGCTGACTGGATGGCGCTGAAAAACGATGGTATAGTCTTGGGCTTCGCAGGCGCGTAGCTCAGCTGGTTAGAGCACCACCTTGACATGGTGGGGGTCGTTGGTTCGAGTCCAATCGCGCCTACCAAATTGGAAGGCCCCGGGGTGCAAGCCCCGGGGCCTCGTCGTTTGAGGGCCTGTCGTTGTCGCGGCCCAGAGGCAGGTGCCTCGACCGCGACGGCGCCTGTGGCCTAATCCCAGGTTTTTAGAACACATCAACGGAGCCCTTCATGGCCATCAAGATCAGGACCGAAGCCGACCGCAAAGCCACGCCGCGTCCGCCCACCATCCCCGGTACCACGCTCACCGTGCACCGCGGCCAGAAGAGCAGCCTCGAGCGCGGCTCGCACACGCGCAGCAAGAAGAACCCGGGCAAGCGGCCGCACAAAGGCGGCTGATTCTGGTGGTTGATCCCCTCGGTTGATCGGGACGACCGACCCGACCGACCGTTCCGACCGACCATTCCATTCGTCGGGCCGGGCGCTTTCCCCGACCGCCGCACCCATGCTGCGCATCACCGAACTGCGCCTGCCGCTGGACCACGCCGACGACGCCCTGCGCACGGCGATCTTGGCGCGGCTGGGCCTCCCCGACGCCGCGCTGTCGGCGTTCACCGTCTTCAAGCGCAGCTACGACGCGCGCAAGCGCTCGGCCATCGTCCTGACCTACACGGTCGACTGCACGCTGGCCGACGAGGCTGCCGTGTTGGCCCGGTTTGCAGGCGATCCGCAGGTGCGGCCGTCGCCCGACACCCGCTATCGCTTCGTCGGCCATGCGCCGGCCGACTTCCATGCCGTCGGGCGCCCGCGTCCGGTGGTGGTGGGCTTCGGGCCGTGCGGCATCTTTGCCGCGCTGGTGCTGGCGCAGATGGGTCTGCGTCCCATCGTGCTGGAGCGGGGCAAGGCCGTGCGCGAGCGCACGCAGGACACCTGGGGCCTGTGGCGCCGCGGTGTGCTCGACCCGGAGTCGAACGTGCAGTTCGGCGAGGGCGGGGCCGGCACCTTCTCGGACGGCAAGCTCTGGAGCCAGATCAGCGACCCGCGGCACCTCACGCGCAAGGTGCTGACCGAGTTCGTGAAGGCCGGTGCCCCGGAGGAGATCCTCTACGTCGCGAAGCCGCACATCGGCACCTTCCGCCTGGTGGGCATGGTCGAGAAGATGCGGGCCGAGATCGAGTTGCTCGGCGGCGAGGTGCGCTTCCAGCAGCGCGTCACCGACCTGCTGGTCGAGGACGGACAGGTCCGCGGTCTGACGCTGGCCTCGGGCGAAACCCTGCGCGCCGACCACGTGGTGCTGGCACTCGGCCACAGCGCCCGCGACACCTTCGAGATGCTGCAGCGGCGCGGCGTGTTCCTGGAACCCAAGCCGTTCTCGATCGGCTTCCGCATCGAGCACCCGCAGAGCCTGATCGACAAGGCGCGCTTCGGCGCCCACGCCGGGCACCCGCTGCTGGGCGCCGCCGACTACAAGCTCGTGCACCACGCTGGCAACGGGCGCTCGGTCTACAGTTTCTGCATGTGCCCCGGCGGCACGGTGGTGGCGGCCACGTCGGAAGTCGACCGCGTCGTCACCAACGGCATGAGCCAGTATTCGCGCAACGAGCGCAACGCCAACGCCGGCATCGTGGTGGGCATCTCGCCGCAGGACTACCGGCGCGATCCGGGCGCCAGCGGCCCGGTCGATCCGCTCGACGGCATGGCCTTCCAGCGCGTCTGGGAGTCGCGGGCCTTCGAACTGGGCGGCGGTGGCTACCGGGCGCCCGGCCAGCTGGTCGGTGATTTTCTGAAGGGCCGGCCCTCCCGGGCACTGGGCAGCGTGGAACCGTCGTACACGCCGGGCGTCCACCTCACCAACCTGGACGAGCCGGGGTGCGGGAGCCTGCCCGACTACGCGCTGGCGGCCATCCGCGAGGCCTTGCCGGCCTTCGAGCGGCAGATCAAAGGGTTCTCGATGGCGGACGCGGTGCTCACCGGCGTCGAGACCCGCACCTCGTCGCCGCTGCGCATCACCCGCGGCAAGGATTTCCAGAGCCTCAACGTGGCCGGGCTCTACCCGGCGGGCGAGGGGGCGGGCTACGCGGGCGGCATCATGTCGGCCGGTGTTGACGGCATCGAGGTGGCCGAAGCAGTGGCCCGGCGGATACTGCCTGTCGAGGCGTCCGGACCGACCCTGACGGGGTAAGCCCTTCCGGGTATCGGAGGCCCCATACTTAGAATTTGTGCCTCGCACAAAGGAGCAGCCCGAGATGCCAGCCACCCGCCGCAGCACCGCCCCCAGCGGCACCGAGGACGCAGCCCCCACCGAGATGCGAGTCCTCAAGAAGTACCCGAACCGTCGCCTGTACGACACGCGCACCAGCAGCTACATCACGCTGGCCGACGTCAAGCAGATGGTGCTGGGTGCCGAGACCTTCGAGGTGCGTGACGCCAAGTCCGGCGAAGACCTCACCCGCAGCATCCTGCTGCAGATCATCCTCGAGGAAGAAACCGGCGGCGTGCCGATGTTCAGCACACCGATGCTGGCCAACATCATCCGCTTCTACGGCCACGCCATGCAGGGCATGATGGGCAACTACCTCGAGAAGAACCTGCAGACCTTCGTCGAGGTGCAGGCGCGCTTTGCCGAGCAGAGCAAGGGCCTGTACGACCCCAAGACCTTCACGCCCGAGACCTGGGCGCAGTTCATGAGCGGGCAGGCGCCGCTGATGCAGGGCCTGATGGGCAACTACCTCGAGCAGAGCAAGAACCTGTTCGTGCAGATGCAGGAGCAGATGCAGGCCGGCGCGCTGTTCCCCGGCATGCCCGGCTTCGGCGCCAAGCGGTAGCAGCGCCACGGGCCTGCCGGGCGCTGTGCCAGGCAAGCCCGTGCCGTGCGGCGGCGCTGCGCCGTCGCGGACAATGGCGCCATGCACGACACCTCCACCGCCCGGCCGCCCAAGGTCGGCTTCGTCTCGCTCGGCTGCCCCAAGGCGCTGACCGATTCCGAACTCATCCTCACGCAGCTGTCCGCCGAAGGCTACGAGACCAGCAAGACCTTCGCAGGCGCCGACCTGGTGATCGTCAACACCTGCGGCTTCATCGACGACGCGGTGAAGGAAAGCCTGGACACCATCGGCGAGGCCCTGGCCGAGAACGGCAAGGTCATCGTCACAGGCTGCCTGGGTGCCCGCAGCGGCGACGGGGGTGGCAACCTCGTGCGGCAGGTGCATCCCAAGGTGCTGGCGGTGACCGGCCCGCACGCCACGCAGGAGGTGATGGACGCCGTGCACCTGCACGCGCCCAAGCCGCACGACCCCTTCATCGACCTGGTGCCGGCCACCGGCATCAAGCTCACGCCCAAGCACTACGCCTACCTCAAGATCAGCGAGGGCTGCAACCACCGCTGCACCTTCTGCATCATCCCCAGCATGCGTGGCGATCTGGTGTCGCGGCCGGTGGGCGACGTGCTGGGCGAGGCCCGCGCGCTGTTCGAGTCCGGCGTGAAGGAACTGCTGGTGGTCAGCCAGGACACCAGCGCCTACGGTGTCGACGTCAAGTACCGCACCGGCTTCTTCGATGGGCGGCCGGTCAAGACCCGCATGCGCGAGTTGTGCGAGGCGCTGGCCGAACTGGCCCAGCCGCACGGCGCCTGGGTGCGCCTGCACTACGTCTATCCGTATCCGCACGTCGACGAGGTGCTGCCGCTGATGGCCGCTGGGCGCGTGCTGCCCTACCTGGACGTGCCGTTCCAGCATTCGCACCCCGAGGTGCTCAAGCGCATGAAGCGGCCGGCCAGCGGCGAGCGCAATCTCGAACGCCTGCTGAAGTGGCGCGAGGCCTGCCCCGAACTGGTCGTGCGCTCCACCTTCATTGCCGGCTTCCCGGGCGAGACCGAGGCCGAGTTCCAGCACCTGCTCGACTTCGTGCGCGAAGCGCAGATCGACCGCGCGGGCTGCTTCGCCTATTCGCCGGTCGATGGCGCAGCGGCCAATGCCCTGGCCGACCCGGTGCCGGCCGAACTGCGCGAGGAACGCCGCGCCCGCTTCATGGCCGTGGCCGAAGACGTCTCGACGCAGCGCCTTCAGCGCCGCGTGGGCGCCACGATGCAGGTGCTGGTCGACCGCGCGCCGGCCCTGGGCCGCAAGGGCGGCGTCGGCCGCAGCTACGCCGACGCCCCCGAGATCGACGGCACCGTCCGCCTGCTGCCGCCCGAAAAGGCCTCGAAGACCCTCAAGGTCGGCGAGTTCACCCGCGCCCGCATCGTGGCCGTCGACGGCCACGACCTCGTCGGCCAACCCGTCTGAAACCGCCCCCGCCATGTCCAAGCCGCTCAGCGACCTCGTCACCGACCTGATCCACCACGACTACCAGCCGCCCGCCGGTTGGGCCGCCGTGCCGCCAGGGGTCTTCAAGGCCTCGACCGTGATGTTCTCCAACGTGGCCGCGCTGCGCGCCCGCACCTGGAAGAGCAAGGCCGGCTACACCTACGGCCTGCACGGCACGCCGACCACCTTCACGCTCGAGGAGCGCATCGCCACGCTCGAAGGCGGCCGATTCTGCGTGCTGGCGCCCAGCGGACTGGCGGCGATCACGATGGTCAACGTGGGCCTGCTGCAGCAGGGCGACGAGGTGCTGCTGCCCGACAACGTGTATGGCCCGTCGAAGGAAATGGCCCGCACGCTGCTGGCCGGCTGGGGCATCGGGCACCAGCTCTACGACCCGATGGACCCGGACGATCTGGCACGCCGCATCGGCACGCGCACCAGGCTGGTGTGGCTGGAGGCCCCCGGCTCGGTGACGATGGAGTTTCCCGACCTGCGTGGCCTGATCGCCGTGGCGCGCGAGCGCGGCGTGACGACGGCGCTGGACAACACCTGGGGCGCCGGCCTGGCGTTCGGCGCCTTCGACCTGGGCGTGGACATCTCGATGCATGCGCTGACCAAGTACCCGTCGGGCGGCGCCGACGTGCTGATGGGCTCCGTCGTCACCCGCGACGAATCGCTGCACCACCGCATCCTGCAGGCCCATGGCCGGCTGGGCGTGGGGGTGGCGGCCAACGACGCCGAGACCGTGCTGCGCTCGCTGCCGACCATCGCGCTGCGCTACCACGCGCACGACGCGGCCGCGCGCGAACTGGCGCTGTTCCTCGGCCGGCAACCGACGGTGCGGCAGGTGCTGCACCCGGCGCTGCCGGGTTCGCCCGGCCACGCCCATTGGGCCGCCACCTGCACCGCGGCCGCCGGGCTGTTCTCGGTGATGCTCGACCCGGCCATCGCGCCCGAGCGCGTCGATGCCTTCGTCGACGCGCTGCGCCGGTTCAAGATTGGCTATTCGTGGGGCGGTCCGGTCAGCCTGGTGGTGCCCTACGACCTGCCCTCCATGCGATCCGACACATCGTCGCTGCCCGGTCATCTGGTGCGCTTCTCGATCGGGCTGGAGTCCGTGGCAGACTTGCGGGCCGACCTGGCGCAAGCGCTCGAGCAATTGGGCTGACACGCGCCGGGTCGTCGCCCACCCAGCCATGCACGACGCACCCACCATCGCACTGACCAAGAGCGACATCACGCTCTTCCAGAACCTGGGCGGTCCGGGGCGCCGACCCTGCCTGATCCTTTACAGCGGCGCCGACACCGGGCGCCCTTTCGCGCTCGACGCCGGGCGGGTGGTCATCGGCCGCGCGCCCGATGCGGCGGTCCACATCGACAGCCCGGGCCTGAGCCGGCGCCATGCCGAATTGACGGTGAGCGACGAGGCCGTCACGCTGCGCGACCTGGGGTCGTTCAACGGCACGCATGTCAACGACCGCCGCATCGACGGCGAGGTGGCGCTGCGCGAAGGCGATCTGGTGCGCCTGGGCGACCTGCTGTTCAAGTTCTACGAGCACCACAGCCTCGACGCCGCGCTGCACGACCGCGTCTACCGCCTTGCCACCATCGACGCCGGCACCGAGGTCTTCAACCGCCGCTACCTGTTCGACACGCTGCGGCGCGAGTTTCGCCTGGCCAAGGGTGACCGGCGGGCGCTGAGCGTGGTCTGCTACGACCTCGACCATTTCAAGGCTGTCAACGACACCTACGGCCACCCGGCCGGCGACAAGGTGCTGCGCGAGAGCGCCACCGCCGTGCGCCATGCACTGATGGGCGTGGGCGTTCTGGGCCGCCTGGGGGGCGAGGAGTTCGCGGTGGTCCTGCCGCATGTCGAGCATGGCCCGGCCACCGAATTGGCCGAACGCCTGCGCGCGACCGTGGCCGACCATGTGTTCGTGCTGCCGGCGCCGGGTGCGCCGGCCGGTGCCACCGCCGTGCACCGCCAGACCATCTCGCTGGGCGTGGCCTCGTTGACCGAGACCATGCAGGAGGTCATCGACCTCTTCGAGGCCGCCGATCGCCGGCTTTATGCCGCCAAGGCGGGCGGTCGCGACCGAGTGGGTTCGTAGCCCGCGTTCAACCCGCCTTGGGGGGCTCGCCGGCGGACGTGAGCAGCGGGATGGCACCGTCCGAACTGCTGCCCAGCAGGCCGGTGCGGATGTAGATGCCCAGCTTCTGCCGAGTGTCCTGGATGTCGAGGTTGCGCATCGTCAGCTGGCCGATGCGGTCAGCCGGGGTGAAGGCTGCGTTCTCGACCTTTTCCATGCTCAGGCGCTCGGGCTGGTAGGTGAGGTTGGGGCTCTCGGTGTTCATGATCGAGTAGTCGTTGCCGCGACGCAGCTCGAGCGTCACCTCGCCGGTGATGGCTCGCGCCACCCAGCGCTGGGCCGTCTCGCGCAGCATCATGCACTGGGGGTCGAACCAGCGACCGTGGTACAGCAGCTTGCCCAGCCGGCGGCCGTTGTTGCGGTACTGCTCGATGGTGTCCTCGTTGTGGATGCCGGTGACGAGGCGCTCGTAGGCGATGTGCAGCAGCGCCATGCCCGGGGCTTCGTAGATGCCGCGGCTCTTGGCCTCGATGATGCGGTTCTCGATCTGGTCGCACATGCCCAGGCCATGCCGGCCACCGATGCGATTGGCCTCTTCGAACAGCGCCACGGCGTCGGCGAAGGTGCGGCCGTTCAGGGCCACCGGCTGGCCTTCCTCGAAGCGCACCGACACCGTCTCGGCCTTGACGGCGACGTCTTCGCGCCAGAAGGCCACGCCCATGATCGGGTTGACGATCGAGATGCCGGCATTCAGGAACTCCAGGTCCTTGGCCTCGTGCGTGGCCCCGAGCATGTTGCTGTCGGTGGAGTAGGCCTTCTCGACGCTCATCTTGTAGTCGAAGCCGTTGGCGATGAGGTACTCGCTCATCTCCTTGCGACCGCCCAGCTCGTCGATGAAGGTCTGGTCGAGCCAGGGCTTGTAGATGCGCAGCGCCGGATTGGCCAGCAGGCCATAGCGGTAGAAGCGCTCGATGTCGTTGCCCTTGTAGGTGCTGCCGTCGCCCCAGATGTTGACGCCGTCCTCGCGCATCGCCACCACCAGCGCGGTGCCGGTGACGGCGCGGCCCAGCGGGGTGGTGTTGAAGTAGGTGGCGCCGCCGGTGGAGATGTGGAAGGCGCCGCACTGGATGGCGGCGATGCCTTCGGCGACCAGCGCGGTGCGGCAGTCGATCAGGCGGGCGATGTCGGCGCCGTAGGCCTTGGCCTTGCGCGGGATGTCGTCGTAGTCGGTCTCGTCGGGCTGGCCCAGGTTGGCGGTGTAGGCGCAGGGGATGGCGCCCTTGGCGCGCATCCAGTGCACGGCGGCGCTGGTGTCCAGGCCACCGGAGAAGGCGATGCCGACGCGTTCGCCGACGGGAAGCTGTTGAAGGATGTTGGCGGCCACGGTGGTGTGAGGTGCTGGCGAAGAGCGGAATTATCGTCGGTCGACCGGTCCGGTCGGCCGCCGCGGCAGCAGCCCGGTGGCCAGGGCGGTGCCGGCCAGGATGACCGCACAGCCCAGCACCATCGGCACCGTGAGGCGCTCGCCCAGGAACACCGCCCCCCAGGCCACCGCGAACGCGGGCACCAGGTAGGTGACGGTCATCGCGAAGGCCGGGCCGGCGTGGGCAATGAGGCGGAAGTACAGGATGTAGGCCAACCCGGTGCACAGCGCGGACAGCGCCGCCAGCATGGCCCACGCCTGCAGGCCGGGTGGTGTGGCGGGCCAGGTGAGGGCGGCCGGTGCGGCCAGGGCGAGCGCGGCGAACAACTGGCTGCCGGTGGCCACGGCCAGCGATGGCACGCCCGACAAGCGCCGCCGCGTGAAACTGGCCGAGAAGCCGTACAGCAACGGTGCGGCCAGGCAGGCGGCCACCGCCAGGGCCGGGCCGCCGGCGGCGGTGTCGCCGGCTTTCACCCAGGCCAATGCGCTGACGCCGCCGAAGCCGGTCAGCAGCCCGGCCACACGCCAGGCGGTGAGAGATTCGCGCAGCCACAGCCACGCGATCAGCGCGCCGAACAGCGGCGTGGCGGCATTGAACACCGCGGCCAGCCCACCGGTGAGGTGCAGGGCGGCGTAGCCGAACAGCGCGAAGGGCAGGGCCGAGTTGGCCAGGCCCACCACCAGCAGGTCGGGCCAGCGCTCGATCAGCAGCCTCGACTGGCCGCGCCAGTGCAGCAAGGGCCACAGCAGAGCGGTGGCGCCGGCGACGCGCAGGGCTGCCATCGCCCACGGCCCAAAGGCGGGTGCCGTGATGCGCATGAACAGGAACGACGCGCCCCAGAGGGCGGCGAGCAGCAGCAGATCGCGCGTGTCGGAGCGTCTCAAGGAGACCCCTCGGACTGGCGCGGTGCCGCCGCGCCCGGCAGCGCCACGTCTTCGAGCCGCAGCAGTGCCCGCTTGCGGTCCAGCCCGCCGGCATAGCCGGTGAGGGCGCCGGACGCGCCCAGCACGCGGTGGCAGGGCACCAGCACCGACACCGGGTTGCGGCCGATGGCCGCGCCGGCGGCACGCACCGCGGCTGGCGAGCCGGCCTGCCCGGCGATGGCGGCGTAGGTGCTGGCGTGGCCACGGGGCAGGGCCCGCAGCGCCCGCCAGACGGCGCGCTGGAACGGGGTGCCGTGCAGGTCGAGCGGCAGGTCGCGCAGCGGATCGGCATCCCCCGAGAAATAACGCGCCAACGCCAGGTCCGCGGCCTTCAGCCAGCGGTGACCCGGCTGGGTCGGCACCACCAGCGGCCCGGGGTGGTGCGCCTGGCCGTCGAACCACAGGCCGGCCAGGCCCTCGGCGGAGGCGGCGGCGGTCATCGGGCCGAGTGGCGTCTCCAGCCGCGCCTGGGCAACGAGTCGGGGATGGGTCATGGCATCTCTCCAATCAGGGGTGGCCACGGTCGGCCACGGTGCCCGCGGGGCGTGGGGTGTCGGCCTCCTGGCCCTCCAGCGTCAGCCACAGGCGCATCACGGCGTAGGCGCGCCAGGGGCGCCAGGCCTCGGCGCGGGCGGCCGCCTCGGCGACGTCGCGCGTGCCCAGGGCCTTGAGGATGCCGATGTCGGTGGCCGGCCAGGCGTCGGGCCAGGCCAGGGCCCGCATGGCGATCAGTTGTGCGCTCCAGTCGCCGATGCCGGGCAGGGCGCGCAGTGCATCCAGCGTGTCCTGCAGTGGCGCGGCGCGGTGCAGGCGCAGGCGGCCCGCGGCGACCTCGGTGGCCAGGGCCTGCAAGGCCCGCACGCGCTGGCGCACGATGCCCAGGGTGCCGATGTCCTCGGGCGCGGCAGTGGCCAGGGCCGTCGCCGATGGGAACAGGCGGTCCAGCCCGGCAAACGGCGTGGCCACCGGGGCGCCGAAGCGCTGCACCAGCCGTTGGGTCAGCGTGCGCGCGGCGGCCACGGTGACCTGCTGGCCCAGCACCACACGCACCGCCGTTTCGAACCCATCGGGCCCACTGGGCAGGCGCACGCCTGGCCGGGGCGCAGCGCCGATGCCGGCGATGACCGGGTCGATCCGCGATGGCTCGGCATCGAGGTCGAAGGCCTGGCGCAGCCGCGACAGCAGCGTGCCGAGGGCAGGCACGAGCGTCGGCGCCACGGTGAGGTGCAGTTCGCAGCGGTCCGGCACGAAGCGCGCCTCGAACCACCCGGCCAGCGTCTGGCCCGCGTGCTCGATGGCCAGCGTGCGGCGCAGCGCCAGGCCATCGACCGACTCGACGCCGTCGATCGCGCGGCGGCGGAAGAAGCCGAGCACGCCGTCGATGTCGTAGGGCGGGCGCCAGGCCAGGCGCAGCGTCGTGCCCTCGTGGGCATCGGACGGCGTGCGTTGCGGCCCGGCCTTGCGCAATGCCGTCGGGCTCATGCGGTAGCGTTCGGCGAACAAGGCATTGAACCGCCGCAGGCTGCCGAAGCCGGCGGCCAGGGCCACCTGGGTCACCGGCAATGCGGTGTCGGTGAGCAACTGCTTGCACAGCAGCAGCCGGCGTGTGCTGAGGTAGTCCACCGGCGACACGCCGTGCACCTGCGCGAACAGCCGCCGCAGGTGCCGGTCGGTCACCCCCAGGCGCGCCGCGACCAACGGCAGCGGTGCGTCTTCGCCGTCGTGGGCGGCCTGGTCCAGCAGGGCCGCCGCTTGCGTGGCCAGGGCCTGCGGCGAATCCACCAGCGACAGCCCCGGAGCCAGTTCGGGCCGGCAGCGCAGGCATGGCCGAAAGCCTGCGGCCTCGGCTGCCGCGGCGTGGCCGAAGAAGCGGCAGTTCTCCTGGCGTGGCGTGCGCACGCGACACACCGGGCGGCAGTAGATGCCGGTGGACGTGACGCCGACGAACAGCCGCCCGTCGAAGCGGGCATCGTGGGTCTGCAGCGCACGGTAGGCGGCGTCGTCCTGGAGCGTCATGGCCCGATGATAGGCAGGTGCCGGACGGGCACTCGCCGTTTCCGGACCTGTGCACCGAGACCCGGCCGGCGCGGTCCGTGGTCGCGCGGGCCGCTCCGTAGAATGAGGCGGCACATCGACAGGAACCCCTCGCCATGCAAGTACAAGCCTCGGCCTTCAAGGCCTACGACATCCGCGGCATCGTCGGTGCCGGCATCGACGAAAGCTTCGCCGAGCACCTGGGCCGGGCCTTCGGCAGCGAGGCGATGGCGGCTGGGGAAAAGGCCGTGGCCGTGGGGCGCGACGGTCGCTTGTCTGGCGCGGGCCTGGTGGCCGCGCTGGCCCGCGGCCTGGCGTCCACCGGGCTGGACGTGGTGGACCTCGGCGCCGTGACGACGCCGATGCTGTACTACGTGGCCGCCACCCGCGGCAAGCACGGCTGCCGCAGCGGCATCCAGGTCACCGGCAGCCACAACCCGAAGGACTACAACGGTTTCAAGATGGTGCTCGGTGGCCGGGCCATCTATGGCGACGACATCCAGCGCCTGCGCCAGCGCATGGAGGACGAGGACTACACGTCGGCCCGAGGCCGCATTGCGGCCATGGACATCGTGCCCGAGTATGCCCACCGCATCACCAGCGATTGCAGGCTGTCACGGCCGATGAAGGTCGTCGTCGATTCGGGCAATGGCATTCCTGGCGCCACGGCGCCGGCCATCCTGCGCGCGCTGGGCTGCGAGGTGATCGACCTGTATTCGCGCGTCGATGGCGATTTTCCCAACCACCACCCAGATCCCAGCAAGCCAGAGAACCTGGCCGACCTGATCAAGGTGGTCAACGCGACCGAGGCCGAGATCGGCTTAGCCTTCGACGGCGACGGCGACCGTCTCGGTGTGGTCACCCGGGGCGGCAACATCATCTACCCCGACCGGCAGATCATGCTGTTCGCGCGGGACATCCTGTCGCGCCACCCGGGCGGCCAGATCATCTTCGACGTGAAGTGCTCGCAGCGCCTGCCGGTGGCCATCCGCGAGGCCGGCGGTGTGCCGGTGCTCTGGAAGACGGGGCACTCGCTGATCAAGGCCAAGCTCAAGGAAATCGGCGCGCCGTTCGCAGGCGAGATGAGCGGCCACATCTTCTTCGGCGAACGCTGGTACGGCTTCGACGATGCGATGTACACCGCCGGCCGCCTGCTCGAGATCCTGAGCCGCAGCGACGACCCCAGTGCCGTGCTCGATGCGCTGCCCACCAGCTTCAACACGCCCGAACTCAATGTGCCCTGCGCCGAGGGCGAGCACCACCGTCTGGTGGCCGAACTGCAGGCCCGCGTGGCCGACGGTCGCATGCGCTTCCCCGGCGGCGAGGTGGGCACCATCGACGGCCTGCGGGTCGACTTCACCGATGGCTTCGGACTGATCCGCGCCTCCAACACCACGCCGGTGCTGGTGTTGCGTTTCGAGGGACACACAGCCGACGCGCTGCACCGCATCGAGACACAGTTCATGGCGGCGCTGCGCGAGCTCAAGCCCGACGCGCAGGTGGCGCAGGCGGCGCATTGATCTGGCAGGTCGGCGCGCCATGTCGCGGTCCGACCGGCCCGGCGGCGTCGTCCGGGGTGCCGGCTTGAAGGCCCCCCGGTGAGCGCGGTGCCGCAGCGCGCGGCGCGTGCCCTGTACGCCGCCCTGCTGCGCGCGGCCACGCCGCTGTACCTGCTGCGCCTGTGGCGGCGCGGGGCGCGCGAGCCGGGCTACCGCCTGGCCCTGGGCGAGCGGCTCGGCGTCTACCGTGGCGAGCCGCCGCCACCAGGGGCGCTCTGGCTGCACGCGGTGTCGCTGGGCGAGACGCGCGCGGCCGCGCCCCTGGTGGCCGCCCTGCGCGAGCAGCAGCCCTCGATTCGCCTGTTGCTGACCCACGGCACCGCCACCGGCCGCGCCGCCGGCCAGTCGCTGCTGCGGCCAGGCGACCTGCAGGCCTGGCTGCCCTACGACACGCCTGGGGCGGCACGCCGATTCCTGCGGCGCTTTCGCCCGTCGGCCGGCGTGTTGATGGAGACGGAACTCTGGCCGGCGTTGATGCACGAGGCCGAGCGGGCCGGCGTGCCGATGGTGCTGGCCAACGCCCGGCTGAGCGAGCGCAGCGCGCGCAAGGGCCGCCGCCTGGCCGCCCTGCTGCACCCGGCGGCCCGGCGCCTGACGCTGGCGCTGGCCCAGACCGCCATCGATGCGCAGCGCCTGCGTGATGCCGGCGCGCCGCAGGTCGTCGTCGGGGGCAACCTCAAGTTCGACATGACACCGCCGCTGGCGTTGCTGGAACGCGGCCGTGCCTGGCGGCAGGCCGCGGGCCGGCCGGTGGTGCTGGCGGCCGTCACCCGCGAGGGCGAAGAGGCGCCACTGCTGGAAGCCTGGTGCCGGACGGCCGCGCCACGACCGCTGCTGCTGATCGTGCCGCGCCATCCGCAGCGCTTCGACGAGGTGGCGGCGCTGGTGGCATCGGCCGGCCTGAGCGTGGTGCGCCGCAGCCAGTGGGGCGACGGGCCGCCGGCGGAGGCGATGCAGGCCGATGTGTGGCTGGGCGACTCGATGGGCGAGATGCCGCTGTACTACGCCTGTGCCGACGTGGCGCTGCTGGGCGGCAGCTTCGCGCCGCTGGGCGGGCAGAACCTGATCGAGGCCGCCGCCTGTGGCTGCCCGGTGGTGATGGGCCCGCACACCTTCAACTTTGCCCAGGCGGCCGAGCAGGCGCTGGCGGCCGGTGCAGCCCTGAGGGTGGCGGACATCGTGGCTGGTGTCGACGCGGCGCTGGCGATGACGCTCGATCCGCAGCGCGAGGATTGGGTGCGCCGGTCGCTGGACTTTGCCGCCGCGCACCGCGGTGCTGCGCAGCAGATGGCGCAGCGCATCCTGTCGCTGGCGTCGGTGCCGCCCGCGCGGTGACCCGACAACAGCCCCAGCGGCCGCGCGGGATCAGCGGGCCAACAACGCGTCGGCGGCGGTCACGTCCTGCGGCATCAGCTGCCCAGAGGCCTGGCGCAGCCGCAGGCCGGTCAGGATGACGTCGTAGCGCGCCTTGGCCAGGTCTCGTTTGGTCTGGAACAGCTGGCTCTGGGCGTTCAGCACGTCGAGGTTGACGCGCACTCCGACCTTGTAGCCCAGCTGCGTGGCCTCGAGGGCCAGCTTGGTGGACGCCTCGGCCGCTTCGAGCGCCTTCACCTGCGCCTTCAACGACTGCAGGCCGAAATAGGCCTGGCGAGTGCCCTGGGCCACGGCGCGTCGGGCCGCCTCGAGGTCGTTGCGGGCCTTCTCTTCCAGCACCACGGTTTCCTTGATGCGGTTCTCGACCGCGTAGCCGGTGAACAGCGGCCAGTTCATCTGCACGCCGATGCTGCCGGTGCGGGTGCTGCCGGGGCGGCCCCCGGCCGAGGTGACCGCGGCGCCGGCGCTGTGGCTGTCGGAGAGCGACCCGACGAGGTCGACGGTGGGCAGCTTGCCGGCCTGCGCCTTGGCGGTTTCGAGCCGCGCGACCTCCTGGCCGAGCCGTGCGCGACGCACGCTGGGGTGGGCACCGTCGGCGGCGCTGACCCACTCGTCCGCGTTGGCGGGCTGGGTGTCGGGCAGCACCACCGGCACCACCAGCGGCCGAGGCTCGACGCCGGTGCGGCCCACCAGCACGTCGAGCGCGATGCGCTTGGTGCGCAGGTCGTTGTCGGCCTGGATCTCCTGGGCGGTGCCCAGGTCGAAGCGGGCCTGCGCCTCGCGCGTGTCGGTGATGGTGGCCGTGCCGACCTCGAAGTTGCGCTTGGCCGAGGCCAGCTGCTCCGAGATGAAGGTCTTGTTGGTCTGGGCCGTGACCAGGGTGTCCTGGGCCGCCAGCACGTCGAAGTAGGCCTGCGACAGGCGAATGATCAGGTCCTGCTCGGCGATCTCGAGTTCGGCCTTGGCCACTTCCACCGAGCGGCGGGCCTGCTCGATCGTGGCGCCGTTGGCCTTGTTGTACAGCGGGTGCCGCCCCTGCAGGGACAGCTGCTCGTTGCTGCTGTTGACGCTGGTGCTGGCCGGGGTCTGGATGTCACCGCGGCTGATCGATCCCGACAACGATGCCGATGGCAGGCGCAGCGACTCGACTTGCGCGGCCCGGTACTGGGCCGAATCGGCCAGCGCCCGCGCGGACAGATAGGTGGCGTCGTAGGCCCGCGCTGCTTCGTAGAGCGCCTGCAACCCTTGGGCCTGGGCCCCTCCCGCCAGGCACAACGCGGCCGCAGCCAGGGCCACGCGCAGGCGGGGGAAGGTCGGAGACGGGGTTGGCTTGGGCATGGGCGATGTCCTCGTGAACGGGGGATGGATCTTGTACCCTGTAGGGTATCAGTATCTCGGCACGGACGGGTCGACCTGAATCGACCAGGCGTCGATGCCACCGGCGACGTTGTACACATCGGCATAGCCTTGCTGCAACAGGTATGCGACGCAATGCATGCTGCGCATGCCGTGATGACACAAGGCGAGGATGGGCTGCGCCGGGTCGAGTTCATCCAACCGGCCCGGCAGGTCGTTGATCGGGATGTGCACTGTCGGGGTGCCGGGCAGGTCGAGCCGGGCCAGGGCCAGTTCCCAGGGTTCGCGGACGTCCAGCAGCACTGGCCGCGACCCCGCCGCACCGCGGATGAACGCGTGGAGCGAGGCGACGGGCAACTGCTGCATCGGTGCGGTCAGAAGTGGAAGGCGCCAGCCTCGCCGAAGCCGTCGAGGCGCGGCACCACGGTGTCGAACAGCGTGTCGCTGGCGAAACTGCGCGGGCCCAGGCAATTGACGCGCATGGCGCGCATCACCGGCTCGCCGCCGACCACGGCCAGCAGGCGGCCGCCCGGCTTGAGTTGGTCGAGCAGGGCCTGCGGCACCGCAGCGACCGAGCCCGACAGCACGATGACGTCGAACGGTGCCTCGCCCGGCAGGCCGCCCACGCCATCGGCCTGTCGCACGGTGGCGTTGGAGATGGCGGCGCGGCGGAGGTTGTCGGTGGCCATCTTCGCCAGCGCCGGGCGGATTTCGAGCGAGACCACCGATCGCGCCCGATGCGACAGCAGCGCGGCCATGAAGCCCGAGCCGGCACCGATCTCGAGCACGTTCTCGTGGCGGTGGACGCGGGCTTCCTGCAGCAGGCGGGCCTCGACGCGCGGGGCCAGCATGACCTGGTCGTCGCCGATCGGGATCTCGCAATCGACGAAGGCCAGCGCACGGTAGGCGGCGGGCACGAAGTCCTCTCGCCGCACCATGGCCAGCAGCGACAGCACGGCGGGGTCCAGCACATCCCAGGGGCGGATCTGCTGCTCGATCATGTTGAAGCGGGCCTGTTCGATGTTCATGGCGCGAATCCTGGTGGTTCGGGAAAACGCGGATTCTATTTCGCCGGGTCTGCACCGGGCTGACGCCGGTCAGACACGAAGCGACGACGGGCCCACTGGCCCAGGTCGTCGAGCCAGCAGTAGATGACGGGCACCACCACCAGCGTGAGCACCGACGAGGTGATGACGCCGCCGATCACCGCCTGGCCCATCGGGGCCCGCTGCTCCGAGCCCTCGCTCAGCGCCATCGCCAGCGGCAGCATGCCGAAGATCATCGCCAGCGTGGTCATCAGGATGGGCCGCAACCGCACCTTGGCCGCCCGCAGCAGGGCCGGGGTGCGCTCCAGGCCCTCGTCGCGCCGCGCGCGGATGGCGAAGTCGATCAGCAGGATCGCGTTCTTGGTCACCAGGCCCATCAGCATGACCACGCCGATGACCGAGAACATGTTCATCGTCGAGCGCCACATGAGCAGCGCGAGCACGACGCCGATCAGCGTCAGCGGCAGCGAACTCATCAGCGCCAGCGGTTGCAGGAAGCTGCGGAACTGCGAGGCCAGGATCATGTAGATGAACACCACGCCCAGGGCGAGCGCAGACACCGCGTAGGCGAAGGATTCCTGCATGTCCTTGGTCGAGCCGCCGAAGCGGTAGGCATAGCCCGGCGGCAGCGGCGTGGCGTCGAGCACCTTGCGGATGTCGGCCGACACCTCGCCGAGCGCGCGCCCCGAGGTGTTGGCGGTGAGCTCGGATTCGCGGTTCAGGTCTCGGCGGTTGATCTGGTTGGGCCCGGTGCCCGGCCGCACGTCGGCCACCTGCGAAAGGCGCACCACGCGCGGCGTGCCGTCGGCATTGGTGCCGGCCACCAGCCCCAGCCGCGACAGGTCGGACGCCTCGTTGCGTGCGGCCGGTGCCAGCCGCACCTTGACGTCGTAGTTCTGGTCGTCGGCGGCACGCCAGTCGCCCACCGTCTGGCCGGCCACCAGCGCCCGCAGCGCACTGGTGATGCTGCCGATGGACAGGCCCAGATCGGATGCCGCCTCGCGCTTCACGTCGATGGCCAGCGTGGGCTTGGGCGGCTTCATGCTGGTGTCCAGGTCGACCAGCCCAGGCACGGCGCGCAGGCGTGCCATCAGTTCGTCGGTGAGGCGCTGCAACTGGGCCAGGTCGGGCCCCTGGATGGACAGCGAGATCGGCTTGCCGCCGCCCACCGGGTCGAGCAGGCCGACGTGCGTGACCGTGATGCCGGCCACCTGATGCAGCCGCTGACGCAGCGGCCCCGACATCTCGTCGACGCTGCGCGTGCGCTGGTGCCGGTCGACCAGCCGCACATAGACGCTGACGTAGTTGCGGCCCTGCGCCTGGCCGGTGTTGACGGTGGACAGCGTGTAGCGCACCTCGGGCATCTCGCGCAGGATGGCGTCGACCTGGCGCGCGCGTGTTTCGGTGGCCTCGAGCGAGGACCCCACCGGCGTGTAGAAGTTGATCGCCGTCTCGGAGAAATCGGCCTTGGGCACGAACTCGGTGCCCAGCAGTCGCGACAGCGGCACCACCGCGACCAGGCTGGCCAGGGCGATGAGCAGCGTGGCACCCTTGTGGCGAAGCGACCAATCGAGCGCGGCCACGTAGCCTTCGCCCAGGCGGTGCGAGGCGCGGTCCACCCAGTGCGTCAGCCGACCCAGCGTGTGGTCGTACCACGAGGTGGGCACGAAGGGCTGGCCTTCGCGGTCGATGGCCGGGTCGTGCCAGATCGAACTGAGCATCGGGTCGAGCGTGAAGCTCACGAACATCGAGATCAGCACCGCCGCGACGATCGTGATGCCGAACTCGTGGAAGAACTTGCCGATGATGCCGCCCATGAAGCCCACCGGCAGGAACACCGCCACGATGGACAGCGTGGTGGCCAGCACTGCCATGCCAATCTCGTCGGTGCCCTCGAGCGCGGCGTCGTGGGCGCTCTTGCCCATCTGCACGTGGCGCACGATGTTCTCGCGCACGACGATGGCATCGTCGATCAGCAGGCCCACGCACAGGCTCATCGCCATCAGCGTGATCATGTTGATCGAGAAGCCGAAGGCGTGCATGACGCTGAAGGTGCCGATCAGGGCGATGGGCAGCGTCAGGCCGGTGATGACCGTCGAGCGCCAGCTGTTGAGGAACAGGAAGACGATGCCGATGGTCAGCAGCGCCCCCTCGAACAGCGTGCGCTTGACGTTGGCCACCGACACGCGGATGGGGCGCGAGTTGTCGCGCACCACCTCGAGCGCCACACCCTTGGGCAACTGCGGGCGCAGGGCTTGGGTCGCCGCGACCAAGCCGTCGACGACCTCGATCGTGTTCTCGCCCTGGCTCTTCAGCACCTCGAGCGCGAGGGTGCGCTGGCCGTTGTAGAGGGCCAGCGTCTCTTCTTCCTCGGGGCCGTCGACCACTTGGGCCACCTGGCCCAGGCGCACCGGCTGGCCGTTGCGGCGGGCGACGATGACCTGCGCCAGGTCTTCGGGCCGCTTGACACGGCCTTCGACCTGCACGATGCGCTCGGATTCGCGCGAGTGCAGGCTGCCGGCCGGCAGGTCCTGGTTCTCGGTGCGGGTGGCGGTCAGCACCGATTCGACGCCGATGCCGAAGGCCTCCATTGCCTCGGGCTTGAGGTAGACGTTGATCTCGCGCTTGACCCCGCCCACGCGGGTGACCGAGCCCACGCCGCGCACGTTCTCGAGCCGCTTCTTGACCACTTGGTCGGCGTAGGTGGTCAGTTCCTGCACGCTGCGCGACCCGTCCGGCGAGGTCAGCGCCAGCGAGAACACCGGCCGGCTGGCCGGGTCGAAGCGCGACACGCGCGGCTCCTTCACCTCGTCGCGGAAGCTGGCCTTGACGATCGACAGCTTCTCGCGCACGTCGTCGGCGGCCTTGCGGCCATTGACGTCCAGGTTGAACTGCACGATGACCACCGACACGCTCTCGTAGCTGCGCGAGAACAGCTGGTTGATGCCGGCGATGGTGTTGACGGCCTCCTCGACCTTCTTGGTCACCTCGCTCTCGACGATCTCGGGCGACGCGCCGGGGTAGTCCACCTGCACCACCACGGTGGGGAAGTCGATGTCGGGGAACTGGTCGACCTTCAGCCGCTGGTACGAGAACAGGCCCATCACGACGAAGGCCAGCATGACCATCACGGCCATGACGGGGTTGCCGATGGAGACGCGGGTGAACCACATGGCGGCGCAGGCTCAGCGCGCCGCAGCAGGCTTCAGGCCTGGCGGCACGGTGGCCTTCAGGTCCTGCGGCGTGGCGGCGGCCGACGCTGCCGCGGCGGCAGGCGCGGGCGCTGCCACGCGCACCATCACCCCGCTGGGCACCAGGCCGACCGAACCAGCCAGCACCGTGTCACCGTCGGCGAGACCGGACAGCACCTCCACCGATTCGACGCCGCCGGACTGGCCGCGGCTGCCCAGTTGCAGGTCGGCGCGCTCCGTGCGGCCCTGGGCCAGCCGGATGGCATAGGGGCGCGCCTGGTCGCTGCGCACGGCCGACAGCGGCAGCAGCAGCGACTGCCGGCGTTCCAGGTCGATGCGGCCCCGGGCGAACAGGCCCTGGCGCAGCGCCGGGTGCGGCGCCAGGGCCAGGTAGGCGGTCACCGTCCGCGAGCCGGCCTGCGCGCTGGGGTTGATGCGCGCCACCGTGGCCTGCAGGGGGTCGGTGCCGCCGTCGATGGTGAGGGTGGCGACCTGGCCGACCCGCAGCGCGGCCAGCTCGGCGGGCGGCACTGCGGCCTCCAGTTCCATGCGCGAGAGGTCGACGATCTCGAGCAGGCGGCCGTCGACCGGCACGCGCTCGCCCGGTTGCACCAAGCGCTGCGCGACAAGGCCGCCGATGGGCGCTTCGATGGTGGCATCGCCCCGCGCCTTGCGTGCCAGTTCCACCGCCGCCATCGCCGCCTGCAGCGTGGCCTGCGCGCCGGCTTCGCTGGAGACGGCGGTATCCAGTGCCGTGGGCGAGATGAAGCCCTGCGCCACCAGGGCCTGGTTGTTCAGCAGTTGGCGGCGTGCGATGTCGAGCTGCGCCTTGGCAGCGGCGGCCTGCTGCTCGGTCTGGCGCAACCGCCATTCGAACTCGGTGGTGTCGAACTGGCCCAGCACCTGGCCCGCGCGCACGGTGTCGCCCTCGCGCACAGACAGCGCGCGCAACTCGGCGGCCACCTTGGCCTTGACGAAGGCGCTGTTGACAGCCTTCAGAGTGCCCGACACCTCGATGCCACGGACGAGCTCACCTTTCGAGGTGCGCAAGACATCGGTCGGCGCGAGTTCCAAGCGCTGCTCGGCCGGTGCACTGGCCGCCGAGGCCGCGGCCTGGGTCGCCTGGCGGCCCGACATCACACGGGCGATGCCCAGCGCCACGCCGACCACGGCGACCGCCACCAGTGCGCCACGCAGGCCCTTGTTCATGCGCGTCCTTTGTGCATCACTCTACCCGGCCACCCGGCGCGCACAGGCCGTCGAGCAGCAGGTTGATGTGGTCAGGGATGAAGCGATGCCCGTCGATCTCCATGCTGCACGGTGCACAGGCGCCGAGCGAGTGCTTGTGCAGGCAGAGCATGATCAACGGGAAGACCAGCGAGTGAACCGCGACGTTCACGTCGACCGCGCGGAATTCGCCGCGGTCGATGCCTTGCTGGATCACGCCACCCAGCAGCACATGGGCCCGCTCCACCACCTCGCGGTGGTAGTAATCGGCGATCTCGGGAAAGTTGCGCACCTCGGTGATCACCAGCTTGAACACGCCGGACGCCGGGCTGTCGTAGAGCTGGGTCCACCAGGTCGTAAGGAGGTCGCGCAGCAACTGGGCGCTGCTGCCGCTGAAGCCGGCGGCCAGCGCAGCGCCCTCCGAGATGCGGTCCGACAAGTGCTGGGCGATCACCGCCTTGAGCAGGTCTTCCTTGCTGGGGAAGTAGAGGTACAGCGTGCCTTTGGAGACCCCTGCCTTCAGGGCCACCTCGTCCGTGCGTGTGGACGCGAAGCCCTTCTCGACGAAGAGTTCGAGCGCCGCGTCCAGCAGTTCCTGCGGGCGCTCGTCCTTGCGGCGGCGGCGATGGGGGGCGTCGGTGGCGTTCACAGTGGAGGCGGCATCGTGGATCGCGTGAGCGATTCACAGTTCGACGGCTTTTTAATGACTGACTGGTCAGTAATATAAACCAAGCCAGGGCCGGCCGCTATGATCCGCGCCTTTGACCGGAGAGACGTGTTGGACGCTGTGCTGCTGCTGAAGGCCGCCATCATGGGGGTGGTCGAAGGCCTGACCGAGTTCCTGCCGATCTCGTCCACCGGCCACCTGATCCTGGCGGGCTCGTTGCTGGGCATGGCCGACGCCAAGGCCAAGGTCTTCGACATCGCCATCCAGACCGGCGCCATCGGCGCGGTGATCATCGTCTACTGGCAGCGTCTGCGCGACGCGGTGGTGCAACTGCCCAGCAGCGCCCAGGCCCGACGCTTCGTGCTGAACGTGGCCATCGGCTTCCTGCCGGCGGTGATCCTGGGACTGGCGTTCGGCAAGGCGATCAAGGCGCACCTGTTCACCGCGCCGGTGGTGGCCAGCACCTTCATCATCGGCGGATTCATCATCCTGTGGGCCGAACGCCGGCCCGCGTCGTCGGTGCGCATCGCCACCGTCGACGAGATGGGGCCGCTGGATGCCTTGAAGGTGGGTCTGGTGCAGTGCCTGGCGATGATCCCGGGCACCAGCCGCTCGGGCGCCACCATCATCGGCGGCATGTTGCTGGGCTTGTCGCGCCAGGCCGCCACCGACTTCAGCTTCTTCCTGGCCATTCCCACGCTGGTGGGGGCCGGCGCCTACAGCCTGTACAAGGAGCGTGCGCTGCTCAGCATGGCCGACCTGCCGATGTTCGCGGTGGGTCTGGTGGCGTCCTTCATCAGCGCCTATGCGTGCGTGCGATGGCTGCTGCGCTACATCGCCAGCCACAGCTTCGTGCCCTTTGCGTGGTACCGCATCGCCTTCGGTCTGGTGGTGCTGGTGACGGCCTGGACGGGCGCGGTGCAGTGGGCCGAGTGACCGCGGCCGATTGACCGCGACCGGCTGAGCGCGACCGGCCGCCGGCCTTTCGCGGTCGAATCGTGTCAGCCGCCCTGGCGACGCCAGAACCACCACACCAGCACGGCAATCACGGCGGCGACCAGCGGCCACACGCTGTCACGCGAACGCGGCACTTCGCCGGGCGACAGCCCGCCGCTGCCAGCGACCATGCTCAGCGGCGAGGCCTCGATCGCATCCTTGGCTTCCTTCAGGCCGAGGCCGCTGTGCTCGCGCAGCAGACGGATGGCCTCGAGCTTGTGGCCGTGAGCGAGCGCGGTGACCACCGCAGGCGGGAAGCCCACACCGGTGTGCAGGGCCGGCCGAACGGTGGCCGACGCCGTGGGCAGTGCGGCCGCCTGGCTGGCGCCCGTGCGCGCCTGACCGTCGATCAGTCGCTTGGCCTCGCGCAGGCTCACGCCGCCAGCGGCGCGCAGGCGCTTGACGGCCTCGAGGATGTCACCGCGGCGCAAGGCCTCGATCACGTCGTCGGGGAGTGGACTGCCGGTTGCGGCCATGGAGCCTCCGTGCCTCGGGGGAAGGATCGAGTATGCGGCGGGCGGCCCCGCCCCGCGAACCGATCGGGCTTCAAGCCCTGCGGCGGAACAACAGATCCCAGACGCCGTGGCCCAGCTTCAGCCCGCGCTGCTCGAACTTGGTCAGCGGGCGCATCTCCGGTCGCGGCGCATATGCCTCGGCCGTGTTCTCCAGCGCAGGGCAGGCGGACAACACCTCCAGCATCTGTACGGCGTAGTCTTCCCAGTCGGTGGCGCAGTGCAGGGTGCCGCCCGGCGCCAGGCGGGACGCCAGCAAGGCCACCAGTGCAGGCTGGATCAGGCGCCGTTTGTGGTGACGCTTCTTGTGCCACGGGTCCGGGAAGTACACATGGATGCCGGCCAGCGAGTCGGGCGCCAGCATGTGCTGCACCACCTCGACGGCATCGTGCTGGATCAGCCGCAGGTTGCCCAGCCCGCGCTCGTCGATGCGCTGCAGCAGGGCGCCCACGCCGGCCTCGTGCACCTCGACCCCGATGAAATCGATCTCGGGGTGGGCCGCGGCGATGGCGGCGGTGGCGTCGCCCATGCCGAAGCCGATCTCCAGCACCACCGGGGCCTGTCGACCGAACAGCGCCACTGGGTCCAGGCAGGTGGCGGCGTAGCCGATCGAGTACCGCGGCGCCAGTTCCTTCAGTGCGCGCACCTGGCCGCTGCCCATGCGGCCGGCCCGCAACACATAACTTCGGATCGGGCGGCGCGGGTACGGCGAGGGGTCGGTGCTCATGGTCGGCGGGGTCGGGGCAGACGGAACGCGCGCGGGCCTGGGGTGGCGCACGAGATCTCGTTCAAACGGGGGAGGAGCCGGTACTTCTGCGTTTGAGAAGCCGGTGGCGGGGACTATTCTTCAGGTGTGAGGAATTTTGCCCGATCGTTGCCCCGTCACGCCCTTGGCCGGCGCGCTTGCCTGCTGGCGGCGGGCGCGTGGCTGGCCGAAGCGGCTCTGGCGGCCAAGGCCCCGGCCCCCAAGGTGCCGGTCGTGGTCGAGCCTGCCGTCGACTGGAGCAGCCTGCCTGCCGCGCTGAGGCCCGTGGTGGCGTCGGCAGGCCTGCCGCCGCACAGCATCGGCCTGATGGTGCAAGCCATGGGGCCGCGTGCCACACCGCTGGCCGCCTTGAATGCCGAGTTGCCGTTCCAACTGGCCTCGACGGCCAAGGTCGTCACCGTGCTGGCCGCGCTCGACCTGCTGGGGCCGCACTACCGCTGGCGCACCCATGCCTTCCTCAGCGGACCGATCCACGAGGGCCGCCTGCTCGGTGACCTGGTCATCGTGGGTGGGGGCAATGCCCACCTGCGTTCGTCCGACCTGCAGCAGTGGTTCGCGTCGATGCAGTCGCAGGGCTTGCGCGAGGTGTGGGGCGACATCGTGCTCGACCGCTTTGCGTTCCGACTGACCGAGCACGACCACGCCCATACGCCCGAACCCACCGCCGAGCGACCGCACCATGCGCGCCCCGACGCGCTGACGCTGGACGAAGGCGTGCTGCGCGTCGCCGTGCAGGCCGAACCCAAGGGCCCCCCGAGCGTCACGCTGACGCCGCCGATGGCACGCGTGCGTGTCGACAACGCGGTGTCGACCAAGGGCCCGGGTTGCACGGTGTTTGCCCAGGCCACGCGCGACGCCGATTTTCCGCAGGTCAGCGTGCAGGGCCGATGGGGCCCGCAATGCGGCACCCGGGAACTGATCATGGCGCCGTGGTCGCACGGCGAGTTCAGCGTGCGTGCGGTCGAAGGCCTGTGGCGCGCGGCCGGAGGCAAGCTCAAGGGCCGTGTGATCGACAAGCGCAGCCCCGACCGCGAATCTCCCCTGCCCACCGGGCCCGACGGCGAGGCCCTGCTGCCCTTCATGGTGCACCAGTCGGATGAACTGCCCGCGGTCATCCGCGACATCAACAAGACCAGCGACAACCTCGGGGCGCGCAACCTGATGCTGTCGCTGGCCAACGACTTCCCGAACCGGGCGGCGACGATGGCCGAGGCCCGGCGCCGCGTCGACACGTGGCTGCAGCGCCAGGGCCTGCAGCCTGGTGACATCGCGCTCGAAAATGGCTCGGGGCTGTCGCGCGAGGAACGCGGCAAGCCGCGCGCCATGGTTCACCTGCTGCGGCGCGCCTGGGCATCCACCCAGTCGAAGGCCTTCGTCGATTCCCTGCCGGTGGCCGGTGTCGACGGCACGCTGGCCAACCGCATGACCGACGGGCCTGCACGCGGCGTGGCTTTCCTGAAGACCGGCAGCCTCATCGACACCCGGGCACTGGCCGGCTACGTGCGCGCCCGCAGCGGCAAGGCCTATGCCGTCACCGCGCTGGTGAACCACCCCGAGGCACCCCGGGCCACCCCGGCCCTGGACGCCTTGATCGAGTGGGTGGCGACGAACGGTTGAATGCCGTCCGCCATACGACACAGGGCCCGCGAGGGGCCCTTTGTCTTGTCTGGAGCGGGTGAAGGGAATCGAACCCTCGTATGAAGCTTGGGAAGCTGCCGTTCTACCATTGAACTACACCCGCGGTGCGGGGCGTAGTGTAGCGCGGGCACCGGGCTTTCCAGCGTGGCGGACGCCTGTTCCGTGCGGCAGCATGGCGTGCACGACGTCACCGGGCGTCGTTCTCCTGGGCACCGCAACCAATGACCGCACGAAACTTCCTCGTCGCCCGACACGACCTGCATCGCACGCAGGTGGTCGACGATCCCCTGGCCTCACAGCCACTGGCCGACGGGCAGGTGCGCATGGCCATCGTCAGCTTCGGGCTGACCGCCAACAACATCACCTACGGAGCCTTCGGCGACGCCATGCGCTACTGGGGCTTCTTTCCGAGCGGCGACCCGGCCTGGGGGCGCATCCCGGTGTGGGGCTTCGGCGACGTGGTGGAGTCGCGCGTCGACGGCCTGGCGGTGGGCGAGCGCTTCTACGGCTACTGGCCGATGAGCCACCAACTGGTGCTGCAGCCCGATCGGCTGGGACCCGGCGGGTTCACCGATGCCACGGCCTGCCGCCGCGACCTGCCGTTGATCTACAACCAGTATGTTCGGTGCAGCACAGACCCCGGGTACGCCGTCGAGCACGAGGCCCACATCGCGCTGCTCAGGCCGCTGTTCACCACGTCCTTCCTGCTGGCCGACTTCCTGGCCGAGCACCGGGCCTTCGGCGCCGAGACGGTGCTGGTGTCCAGCGCGTCCAGCAAGACGGCCTACGGCATGGCCTTCTGCCTGCGCGGCAGCGGTCCGCGACTCATCGGCCTGACGTCACCGAGCCACCTGGCATTCACCCGTTCGCTGGGCTGCTACGACGAGGTGCTGCCCTACGATGCGGTGGGCACGCTGCCATCCGGGTTGCCCGTGGTCTATGTCGACTTCAGCGGCAGCGCGACCCTTCGGCGCGCGGTGCATGGACATTTCGGCGATGCGCTGCAGCACAGCGCGGCCGTCGGTGGCACGCACTGGGCCGACCTGGCCGGCCAGGAGCGGCTGGCCGGGCCACGGCCGACCCTGTTCTTCGCGCCGTCGCGGGCGCAGCAGCGTCTGGCCGACTGGGGCCCGGTGGCCTTCCGACAAAAGCTCCATGCGCGATGGGAGGGCTTCATCGCCGCCCTGCAATCGGCCGACCCGCCGTGGATGACGGTGACGCACAGCCATGGTGCGGCTGCTGTGCAAGCCGTCTACCTGCGGCTGCTGGACGGTCAACTCGACCCGACCGACGGCCAGATGCTGTCGATGTAGCCGGCGTCGGCCATCGGCGCCGTCAGCGCGTGGCAATGCACCGGATTTACCATCGTGGCGACGACGCAGTCGCTGCGGCATGATCGCCGTCGAATCTCCCAAATGAACCCTCCTGTTCAACTGTTGCTGCTCGGCTCCAGCGCGCCGGACCTGGCCACGTCGGCCTACGGCCCCTTCGTCGTGGAGACGGTCGCGCGGCTCGACGACGTCTCGGCCGAACTCGACCAGCAGCGCTACGACGCCATCGTGCTGCAGTTGCCCTCCACCGCGTCGCTGGCGGCCTGGACTGGCCTGGCCCGCGCGGTGCTGGAGTCGGCCGTCGTGGTGGTGGTGCCCGAGCCCGAGGCCGTCGATGCGTTGCGTTTGCTGCGCCTGGGCGTGCAGGATGTGTTGCCGCAGCGCGAACTGGTGGGCGTCGGCGCGCTGGCCCGGGTGCTGCGCCTGGCGGTCGAACGCAAGCGCCTCGAGCGCGGGGCCCGCAAGGCCTACGCCACCGACCTGGCCACCGGCCTGCCCAACCATGCCCAGTTCATGGAGCACATGACCCACCTGCTGGCCCTGCGAGAACGCGAGCCCGCCGCGATGGCCCTGCTGGCCGTCAGCATCGATGGCCTGGCGGCCACTGAAGCCCGTCTGGGTGCCGAAGCCGCCAATGTGCTGCGACGCAAGGTGGCGGTGCGGCTGCGCTCGGGCCTGCGCGCCAGCGACGTGGTGGCCGCCATCGGCGTGGACAGCTTTGCGGTGATGCTGGCCTGGATCGACGATCCCGAAGACAGCAACCGGGTGGCGGCCAAGCTGGCCGCGTCGCTGCAGCGCCCGTTCTCGGTCACCGGTCAGGACGTGGCGGTGGCCGTGCGCCTGGGTGTGGCCCGCTACCCCGACCAGGGCAAGGATGCCGACTCGCTGCTGCGCCTGGCATTGGGGCAGGCGGGCGACGTGAATGCGCTGGGCCGGGTCGGCCTGGCACCACGGGGCGGCAGCCCGGCGGCCAACGACGAGTGATCAGCGGCGGCGGTGACCCGGCCGGGCCGCCACCGCAACTCACTTCAGCACATCGCCCAGGCAGAGGTACTTGACCTCGACATAGTCGTCGACGCCCTGGCGGGCGCCTTCGCGGCCCAGGCCCGATTGCTTGACGCCGCCGAACGGCACCTCGGTGGTCGAGATCAGGCCGGTGTTGATGCCCACCATGCCGTACTCCAGCGCCTCGCCGACGCGGAAGATGCGGCCGATGTCGCGGCTGTAGAAGTAGCTGGCCAGCCCGAACTCGGTGGCGTTGGCCAGTTCGATGGCCTCGGCCTCGGTCTCGAAGCGGAACACCGGGGCCACCGGGCCGAAGGTTTCTTCCTTCGAGCACAGCATGTCCGACGTGACGTCGGCCAGCACCGTGGGCGTGTAGAAGCGATCGCCGATGCGCGTGCCGCCCACCACCACCCGCGCGCCCTTCGACACCGCGTCCGCCACATGCGATTCGACCTTGGCCAAGCCCTGCTCGTCGATCATCGGGCCCTGGTTGACGCCTGGCTCGAAGCCATTGCCCACCTTGATGCCACCGGCCTTGGCGGCCAGCTTGGCGACGAAGGCGTCGTACACGCCGGCTTGCACGTACATGCGGTTGGCGCAGACGCAGGTCTGGCCAGCATTGCGGTACTTGCTGACCATCGCGCCCTCGACGGCCGAGTCGATGTCGGCGTCGTCGAAGACGATGAAGGGCGCATTGCCGCCGAGTTCGAGCGAGATCTTCTTGATGGTTGGCGCGCACTGGCGGGCCAGGATGCGGCCCACTTCGGTGGAGCCGGTGAACGACAGGTGGCGCACCACGTCGCTCGAGCACAGCACCTTGCCCACCTCGATCGAGCCCTCGGCATCGGCCGTGACAATGTTGAGCACGCCGGCCGGCATGCCGGCGCGCTGGGCCAGTTCGGCCACGGCAAGCGCCGACAGCGGCGTGGCCTCGGCCGGCTTGATGATCACGGTGCAGCCGGCGGCCAACGCTGGGGCCACCTTGCGCGTGATCATCGCGATCGGGAAGTTCCACGGCGTGATCGCCGCGCACACGCCGATGGGCTGCTTGATGACGATGTAGCGCTTGTTGGCGTCGGTGGTGGGGATGGTCTCGCCGTAGATTCGGCGGGCTTCCTCGGCAAACCACTCGATGAAGCTGGCGCCATAGGTGACCTCGCCCTTGGCCTCGGCCAGCGGCTTGCCCTGCTCGGCGGTCATGATGCGCGCCAGGTCGTCCGCGTGCTGGTGCAGCAGGTGGAACCACTTCATCATGATCGCGGCGCGTTCCTTGGCCGTCTTGGTGCGCCAGGGGCCCCAGGCCTTGTCGGCGGCGACGATCGCGGTGTGGACCTGGGAGGGGTCGAGGTTGGCCACGTCGGCCAGCTTCAGGCCGGTGGCCGGGTCGGTGACGTCGAAGCGGCGGTTGCCGGCCACCCACTCGCCGCCGATCAGGGCGTCGGTCTTGAGCAGACTCGGGTCGTTCAGCGTCGACAGGGGGGAAGTCTTCATGTCCATCGGGTTCTCCAGAACAATCGTGCGACTCTAGCGCGTGGCGTGCCGCGCCAACGACGCGCAGGCGTCAGCGGGTCGTCACGCCCGGCAACACGCACAGCATCTCGTACAGCAGGTTGGCGCCCAGCAGCGCGGTGTTGCCGCTGGTGTCGTAGGGTGGCGAAACCTCGACCAGGTCGGCGCCGACGAGGTTCAGGCCGTGGCAGCCGCGGATGATCTCCAGCGCCTGTGGCACCGACAGGCCGCCGATCTCGGGCGTGCCGGTGCCGCCGGCGTAGGCGGGGTCGATGCCGTCGATGTCGAAGCTGAGGTAGCACGGCCGGTCGCCGATGCGCTCTCGCACCGTGGCCATCAGCGGCGCCAGCGACTGGAACCACACCTCGTGCGCGGGCACCAGCGTGAAGCCCTGGCGGCGTGGCCAATCGAAGTCGTCCGCCGCGTAGCCCGTGCCGCGCAGGCCGATCTGCCACACGCGATCGGTGAGCAGCAGACCTTCCTCCACGGCACGGCGGAAGGGCGTGCCGTGGGCGATGCGTTCGCCGAACATGTCGTCGTTGACATCAGCGTGGGCGTCGACATGCACCAGCGCCACCGGGCCGTGTGTGGCGGCGACGGCGCGCAGGATGGGCAGCGCGATGGTGTGGTCGCCACCCAGCGTCAACGGCCTGCAACCGGCGGCCAGCACCGGCCGGTAGAAGGCCTCGATGAGGGCGACCGACTTCTCGAGCGAGTAGGTGTTGATCGGCACGTCGCCCAGGTCGGCCACCTGCAGGCTGTCGAACGGCGCCGCGCCAGTGGCCATGTTGTAGGGGCGGATCAGTGCCGACTCGGCGCGGATCTGCCGCGGACCGAAGCGTGCCCCGGGGCGGTGGCTGGTGCCGATGTCGAGCGGCACGCCGATGAAGGCCGCGTCCAGCCCCAGTGGCGATTCGGCCTGCGGCAACCGCATCATCGTGGCGATGCCGCCGAAGCGCGGCATCTCGTTGCCGCCCAGCGGCTGGTTCTTCATGGGAGCACCCGTGGGCCTGCGGCCCGTCCCGCCAAGCGGGCATGAGCCCCTTCGGACGGCCGGGCGGGGCTCATGCCCTGCGACCGCGGATCCATTCGAGCGCCAGCATCAGTGCCGTGGTGAAGATCGTCAGCAGCGTGGCCACGGCAGCGATGGTCGGGTTGATGTTCTCGCGGATGCCGGTGAACATCTGCCGTGGCAGCGTCACCTGCGTCGGCCCGGCCAGGAAGAGCGTGACGACGACCTCGTCGAATGAGGTGGCGAAGGCGAACAGCGCCCCCGAGATGACGCCCGGCGCGATCACTGGCAGCGTGACGCGGAAGAAGGTCTCCACCGGGTTGGCACCCAGACTGAGGCTGGCCCGCACCAGGTTGTGATTGAAGCCCTGCAGCGTGGCCAGCACGGTGGTCACGACGAAGGGCGCCCCCAGGGCCGCATGCACCAGGATCAGCCCGAGGTAGGTGTCGGACAGCCCGATGCGGGCAAAGAACAGGTAGGTGGCCACGCCGACCACGACGATGGGCACCACCATCGGCGCGATCAGCACGCTCATCAGCAGGCCCTTGCCCGGGAACTGCACGCGCGCCAGTCCCACCGCGGTGAGCGTGCCCAGCACGGTGGCGACGAGCGTGGCGGCCGGGGCCACGATGAAGCTGTTTCTCGCGGCGCGGCCCCACTCGGGCGAGGTGAAGAGGTTCTCGTACCACTGCAGGCTGAAGCCCGGCATCGGGTACGACAGGAACGAACTGGCCGAGAACGACAGCGGCACGATCACCAGGATGGGCAGCAGCAGGTAGGCCAGCACGGCGATCGCAAACAGGCGCAAGGCCCACCAGCCTGCCTTGTCGAACGGCGTGTAGTAGGCGGGGAAGATGGGCAGCTTCATCCCTGGGTCATCCGAGACTGAGTTCAGCCCTGGCGAAGCGCCGGTACACCGCGTACAGCACCAGGGTGGCGGCCAGCAGCACGGTGCCCAGGGCGCAGGCCATGCCCCAGTTCACGTCGACGTTGGTGTACTGGGCGATGTAGTACGACAGCATCTGGTCGTTGGGCCCGCCCAGAAGCGCAGGCGTGACGTAGTAGCCGATGCTCAGGATGAAGACCAGCAGGCCGCCGGCGCCGACGCCCGGCCAGGTCTGCGGCACATAGACGCGGAAGAACGCGGCCAGCGGAGGGCTGCCCAGCGACACCGCCGCCCGCAGGTAGGTGGGCGGCACCGACTTCATCACGCTGTACAGCGGCAGGATCATGAAGGGCAGCAGGATGTGCGTCATCGAGATGATCACCCCGGTGCGGTTGAACAGCAGCGCGATCGGCTCGGCGACGACGGACAGGGAGACCAGCGCCTTGTTCACCAGCCCCTCGCGCTGCAGCAGCACGATCCAGGCGGCCACGCGCACCAGGATCGAGGTCCAGAACGGCACCAGCACCAGGATCATCAGCACGTTGGCGCTGCGCGCGGGCAGGGTGGACAGCCAGTAGGCCAGCGGGTAGCCCAGCAGCAGGCAGGCCAGCGTGACGACGGCGCTGATCTCGAAGGTGCGCAGCAGGATGCGCGAGAACACGCGCTGGTCGGGCGCCACCTGCTCGATGGCGCCATCGACGCTGCGCTTCAGGTCCACCGACGTGAGCAGGTAGTCGGGCGTCCAGCGCGCGGCGTTCTTCGCGATCGCCTGCCAGTAGGGCAACTCGGCCCAGCGTGGGTCGAGCGCCAGCATGCGCTCGCGCACCTGGAAGTCGTTCGACGCGGGCTGGTCCTTCCAGTCGCCCACGGCGGCGCGATAGGTGCCCATCACCAGCGAACGGCCGCCGGGCACCTCGCTGTTCAGGCGGCGCGCCAATGCGCCGGCCTGGGCGCCTTCGTCCAGGCTGGCGAGGTCCTTGGCGATGGCTGCGAAGGCCGCCGCCGGCGGTTCGGACGTGCGGTCCCAGCGTGCCAGTGCCTCGCCGGTGAGCGGCAGGCTGCGCGCCACCTCCGGGTTCTCGATGGCGCGCACCAGCAGCGCGCCGATGGGCACCAGCAGCGTCAACAGCAGGAACACCAGCAGCGGCAGCGTCAGCGCGATCGCCGTCCACCGGCGCCGGGCCTCGGCGCGCTGCAGCGAGCGCGCCAGTTCCGGCGATCCGATGGTGGCGGGCGCCGCGAGCGTGGCGGTGGTCATGGCGCGGCTAGGCCCGGACGCAGCGGCTTACTGGGTGGCCCAGGACGCGAAGCGCTTCTCGAGCGCCTCGCCCTGGTCGGCCCAGAACTTGATGTTGAACTCCAGGCTACCCGCCGCATTGGCCGGCGCCGTCGGCAGGTTGCCCAGCGTCTTCGGGTCGAGCTTGGCCAGCGCCTTGGTGTTGGTGGGCCCGTAGGCGATGTTGCGGGCGTACTCGGCCTGGGCGTCGGCGCCCAGCGCGAAGGCCAGGTACTTGTAGGCGGCGTCGCGGTTGGGCGACCCCTTCACGATGCCGTAGTACTCCAGGTCATAGATCTGGTTGGCCCAGTTGATCCTGAGGTTCTTGCCCTCGCGCGCCGCGGCATCGATGCGGCCGTTGTAGGCCGTGGCCATGACCACGTCGCCGGCCACCAGGAACTGCGGCGGCTGGGCGCCGGCCTCCCACCACTGGATGTTGGGCTTCAGTTCGGTGAGTTTCTTGAACGCGCGTTCTGCACCAGCCGGCGTGGCCAGCACCTTGTAAACGTCCTCAACCTTCACGCCGTCGGCCAGCAGCGCGAACTCGACGTTGTAGCGGGCGCCCTTGCGCATGGCGCGCTTGCCGGGAAACTTCTTCACGTCCCAGAAATCGGCCCAGGTCTTGGGGCCGTCCTTCAGCTTGTCGCCGTTGTAGGCCATCACGGTGGACCAGACGAAGATGCCGACGCCGCAGTCGGTGACCGCGGCCTTGGGTGCGAAGTCGGCCTTGCTGCCGATCTTGGTGTAGTCGAGCTTCTCGAACAGGCCTTCGTCGCAGCCGCGGCCGACGTCGGGCGATTCGAGCTCGACCACGTCCCAGGTGACCTTCTTGGCCTCGACCATGGCCTTGACCTTGGCCTGCTCGCCGTTGTACTCGACCGACACCACCT
Organism: Ideonella sp. A 288; assembly: GCF_002198735.1. Classification (GTDB taxonomy): domain Bacteria; phylum Pseudomonadota; class Gammaproteobacteria; order Burkholderiales; family Burkholderiaceae_C; genus Pseudaquabacterium. The sequence continues at coordinate 71,838 of NZ_MWLO01000117.1, forward strand.
TGGTGCCGCTGGCCTTCTCGAAGGGCTCGTAGTAAGCCTTCTTCTGCGCATTGGCATTGGCGCCGCCGAAGTTGACGACGGTGAGCTGCGACTGGGCCAGGACAGGTCCGGCGAACAGGGCGGCGATCAGGGCGACGAGGTGCGTGGTTTTCATCGGAGGGTCTCCTTCTCTCGGGGGGTGAAGCGATGCGATGCAGCTCAAGCGTACAACCGCAGGTAGGGCGTGGGAAAGTGCAGCCAGACGGTCTGCCCGGCCACCGGTTGCTCGCCTGACGACAGCGGCAGCTTGACGGTGGCCGGCGCCTGGCCGGGCAGGGCGCAGCGCAGGCGCAGGTGGTCGCCGAAGTAGATGACGTCGTTGACGGCGGCCTCGAGCGTGTTGCCGCGGTTCTCGGGCGGGGTGAAGAGGGCTTCGATGCGTTCGGGCCGCACCGAGGCCACCACCGCCGCGCCCGACAGCGCGCCGTTGACGTTGACGCCGGCCAGCCGCTCGCCCGTGGGCAGCACGAGTTCGGCACTGAAGGCATTGGCCGCCCCCACGGTGCCGGTCAAGGCCGTGCTGTCGCCGACAAAGCCCGCGACGAAGCGGTTGGCCGGGGTCTCGTAGAGCCGCTCCACCGCGTCGATCTGCTGGATCTCGCCATCGTTGAACACGGCCACCCGATCGCTCATCGTCAGCGCCTCGCCCTGGTCGTGGGTGACGTAGACGAAGGTGACGCCCAGCGCGCGGTGCAGTTCCTTCAGCTCGATCTGCATGTGCTCGCGCAGTTGCTTGTCGAGCGCACCGAGCGGCTCGTCCATCAGCACCAGCTGTGGCTCGAACACCAGCGCACGGGCCAGGGCCACGCGCTGCTGCTGGCCGCCCGACAGCTGCGACGGGTAGGCCTGGTCGCGGCCCGACAGCTGCACCATCGCCAGCGCCTTGGCCACGCGATGCTCGATCTCGGCCTTCGGCACCTTGCGCACGGTCAAGGGATAGGCCACGTTGTCGGCCACCCGCAGGTGCGGGAACAGCGCGTAGTTCTGGAACACCATGCCGAAGTTGCGCTTGTGCGGCGGCGTGCGGGTGATGGGCGCGCCGTCCAGCAGGATCTCGCCCGCGGTGGGCGATTCGAAGCCCGCCAGCATCATCAGGCAGGTGGTCTTGCCCGATCCCGAGGGGCCCAGCAGGGACAGGAATTCGCCGCGCCGGATGTCCAGGTCGAGCGATCGAACGACGAGCGCCCGACCGTCGTAGGTCTTCTGCACCCCGCGGAACTGGACGAGGGCATCGGGGGCGGGTGGCGGGGTGTGCGGCATGGTCTCGTGGTCTGGGCGCCGCGCAATGTAGGGCGGGGGCCCCCGGGGCGCCATGTACAGAGCGGCGCGGCGCGGAGTGCACTGTATCGGGAGATGGGCCGGTACAGAACCCGGCCGTGTCGCGGGTGCGCCATCGGGGTGCGCGCAGGCATGCACCGCGATGGCGCGAACCGGGAGCAACCCCCAGGCGCGGCACACCGGCCGGCCCCTAGAATGCGGCGCCTTCGAGGCTTGCCTTTGCAGCCTGGTGGCAGGGCAGGGCGCTCGGGCCACCCCTTCGAGACCGGTGCACCTGGAGTGTCCGCATGCGCGGCGATGTGTTGGATGGCAGTGATCGAGCAGGCCTTCGGGCCAGGGCCTGGGGCACGATGGCCCGGGTCGTGCTGCTGTGCATGCTGCTCACCGGCTGCAACAACAGCCCCTATCCGGCCGGCGCGGAGCGTGAGAACACGCTGTTCTATTCGTTCGACGAGCGCTCGCCGCGCTACCTGGATCCCACGGCGTCCTACTCCAACCCGGAGTCGGCCTACACCTTCCAGATCTATGAGCCGCCTTATGGCTACCACTACCTGAAGCGTCCGTACACGCTGATCCCGAAGTCGACGCTCGAGCTGGCACGACCTCGCTATCTCGACAAGGACGGCAAGACCTTGCCCGACGACGCCCCTGCAGAGGCCATCGCCGAGAGCGTGTACGACGTGAAGATCCGTCCCGGCGTGAAGTTCCAGCCGCACCCGGCGTTCGCCGTCGACGCGCAGGGCAAGCACCTGAACCTGGCCTTGACGCCAGGCCAACTCGGCACCAGGCGATCGCCTTTCGACTTCGAGCACCAGGGCACGCGTGAACTCGTGGCCGACGACTTCGTCTATGCGCTCAAGCGCCATGCCACCACGCGCATCGAGGCGCCGGTGTTCGCCGTCTTTGCCGATTACGTGATCGGCCTGAAAGAGTATGCCGACCTGATCAAGCGCGAGGACGCCAAGCTCCTGAAGGGTCTGCCCGAGGACGTGCGCGACAAGCCCTTCCTCGACTTCCGGCAATGGCCGCTGGCCGGCACCAGCGCCGTCGACAAGTACACCTGGCGCATCCGGCTGAAGGGCAAGTACCCGCAGTGGAGCTACTGGATGGCCTTGCCTTTCCTCGCGCCCGTGCCCTGGGAGGCCGATGCGTTCTATGCCCAGCCGGGCATGAGCGAGAACGGCCTGTCGCTCAACCAGTGGCCGGTGGGCACGGGCCCGTACATGATGGCCGAGTTCGTGCGCGACCGCCGCCACGTGATGAAGCGCAACCCCAACTACCGGGGTGAGCCGTATCCCTGTGAGGGCATGCCCGAGGACAAGGCCGCCGGATTGCTGGACGACTGCGGCAAGACCATGCCCTTCATCGACACGCTGTACGTGACGATCGAGAAGGAGAAGGTGCCGCGCAAGGACAAGTTCAAGCAGGGCTTCTTCGACGTTCCCGAGATCGAGCGGCCGGAATGGGGGGTGGACTTCCGCAACGACGCCGACGATTCCGACGACGTCAAGCGGCTGTACGACGAGCGGGGCTTCCAGTTCCCGGTGATGACGGACATCTCCAACTGGTACCTCGGCTTCAACATGCTCGACCCGGTGGTCGGCAAGGGCGACACGCCGGAGCAGGCCGCGAAGAACCGCAAGCTGCGCCAGGCCATCTCCATCGCCATCGACTGGGAGGAGGGCTATGGCCGCATCTTCAAGCACAAGGGCGGCATGGCGGCACACAGCCCGGTGCCGCCCGGGCTGTTCGGATCGCGCGAGGGCAAGGACGGCTTCCACAACCCCGTCACCCACGTGCTGGTCGATGGCAAGCCGGTGCGGCGCCCGATCGAGGACGCCCGCAAGCTGCTGGCCGAGGCCGGCTACCCGGGGGGGCGAGACGCCGTCAGCGGCAAGCCCCTGGTGCTGAACTACGACTTCCAGCGCGCCATCACGCCCGAGTTCAAGAGCGAGAACGACTGGATGGCCAAGCAGTTCGCCAAGCTGGGCGTGCAACTGGAAGTGCGGGCCACCGACTTCAATCAGTACCAGGACAAGACGCTCAAGGGCAAGCACCAGATCTTCTGGGGCGGCTGGCTGGCCGACTACCCCGATGCCGAGAACTTCCTGTTCCTGCTGTACGGCCCGATCGCGCGTTCGAAGCACCAGGGCGACAACTACGCCAACTACGACAACCCCGACTACGACGCGCTGTACCGCCAATTGCAGACGCTGGAGGACGGCCCGGCCAAGCAGGACCTGGTCGATCGCATGGTGGCCATCGTGCAGGCCGATTCGCCCTGGTCCTTCGGCTACTTCCCGTGGGGCGGTCTGGCCTTCCAGCAGTGGGTGCACAACGGCAAGCCCAGCATCATGATCCGCGACATGGCCAAGTACTACCGGCTCGACCCCGCCCTGCGGGCCCGCAAGCAGGCCGAGTGGAACCAGCCGGTCGTCTGGCCGATGGCGCTGCTGGCGCTGGTTCTGCTGGCCGCGGCCTGGGGCGCCCGCCGCAGCTTCCTCGCCCGCGAGACCGCCACCGCGCGCCGCGCGGCGCGGGCCTGAAGGGCACACACGCATGCTTGGCTACATCGCGCGCCGCCTCGGCTACGGGGTGCTGATCCTCATCGGCGTCAACCTGCTCACCTTCTTCCTGTTCTTCACCGTCAACACGCCCGATGACATGGCGCGGCTCAACATCGGTGGCAAGCGCATCACGCAGAACCAGATCGAGAAATGGAAGTCCGAGCGCGGCTACGACAAGCCGCTGTACTGGAACCCCGCGGCCCAGGGCACAGACAAGGCGACGCGCACCGTGCTGTGGGAGCGCTCGGTGTCGCTGATGATGCTGAACTTCGGCCGCAGCGATTCGGCGCGTTCCACCGACATCGGCCATGAGGTGGCCACGCGCATGGGGGTGAGCCTGCAGTTGGCGGTGCCACTGTTCATCTTGCAGCTCATTGTCAGCGTCACGTTCTCGCTGATGCTGGTGTTCTTCCGGCACAGCCGCATCGACTTCTGGGGGGTCGTGCTGTGCGTGCTGATGCTGTCGATCTCCAGCCTGTTCTACATCATCGTCGGCCAGTTCATGTTCTCGCGTGTGCTGCGACTGGTGCCCATCTCGGGTTTCGCGCCAGGGCTGGATGCGGTGCGCTTCCTGGTGCTGCCGGTGGTGCTGTCACTGCTGTCGCGCCTGGGCGGCGAGGCGCGGCTGTACCGGGCCATGTTCCTCGAGGAGATAGGCAAGGACTACGTGCGCACCGCCCGCGCCAAGGGGCTGTCGGAGACGGTGGTGCTGTTCCGCCATGTGCTGCGCAATGCGCTGATCCCGATCATCACCAGCGCGGGCTCCTACCTGCCCTATGTGTTCCTCGGGAGCCTGGTGTTCGAGAGCTTCTTCGGCATCCCCGGCCTGGGCGCCTTCGTCATCGAGGCGATCAGCGGGCAGGATTTCGCCATCGTGCGCACGATGGTGTTCCTGGGGTCGGTGCTGTACATCCTCAGCAATGTGCTGATCGACATCGCCTACACCTGGGTCGACCCGCGCGTGAGGTTGTCGTGATGGCCGATTTCAAGTTCGTCCTGCTCTGGACCGATGCGGCGCTGTGGGCCATGTTCGCGTCCATCGCGGGCTATGCCTGGCGCGTATCCCGGCACGACCACCTGCGCGCCACCTGGCGCAAGGTGCTGCTCGACCCCGCAGCGTTGTGCGCCGGCCTGGTGCTGCTGGCCTTCATGCTGCTGACCGCGATCGACAGCGTGCACTTCCGCCGGGCCCTGCCGGCCGAAGCCAGCCGCCCCGGCGGGCAGGTGTTCTACGACAGCCGCACCGAATCGCTGCTCGACCTGGTGCTGGCCAGGCAACTGGCGATGCGCGAGACCAGCTACTCGGCGCCATTGGCCTACCGCGGCATCACCAAGGAGACGGTCACTCGCGACGGGCAGACCCTGCGCGAGCTGCCACGCCTGCTGCATGGCGGTGCCCATCTGACAGATCCCGAGCGTGAATGGCGAGCCGACGTGGCAACGCGTGCCGGCGTCGGCCTGTTGGGCGGGCTGGCCTTGGCAATGGTCGCCGCCGCGGTGGTGGCCGCGGCACTGGGGCGCCGTCATGGAGGCATGGCGCAGGCCTGGCACGACATCGCCGCCGACCGCACGCGCTACCCATTGCGGTCGGCCCTTCTCACCGTGGCGGTGGCCTGCGCCGTGGCGGGCCCGGTGATCGCGCTGATGGGCCACTACCATGTCTTCGGCACCGACCGCACCGGCAACGACGTGCTGGTGCAGACGCTCAAGAGCGTGCGCACCGCCTTCGTCATCGGCATGCTCTCCACCCTGGCCACGTTGCCCATCGCCGTGTCGCTGGGCATCCTGGCCGGCTACTTCAAGGGCTGGGTCGACGAGGCCGTGCAATACCTCTACACCACGCTGTCGTCGGTGCCCAACGTGCTGCTCATTGCCGCCTGCGTGCTGATGGTGCAGGTGGCACTGGACAAGCACCCCGAGTGGTTCGAGACCGGTGCCGAGCGATCCGATCTGAAGGTCTTCCTGCTCTGCGCCATCCTGGGCATCACCGGCTGGGCCACGCCGTGCCGCCTGGTGCGGGGCGAGACGCTCAAGCTGCGCGAACTCGATTTCGTGCAGGCGGCCACCGCCTTCGGTGTCAGCGCCCCGCGCATCATGGGCCGCCACATCCTGCCCAACGTGATGCACCTGGTGCTGATCACCACCGTACTGAACTTCAGCGACTTGATCCTCTACGAGGCCGTGCTCACCTACGTGGGCGTGGGTGTCGACCCGTCGACCAGCAGCTTCGGCGGCATGATCAACATGGCGCGCAACGAGATGAGCCGCGACCCGGTGGTGTGGTGGTCCTTCGCCGCCGCCTTCGGCTTCATGGTGGCGCTGGTGCTGGCGGCCAACCTCTTCGCCGATGGCGTGCGCGATGCCTTCGACCCGCGCGCCCGCGCGCTGCGGCCCCGCCTGGGCCTGCGCAAGCCCGCCTGAGGACGCCACCATGCTGACGATCGACGCACTCGAGGTCGAACTGGATGCCGAGTCCGGCGTGGTCCGGGCCATCGACGGCCTGGCGCTGTCCATCCAGCGCGGCGAGACCTTCGCGCTGGTCGGCGAATCGGGCTGCGGCAAGAGCATGACGGCGCTGGCCTTGATGCGGCTGTTGCCCGACAACGGCGTGGTCACCGCCGGTCGCATCGGCCTGGACGACACCGAGGTGCTCGACCTGGCCGAGGCGAGCATGCGCAGCGTGCGCGGCGCGCGCATCGGCATGATCTTCCAGGAGCCGGCGACCAGCCTGAACCCGGTGATGCGGGTGGGCGACCAGGTCGTCGAGGCCATCGAGGCACACACCCCGTTGCGGGGCGACGCGGCACGCGCCAAGGCCATCGACTGGCTGCGGCGCGTGGGCATCCCCGAGCCCGAACGGCGCATCGACGACTACCCTTTCCGCATGAGCGGCGGCCAGAAGCAGCGCGTGATGATCGCGATGACGCTGGCGGGCGAGCCCGACTTCCTGGTGGCCGACGAGCCCACCACGGCGTTGGACGTGACGATCCAGAAACAGATCCTCGACCTGCTGAAGGACCTGCAGCGCGAGCAGGGCCTGGGCCTGCTGCTCATCACCCACGACCTGGCGGTGGTGGCGGGCATGGCCCACCGGGTGGCGCTGATGTATGCCGGCCAGATCATCGAGGTGGCGCCGGCCGACGAGTTCTTCGCGTCGCCGAAGCACCCTTATGCGCGTGCGCTGCTGCAGGCGCTGCCCGACAGCGGTCGGCGTGGCCAGGCGTTGGCGGCGATCCCGGGCACCGTGCCCCCGCTGACGATGCGGTTCCACGGGTGTCGCTTCGAGCCGCGCTGCGCCCATGCCACGCCGGCCTGCGGGCAGACCGTGCCCGAACTGGTCGACCTGGGCGGGCGGCAGGTTCGTTGCCTGCTTCTGCAACCGGGCGGTGTCGGGCTGGGCCCGGCAACCCGGGCTGCGGAGCCATCCGTTGGGCGCAGCACAGACTTGCCAGTGGCGCCGGACAACGCGGAACCGCTGCTGCAGGTGACCGACCTGTGGGTGCGCTTCCCGATCCGCCAGGGACTGCTGCAGCGCGTGAAGAGCCACTTCGAGGCCGTGCGAGGCGTGTCGTTCTCCGTGGGTGCCGGCGAGACCTTGGCGCTGGTGGGCGAATCGGGCTGCGGCAAGACGACCACCGGCAAGGCCATCGTGCAATTGCTGCGGCAGCAGGCGGTGATCAGCGGCCAGGCCCGTCTGAAAGGCAGCAACCTGTTCGATCTGCAGGGCGAGGCGCTGCGCCTGGCGCGTCGTGAGGTGCAGATCATCTTCCAGGACCCCTATGCGTCCTTGAACCCACGCATGCGGGTGCAGGAGATCCTGGACGAGGGCATCGCCGCCCTTCAGCCCGACACGCCGCCCGACGTGCGCCGAGCGCGCATCCTGCGCATCGCCGAGCAGGTGGGCTTGCGTCGCGATGCGCTGCAGCGCTTTCCGCACGAGTTCTCGGGCGGCCAGCGCCAGCGCATCGCCATTGCCCGGGCCCTGGCGGTCGAACCGCGGTTGATCGTCTGCGACGAGCCGACCTCGGCGCTCGATGTCTCGGTGCAGGCGCAGATCCTCAACCTGCTAGGCGAACTGCAGCGCGAACTGGGTGTGTCCTACCTGTTCATCACCCACAACATCGGCGTGGTCGAGTACATCGCCGATCGGGTGGCGGTGATGCAGTCGGGCCGGATCGTCGAACAAGGCCTTTGTGCCGACGTGCTCGAGCGCCCGGTCGACGAGTACACGCGCCTCCTGCTGGCGGCGGTGCCAAGGATGTAAGTCCGGCCACGTCCGCGCGGCGTCAATGACCTGGGCGACGGTGCGACCGCTGTCTTTTGGCCCTTGTTCGGTCACAGATGTTGCGTGTCACCAACGACTGCCGCGAGCGCCAGTAGAGTGGCTCCCCTAGGAGGGACCGAATCCCAGCACTGTTCAGGCTTGGATTCAGGCACAAATCACGTGTTTCGCGTGACGTTCTCGGTGCGATCCGCCCCTCTGCAGAGCGCCGATGCGAGGTGGTGTGCACCGGCTGGTTTCGCTCAGGGTTTCCCTAGTGCAGAGCGCGTTGAGCCACCATTCACAATGCAGTAACAACGGCTCGACCTATGCGTTCCAGGGGTGGTGTGGTTCCCTGTCGGATCGGTTGAGTTGCTCCCCACCACACCCACAGGAGTGAAACGGATGTTCAAGAAGACTCTCATCAGCCGGGCGGCGTTGCTGGCAGTTGGCGGCACAGTGGCGCTGGCCGCCATGCCGTCTTTGGCCCAGACCTCGCAACGTGTCGAGATCACGGGTTCCGCGATCAAGCGAGTCGACGCCGAGACTGCTGTTCCGGTCACCGTCATCAAGATCGAGGAACTGAAGGCGCAGGGCGTCACGTCGGTTGAGCAGATCATGTCGTCGCTCAGCGCGGTTCAGATGACCCAGGGTTCGAGCCAGCAAGTAGGTGCTGGCACTGGCGGCGCGGCGTTTGCCGACCTGCGCGGCATCGGCAGCAGCAAGACGCTGGTGCTTTTGAACGGCCGCCGCATTGCCAACAACGCGATCGACGGTGCCGCACCTGACTTGAACATGATCCCGTTCGCCGCGCTGGCGCGGGTAGAGGTGCTGCGCGACGGCGCCTCGTCGCTGTACGGTACCGATGCCATCGGCGGGGTGATCAACTTCATCACCAGCAAGGAATTCACCGGCGGGTCGGTCACGGTCGGCATGGACGTCCCGGCCGAAAGTGGTGGCAAGAGCCGGAACGCCAACGTCGGCTTCGGTTTCGGCGACCTGAGCAAGCAGGGTTTCAATGTCTTCGGCTTCATCGACCTCGCCAAGACCGACCAGATCACCGGCCTCGACCGGCCATTCAACTCGCGTTTCCCGGGCGGCCTGTCGCCCACGCCGTTCCCGGCCAATTACTTCCAGGGCGGCGCGGTCGGCAACCCTGCGGCGCCGAACTGCAATGACCCGAGCTTCCTGGTGCCCGTGACGGGCGGCACCTCGTGCAACATCGCCACGTCGAAGTTCGTCGACTACACCGCCAAGACCGAGCGCACCTCGGCCATGCTGCGTGGAACGTTGCGCCTGGGCCAGGACCACAACGCGACCGTTGAGTGGTTCGGTACCCGCAACGAGTCCACCACCGGCATCGCGGCCGTGCCGTACGGCGGCCTGTGGATGAATCCGAGAAAGCCTGACGGCACGCCGAACCCCTACTACCCGGGCAATCCGGGCGGCCTGTCGATCACCCCCAACATCCCGCTGGATCCCAATTTCGTGCGCGCCGCGGGCATGACGCCTCGGCCCGGCGTGACCCTGCAGCCTGGCTTTGTCAACGTGCGCTGGCGCGCCCTGGCGGGCGGGCAGCGCAGCAATACCTCCGTCAATGATCAGCAACGCCTGTTGGCGGGCCTGGAAGGCGTGCTGGGCGGATGGGATTACCAAGCTGCCATCAGCTACAACGAGAACAAGATCAAGGAACTCGTCAGCGGCTATTCCGATGGCAACAAGATCACCCAGGGCATGCTGAACGGCATCATCAACCCGTTCGGCCCCCAGGACGCGGCGGGTGACGCCTTCATTGCCGACGCGCTGATGGGCGGCAACCTGCAAAACCACAAGGGCAAGGTGACCACCGTCGACACCCGCGTCAGCCGTGAACTGGGCGACTGGTTCGGTGCGGGCCGCGGTGCTGCCCTGGCTGTGGGCGGCGAGTTCCGTCGGGAAGACTTCAAGTCGGCCGCCAACCGGCCGGTGGCCGAGTTGCTGATCGCCAGCACGGGCGTCGATCCGAATTCGCTCTCCGAGGGCACCCGCAACGTCACGGCGTTCTACACCGAGTTGAGCGTGCCGGTCACGAAGCAACTTGAGGTCACCCTGGCGGGACGGTTCGACAAGTACAGCGACTTCGGCAACACCACCAACCCGAAGATCGGCATCCGCTTCCAGCCGAACAAGGACCTGCTGGTGCGAGGCAGCTTCTCCACCGGTTTCCGTGCGCCGTCGCTGTATGAACTGAACGCATCTCAGGCCTACACCAACACCGGCACGGTGGATGACCCGGTCAACTGCCCGAATGGCGTGCCGATCCCTGGCAAGCCTGCGGTCCTGAACTGCGAGGTGCAGTTCCAGCGTCTGACGGGCGGCAACCTGGATCTCAAGCCCGAGAAGTCCAAGAGCATGACCATGGGCATCGTGTTCGAGCCCATGGCCAACCTGTCGGTGGGTGTCGATCTCTGGTGGGTGCAGCTGAAGGACACCATCGGTGCGCTGTCGGAAAACACGGTGCTGGGTGATCCCACCACGTTCGGCCGCTACATCAATCGCAACGCATCCGGTGACCTGTCCACCGATGGCTTCTCGTGCCCCGGCAACAACTGCGGCTATCTCGACTTGCGCCAGCAGAACCTGGGCGGCACCAATGCCAACGGCGTTGACCTGAGCGTGCTCTTCCGCAAGGGCTTGGGCAGCATGGGCTCGGTGACGCTGGGCTTGAACAGCACCTACATGACCAAGTTCGAGTACCAGGACTACAAGGACGGTCCCTGGAACCAGAACGTCGGCGTCTACTCTGGATCGAACCCCGTGTTCCGCTGGCAGCATGCCGCGACAGCCACCTGGATGATGGGTGCGTGGTCGGCGGGCGCCACGGCGTACTACAAGAGCAGCTATGTCGACCAGGATCCGTCGAACACGGTCAGCCAGTACGCGACGCTCGACGCGTACCTGGGCTGGAATGCCATGAAGGGTCTGAAGCTGACGTTCGGCATCAAGAACCTGACCGACCGCGATCCTCCGTACTCGAACCAGGGTGAAGTGTTCCAGGCCAATTACGATCCGCGCTTCGCAGATCCGACCGGCCGCAAGTACTACCTGCGCGCGAACTACAACTTCTGATCGCTTTTCGAGGCTGCAGTCACCGGGGCCTCAATCTGGCCCCGGCGACCTGCTGATTCGATGCTCGACAAGAAAGGCCACTCCTGCTCCGCGGGAGTGGCCTTTTCGTTATTGGCCTGATCGGCTGTCCAGGGCCGGCGGTGCCTTGGCCGAAGCGTTCGCAGCGCGCCGCCGCGTGGTTCGTCGAAATCAACTGCGCGACACGATGGGCTCGAACCACTCGGTATGCCGCACGATCGATGTACCCCAGACCTTGCTTGCCCGGTCGATGCATGCAATCCATGCCGGCGGGAGCCCGCCCTGCATGCTGTAGATTTCCATCAGCGTTAACTCGTCATTCGACGTCCCGGTTCGCCTCAGCAACTGGGCACGGAGGCCCGGGTGCGCCTTCACCAGTTGCGACTGCATGGCCAGCGCGTCGCTCACGACGTCTTCCAGCCTACCGACTGGCACCCGGTAATACACGTACAACAGGGGCTCGGCCGAGTGCTTGGTCACGCCGCGTCTGAGGGAATGTCGTAGGGCAGCGGGGCGCGAAGCAGACTGGCCCCGTCGGGCGATCCGGCGTGCAGTGTTCCCTGGACCAGGGCCGCCAGCTTGACCTCGACGAGCGCCGACATGCCGCCACCGGGCCGCGTCGCGGCATTGGCCACCATGCCGGCCGGCTGCCCGGGGTCGTCTGAATGAAACACTTCCTGGCCCGCATGCACCGGCACGTCGGCATCGAACAGCACGGTGCGGCGTTTCAGGGTGCCGCGGTACTGGCTGCGGGCCACCACCTCCTGCCCCGGATAGCAGCCCTTCTGGAAGTTGACACCGCCGACGAGCTCGAGGTTCACCATCTGGGGCACGAAATGATCTGCCGTGGCGGCGGTGATGCGCGCGATGCCGCTGCGCACCTCCAGCCACTGCCAGTGGTCGGCCTCCAACAGCGGCAGATCGGGGGGCGCTGCGTCTGCGCTCTGCACCAGCAGGTAGCGCGCCTGGCCTTCGGCATCGGGCAGCCGCAGGACTTGGGTCGAGCCCGATCCGTCGCTGGCGCCTTGCGTTGCAGACGAGACACGAACCGCCCAGGGCGCCAGCGGCGCACCGTTGCCGAGCCAAGCCGTGGCTGCATCGCCGACCAGGCCGTAGAGCGCATGGCTCTGGCTGGCGTCGACGAGCTTGCATTTCGCGCGCAGCACGAACATCGACAGGCGCTTGAGCGTCGACGCCAGCAGGTCGCCGCTGCAGGCCAACTGCAGCGTCTCTTTGCCCGAACGCCAGATGACGAACGTGGCCAACAGGCGGCCCTTGGCCGAGCAGTACCCGGCGAGCCTGGCCTGGCCCTCCGCCAGGTGGGTCACGTCCTGGGTGAGCTGACCGTGCAGGAAGCTGGCCGCATCGGGCCCTTCGGCCCGGATGAGGCCCCAGTCGGCCAGCCGCAAGGCGCCGGAGGGCAGGGAGTTGGGTTGCATGGGCCGATTATCATCACGCCCCATGCCTTTGACCGACGTCGGGTCTCCTGCCCGGCCGCGCGCTTGACGCGATGAAACCTGCGCGCCTGCTCCTGGTGCTGATGACGTTGATCGTTGCGGCCACGGCCGCAGCATCAGTGGCCGCTTGGTGGTGGCTGCAGCGGCCACTGGATCTGGCGACCGCGCGCGTCGAGTTGTCGATCGAAGCCGGCACCTCGCCTCGCGAAGTGGCCCAGGCCTGGGTGAGGGCGGGGGTGCAGACCGAGCCTTGGCTGCTGTACCAGTGGTTTCGCGCCTCAGGGGATGCCCGGCGCATCCGCGCGGGCAGCTACGAGATCGAGCCAGGGGTCACGCCGCGGGGTCTGCTCGACAAGTTGGTGCAAGGCGACGAGGCGTTCGAACGCGTGCGCTTGATCGAGGGTTGGACCTTCCGGCAGTTCCGAGCGGAGATGGCCCGCGCCCCGCACCTGAGGCCGACCAGTGCCGGCCTGGACGAGGCGCAGCTCATGGCCGCCGTCGGGCTGCCCGGTCAGCGGGCCGAGGGCCGTTTCTTTCCCGACACCTATGTCTACAGCCGGGGAGTCAGTGACCTGACGGTGCTCAGGCGCGCTGCGCACGCCATGCAGCGCCGCCTCGAATCTGCCTGGGCCGAACGCGCTCCGGGCCTGCCCTTGAAGTCGCCCGACGAGGCCCTGGTGCTGGCCTCGATCGTCGAGAAGGAGACCGGTCGCCCGGACGAACGGGGCCGCATTGCCGGCGTCTTCGTCAATCGGCTGCGCATCGGCATGCCCCTGCAGACCGACCCGAGCGTGATCTACGGGCTGGGCGAGGCCTTCGACGGCAACCTGCGCAAGCGCGACCTGCAGACCGACACCCCCTACAACACCTACACCCGTGGCGGCCTGCCGCCGACGCCGATCGCCATGCCAGGTCTGGCCGCCCTGCGGGCCAGCGTGCAGCCCGAGCCGACCCGTGCGCTGTACTTCGTCGCCCGCGGCGACGGCAGCAGTGTCTTCAGCGACGACCTCGCCGCGCACAATCGGGCGGTGAACCAGTTCCAGCGCAAGACACCATGAGCCCGAGCGGCCGATTCATCACCTTCGAGGGCATCGACGGGGCGGGCAAGTCGTCGCACATCGAGTCGTTGGCCGATTGGCTGCGAGGGCAGGGGCGCCAGGTCGTGCTCACGCGGGAGCCCGGGGGCACGCCGCTGGCCGAGGCGGTGCGCGAACTCTTCCTGCACCGCGAAATGGACGCGCTGACCGAGGCGCTGCTGGTGTTTGCGGCGCGTCGCGACCACCTCCAGCAGGTCATCGAGCCGGCGCTCCAGTCCGGTGCCGTGGTGCTGTGTGATCGATTCACCGATGCCACGTTCGCCTACCAGGGCAGTGGCCGTGGTTTCGATCCCCAGGTGCTGTCCCAGTTGGAGCAGTGGGTGCAGGCAGGTCGCCAGCCCGACCTGACGCTGTGGTTCGACCTGCCGGCCGACATCGCCGCCGAACGCCGTGCGGCGGCCAGGGCCGCCGACCGGCTGGAGCGTGAGGAGCAGGCCTTCTTCGAGCGCGTCCGTGCCGGCTACGCCGCGCGCGCGGCGGGGGCGTCGCAGCGCTTCGCCCGCATCGATGCCGATCGGCCGAAGCCGCAGGTGTGGCAACAGGTGGCCGCGGCGGTGTCATCCCGCCCGTGGTGGTGAGATGGCGACGAATCCCGCCGCGCCGACGCTGGGTGTCGATGAACACGGGCAGTTGCCTTTGCCTTGGCTGGGCGATGCCCTGCAGCGCGCGAAGGCCCTGACACGGGCTCATGCGCTGCTGGCCCATGGCCCGGCTGGCAGTGGCCACCTCGAGTTTGCATGGCTGTGGGCCCAGCACCTGCTGTGCGAGGAGCCGGGGCAGGCACCTTGCGGACGTTGCACCGGTTGTCACCTGGTGCGTGTGCGCGCCCATCCCGACCTGCTGGTGGTGTTGCCTGCTGCCCTGCGGGATTCGTTCGGGTGGGAGCCCGATGAGGTCGGCGCCAAGACCCGGTCCGACGCAAAGCCCAGCCGTGACATCCGCATCGCGCAAGTCCGCCATGCCATCGACTGGGCGCGGCAGACCCCTGGCCGCGGTCGAGGCAAGGTGCTGGTGCTGCACCCAGCCGATGCCCTCAACGGGCCTGCCGGCAATGCGTTGTTGAAGACGCTGGAAGAACCACCGGCCAGCCTGCGCCTGATGCTGACCAGTGTCGACCCCGAGCAGTTGCTGCCCACGGTGCGCAGCCGCTGCCAGAGGCTGCCCTTGCCCTTGCCCCCGCCGGACCAGGCCCAGGCCTGGCTGGCCGCCCAGGGCGTGGCCGACCCGGCTTGCCTGCTGGCCCTGGCCGGCGGCAGTCCGCTGGAAGCACTTGCGCTGTCCGGCGAGGGCATCGATGCGGCCTGGGTGGCGGCGCTGCCACGGGCAATGCTTGCCGGCGACGCCCGCGCGCTGCAGGGTCGGCCGGTGCCCCGTGTCGTCGAACTGTTGAGCAAGCTCGCCCACGACGCGATGGCGTCGTCGGTTGGGGGCGTACCACGGTTCTTTCCTGGCTCGAGCGTGGTGCCTGCAGCGGACCACGCGGCCTGGTCGGCCTGGCAGCGTGCGCTGGTGCGCACCTCCCGCCACGACGGCCACCCCTGGCATGCGCCCTTGCTGATCGAGTCGCTCGTGACGCAAGCCTCGACCGTGTGGCCAGCGCCAGCGCCGGGTCGAGCAGGCCGGGGCACGGCCCGGTAGACTTCGGTCATGAGCGAAGCCCCGATCCGTTCGGCCTCGGCCAGCAACTCGTCCCGTCCGAGTGTCATCCAACTCGTCTTCCGCGAGAAAGGCGCGCTCTATGCGGCCTACATCCCGCTGTTGAGCGACGGTGGCCTGTTCGTACCGACCGCGCGCGAATACCGTCTGGGCGAAGACATCTACCTGCTGTTGTCGTTGCCCGATGATCCGCAGCGCTACCCGGTGGCCGGCAAGGTGGCCTGGCTCACGCCGGTGAATGCGTCGGGCGGCCGCACCCAGGGCGTTGGCGTCCGGTTCCCTGCCGACGAGAAGACCCGCCTGCTCAAGCTGAAGATCGAACAGATCCTCGGCACCTCCATTGCGTCCGCCAAGCCCACGCAGACGGTTTGACGCGTGACACGTCCACGGAATCGCCGCACCCACCACCCGTGCGAGGCGAGTCGGTCCGGTTGGACGACCGGGCACCGCTGAGCCCCAACCCAAGCTTCTGAGCCGGCTGTCCGCCGGTGCTGCTCCCATTCACTCATGTACGTCGACTCCCATTGCCATCTCAGCTTTCCGGAACTGCGGAACCGCATCGATGAGGTTCGTGCCGAGATGGCGTTGGCCGGGGTCGACCGGGCCCTGGTGATCTGCACCACGCTGGAGGAGTTCGACACCGTGCATGGGCTGGCCCTGGCACACGACAACTTCTGGGCCACGGCGGGCGTCCACCCCGACAACGAAGGCGTCGAAGAGCCCAGCGTCGAGCGCCTGCTGGCGTTGGCCGCGGCGCACCGGGTGGTGGCCATCGGCGAGACCGGCCTCGACTACTACCGGCTCAATGGCCGAAGCGTGGCCGACATGGCCTGGCAGCGCGAGCGCTTCCGGGTGCACATCCGCGCGGCGCGGCAGAGTGGCCTGCCCCTGGTGGTGCACACGCGCAGTGCCTCGGCGGACACCTTGGACATCCTGCGCGACGAGCAGGGTGCCGAAGCCGGCGGCGTGTTCCATTGCTTCACCGAGACGATCGACGTGGCTCGGGCGGCACTCGACCTCGGTTTCTCGATCTCGTTCTCTGGCATCCTGACCTTCCGCAATGCGCACGAACTGCGTGAGGTGGCCCGTTTCGTGCCGCTGGACCGTTGCCTGATCGAAACCGACAGCCCGTACCTCGCGCCGATGCCGCACCGCGGCCGCACCAATCAGCCGGCCTGGGTGGTGCCCGTCGCGAAGCAACTGGCGGAGTTGAAGTCCCTGCCGCTGGAGGCCGTGGCCGACGCGACCAGTCGCAACTTCGAGCGCCTCTTCCCCCGAACGATGACCAGAAGCGGAGATGGGCATGCGCCGTGAGTTCCTTCAACGCACTGCGGTACTGGGCCTGGCGTTGTCGCTGGTGCCGACGGCGCTCTCGGCCGGCGCCTACGAGGATTTCTTCAAGGCGGTGAGGGACGACGACGCCGGCACGGTGATCCGCCTGCTGCAGCGTGGCTTCGACGTGAACTCGCGCGACGAGAAGGGCCAGCCCGCGCTGCTGACGGTGTTCCGCGACGGCGGCTTCAAGGTCGCCGAGGTGCTGCTGCAGCACCCCCAACTCGAGGTCGATGCGCCCAACGCCGTGGGTGAGACACCGCTGATGATGGCCGCACTGAAGGGCCACACCGACTGGGCGCGCCGGCTGCTCGACAAGGGCGCCAGGCTGGAGAAGGATGGCTGGACGCCATTGCACTACGCCGCCACCGGCCCGGCGGTGCCGTTGGTCGAGTTGTTGCTCGATCGAGGTGCGCGCGTCGATGCGCGGTCGCCGAACGGCAGCACACCGTTGATGATGGCGGCCCGCTACGGTGCCGAGGGTTCGGTGACGGCCCTGCTGGCGCGCGGGGCCGATCCTCGGCTGCGCAATGACAAGGACATGACGTCGGGCGATTTCGCGCGCTCGGTCGGCCGCGACAAGCTCGGCGAGCGGCTGGACCGCGCCATTCGCTGACAGGGCGTGTCGGGCAATTTCCGACGCAGTTCTTGGCGCTGCGCCGACTTCATTCTCGCGGGGCCGCTGCCTACAGTGGGGCACCATTCCAGGAGCCTGCCATGGCCACCGTGCGTCGCGAAGTCAATCCGTTCATGCTGATGACGGATCCCCAGGCCGTGCTGGCAAGCATCGAGCACTCCGAACGCCTCGACCGCCTGCAGCGCAGGGTCTGCCGACCGCTCGACCGGCCACAGCTGCCGCTGGCCGGCAACTCTGACCTGGCCATCCACGACCGCGCCATCGATGAGCAGGACGACGTGTCGTGACTTGCCGACGGCATCGGGCCGTCTGCGCCCGATCGATCGCCCTGGGTGCCACGCTGCTCGTGCTGTCCGCCTGCAGCACCCGGATGGACGTGCGCAGCCAGGTCCACGGCAGCGGCCAGACCGCCTATGAGCTTCGGGGTCACGACCTGGCTGCCCTGCAGGCCGAGGCCAAACGCCTGTGTCCTGGCGGCGTCGACGTGCTGCGGGAGTGGCAACGGGTGCAACCGGCCGAGGCACGCTCGGGTTTCGTGCGCCGCTGGACGCTCGACCTCATCGAGCCGGCGCCCCTCGGCGAAGCGCAGATGCAGGTGGTGTGTCGCGCTTGACGACGCGACAACATCGGCGCGCGTTACCTTAGTCACCACGGGCCTGCCCGCAGGCTGATTATTCTCAGCCATCGCAGATGGAAGAGGCAGACGATGGCGGTGGTCATGGCGGCTCGAAGCGCCTGGTTGGTGGCATGGGCCATCGGCTTGGGCCTGGGAGGGTGCGCGTCCGGGCCTCCCAAGCCGGCGACGGTGTCGGGGGCCATCGAAGCCTCGGCTCAGCTCAATCCCACGGCGAACAAGCGGCCATCGCCGATCCTGCTTCGGGTGTACGAGCTGAAGACGGCCGCGGCCTTCAACAGCGCCGATTTCATGGCGCTCTACCAATCCGACCAGGCCACGCTCGGGGCCGAGATGCTCGCCCGCGAAGAGTTCACACTGCGCCCCGGCGAGAACCGCCCGTACACCAAGTCCTTGTCCGGCGACACGCGCTTCATCGGCGTCGTGGGGGCTTATCGCGACCTCGAGCGCGCCACATGGCGCGCCATCGTTCCTGTGCAACCCGGCAAACCGCAGAAGCTGACGATCAAGGTCGGCGACCTGGCGGTGTCGGCCACGATGGCGCCATGACGGGACGACGCGGAGTCGGTCGATGAGCTTGCGCAGCAAGGTCGTGTGGTCGCAGGGCATGTTCCTGCAGCCCCACCATTTTCAACAGGAAGCCCGGCACGTCGATCACCTGGTGGACATGCGCGTGCGCGCCGCCGAGCCCTTTGCCTGGGGCTTCTCTGAATTGGTGCTCGACGAAGGCGGACTGGCGCTGGGGCGCATCGGCCTGGTTCGGGCCGCGGGGGTCTTGCCGGACGGTGCGCCTTTCTCCTTTCCCGACCTCGACGCATCGCCGGCAGCGCTGGAGGTGCCGGCCGACGTGAAGGGCGAGGTCATCTACCTCGCCGCGCCGGTGTCGCGGCCCGGCACGAATGAGTTCGACCTCGGGCTGGACGAATCGGCCGACATGGCCCGGTACCGCGCGACGACCCAGGACGTGCGTGACCAGAGCCACGCCAGCGATGACCCCGAGCCGATCCAGACCGCCGAGCTGACGCTTCGACTGTTGCGCGCCAAGGACCGCACCGAGGGCTTTGCCGGTGTCGGCGTGGCGCGGGTGCTCGAGCGGCGCAGCGACGGCCAACTGGTGCTCGACCGCAACTACATCGCCCCGCAGACGCGCATCCAGGCCAGTGGCCAGTTGTCGGCCGTGGCGTCGTTGCTGCACGGTCTGATCCGGCAGCGGGTCAGTACGATGGCCGGCCGGATGGGCCAACTCACCAGCGGCGTGTCGGAGATGTCCGAGTTCTTGACCCTGCTGGTCATGAACCGATCCGAACCCTGGTTCTACCAACTTGCCGGGGCGCCCAGTGCCCACCCGCGCGAGCTGTACCTGGCGTGCCTGCAACTGGCCGGTGAACTGGCCACCTTCGCCAACGACCAGCGGGTGCCGCCCGTTTACCCGCTGTACGACCACGACGACCTGCAGAAGGTCTTTGCACCGGTGGTCGAGGACTTGAGGCGCTATCTTTCTGCGGTGCTCGAACGGCACGCCATCCAGATCGAACTCATCGAGCGCAGCCACGGCGTGCGCACGGCCGTCGTGCGCGATCTCGAGCTGTTGCGCAGTGCGGGCTTCGTGCTCGCCGTGTCGGCGCAGGTGCCACCGGAGCAGCTTCGCCAGCGTTTCCCGGCGCAGTCCAAGCTCGGGCCGGTGGACCGCATCCGCGACCTGGTCAACCTGGCGCTGCCCGGCGTGGCCATGCGCAGCCTGCCCACCGTGCCGCGTGAGCTGCCCTACCACGCCGGCTTCCACTATTTCGAGCTCGAGCGCAACGGCGACCTGTGGAAGCAGCTCGAAAAGGGCGGCAGCATGGCCCTGCACGTGGCGGGAGACTTTCCGGGGCTCGAACTCGAGCTCTGGGCCATCCGTCAGCAGCCCTGAGCACGCGGTCCGCCGCACAAGCCCATGGACCCGAATTCCAGCGACGATCCGTTTGCGCAGCTCGACGGCCAGCGCACCTTCATCCGCCCCAAGCCCGGTGGCTGGGGCGGCACCAAGCCGGCCGAGTCCGACGCCACGTCGGGCTTCCGGGATCCGGGCGACGCGCCGGTGCCCGAGCACGGCCTCAACCCCTTGCTCGCCGTCGCCAACCGGCTGCTGCTGCTCGCGCCGCAACTCCGCCAGACCCGCCACGTGGCCGACCCTGCGGCGCTGAAGCAGTCGCTGTCCCAGGGCATTCGTGATTTCGCCGCCGACGCGCAGGCCCGTGGCATCCCGCCCGAACGCGTGATGGCGGCGCGCTACGTGCTGTGCACGGTGCTCGACGAGGCCGCCTCCGACACCCCCTGGGGCGGGTCCGGTGTGTGGGGCCAGTACAGCCTGCTCGCCGGCTTCCACAACGAGGCGTTCGGGGGCGAGAAGGTGTTCCAGTTGATGGCTCGGCTCGCCGAGGCACCCGAGGCCAATCGCGACCTGCTCGAGCTGATCTATGCGGCCACCACCTTGGGCTTCCAGGGGCGGTACCGCATCATCGACAACGGCCTGGCCCAGCTCGACCTGGTGCGCGACAAGCTCGCGCAGATCCTGCGTCAGCAGCGTGGACCCTATCCGCAGCCGCTGGCCCAGCATTGGGCGGTGCAGGCCGTCGGCAAAGGCAAGGCATTGAGCTGGTTGCCGATGACCGTCACCGCGGTGGTGACGCTGCTGGTGCTGGGCGCGGCCTACTGGGCCTTCGCGATCTCGCTCAGCAATGTCGCCGAGCCGGTGTTCGGTCGCGTCCAGGGGCTGCGACTGACACCACCGGTCGCGCCGGTGGCCCAGCCTGCCCCGCAGCCTCGCCTCGCGCAGTTCCTCCAGTCCGAGATCAAGGCGGGAACCGTGGCCGTGCGCGACGAGGTCGATCGCAGTGTGATCACGCTGCGCGGCGAGGGCCTGTTCGCGGGCGGCAGTGCCACCCTGGTGCCCGAGCGCGAGGCGCTGATGCTGCGCATCGCAGAGGCGCTGGCCAAGCAGCCAGGCCAGGTGCTGGTCACGGGGCACACCGACAACTCGCCGATCCGCACCGCCCGGTTTCCGTCCAACTGGCACCTGTCCGAAGACCGTGCGCGGTCGGTGATGAGCCTGCTGGTCAGCGGCGGCGTGGCGGCCGAACGCGTGCAGGCCGAGGGCCGGGCCGATGGCGAGCCCGTGGTGCCCAACGACTCTCCCAGCAACAAGGCCTTGAATCGACGGGTGGAGATCACCTTGATGGTCACGCGCACGGGAACGCCACAGGTGCGGCCCGCCACCTCGCCGGCACCGGCTACGGCCGCTTCCGGAGGCCGGTCATGAAGAAGGTGCTCGGCTGGATCTTCAACCGCTGGGTGCTGGGCGCGGTGCTGTTGCTGGCACTTCTGGCGGTGCTCTGGATCGTCGGGCCGCTCGTCTCCATCGGCGAGGCACGCCCTCTCGACACCGACCGTTCGCGCTGGATCGCCACGGGCGTGCTCCTGCTGGTGGTGGCGCTGGTGGTGGGCTGGCGGATGTGGGCGGCACGTGCCGGCAACAGCAAGGTCGTCGACCAGTTGATGGCAGCGCCCAAGGGCGACGTTGCTGCATCAGAGAGCGCCGACATGGCGGCCGTGCGGCAGCGTTTCGAAGAGGCGCTGGGCACCTTGCGCAAGGCGCGCTTCGGTGCGGCAGGCGAGGGGCTGCTGGGCCAGTGGAAGGCCCGCTTCGGCGGCCGCTACCTGTACGAGCTTCCCTGGTACGTCATCATCGGTGCGCCCGGGTCGGGCAAGACCACGGCGCTGCGCAATTCCGGGCTTCGTTTCCCGCTCGCCGACCGCAACGGCGAGGCGGCGGTGAAGGGCGTGGGCGGCACGCGCAACTGCGACTGGTGGTTCACCGACCAGGCGGTGTTGGTGGACACCGCCGGCCGCTTCACCACGCAGGACAGCGATCAGCAGACCGACAGTGCCTCCTGGGCCGGGTTCCTGGCCTTGCTGAAGAAGGCTCGGCCGCGGCAACCGTTGAATGGCATCCTGGTCACCGTGTCGCTGTCCGACCTGCTGGCACGAGGCGCTGCGGATCGCGCGCGCCACGCAGCGACCGTTCGCCAGCGCGTACAAGAGCTTCATGAGCGTCTGAACATCCGGTTCCCGATCTACCTGCTGGTCACGAAGTGCGATCTGATGTCCGGCTTCATGGACATGTTCGGCGCGCTCGACAAGGACCAGCGTGCCACGCCCTGGGGATTCACCTTCCCGCTCGACGCCGCCGGCGAATCAGTGGGCTTCGGCGGATTCGGCGAGGAGTTCGATGCACTGGTCGCCCGGCTCGACAACGGCCTCATCGATCGCCTGCAGGCAGAGCCCGACCCGCAGCGGCGGGCCCGCATCTACAGCTTCCCTGGGCAGTTTGCCGGCCTGCGCGACATGCTGCGCGAGTTCGTCGAGGCGGTGTTCTCGCCTTCTGCCTTCGAAGCCAAACCCTTGCTGCGTGGGGTCTATTTCGTCAGCGGCACCCAGGAAGGCACCCCGATCGATCGCGTGCTGGGTGTGGTGGCGCGCAAGTACCAACTCGAGCGGATGGTGCTGCCCCCCAACCAAGCCAGCGGCAAGAGCTTCTTCCTGTCGCGCCTGCTGGGAGAGGTGGTCTTCGCCGAGCAGGGGCTTGCCGGCACCAACCGCAAGTGGGAGCGTCGCCGGTCGATCCTGGTGATGGCAGGCTACGCAGGCGTCGCAATCCTGGCGATCGGCACCCTGGCGGCCTGGTTCATCAGTCATGGCAACAACAGCCGCTACATCGAGGCCGTGTCGGCCCGCACCGAATCGGTGAGGCGACTGGTGCAAGAGACGCCGAACCGACATTCGCCCGATCTGGTGCCCATCGTTCCGGCGCTCGAGGCCACACGCAACCTGGCGGCGGCCGGTGCCGTCGACGGCAGCGTGCCGTGGTCGATGGGGTTCGGCCTGTACCAGGGGCGCAAGCTCGACACCGCTGCGCGTGCCGCCTACGAGCGCATGCTGATCGACGCCGTGCTGCCACGGCTGGCACTGCGCGTCGAGGAACAACTGCGTGGAGGTGACCAACCCGAGTCGCAGTACGAGGCGCTCAAGGCCTACCTGATGATGTACGACACCGGACGCTTCGAGGCGGCCGCACTCAAATCGCACATCGAGGGCGACTGGGACAACCGGTTGGGGCGCGAGATCACGCCCGAGCAGCGCGAGCAACTCACCACCCACCTCGATGCGCTGTTGAGCCTGGGGGCCGCGGTCTCGCCGCTCAAGCAGGATGTGGCACTGGTCGAGTCGGTGCGCGCCCGGCTTGCCGCCGTGCCATTGCCGCAGCGGGTGTACAACCGCATGCGCCAGCACAACCTCGGCAGCGAGTTCCCCGACTTCACGGTGGCTAAGGCGGGAGGTGGCAATGCACCGCTGGTGTTCACACGGGTGAGCGGCGCGCCGTTGACCAAGGGCGTGCCGGGCCTGTACACCTACAACGGCTACCACAAGGGGTTCCAGACCTTGGTGGGTGACGTGGCCAAGCAACTCGCCGACGAACAGGAGTGGGTGCTGGGCATCAAGCCCGAGGCGGGCAAGGCGATCGAGGCCCTGGGTGCGTCGGACAAGCTGCGCGACGATGTGCGGCGCATCTACCTCAACGAATACGCGTCCAAATGGGAAGAGTTCATCGCCGATGTGCGCCTGGTGCCGGTGACCAGCATCTCATTGGCGGTCCAGACCACACGCGTGCTGGCGGCGCCCGACACGCCACTGATACCGCTGCTCAGGGCCATGTCGCGCGAGACCACGTTGCTGGCCGGCACCACGGTGGCCGACGTCACGTCCGGCAAGCTTCGTGAAGCAGTTCAGGTGGGCAAGGACAAGTTGCTGGGCAGCCTTGGTGCAAAGGCCCTGACCTCCGGCGCGCCCACCACGCGCATCGAGAGCATCGTCGACGACCGTTTCGAGCACCTTCGGCGGATGGTCACCGCGCCCGACGGAGGCAAGGCGCCGATCGAAGGCGCTGTGGCCCGGCTCGGCGAGTTGCAGGTGCACCTCACCGCCGTCGATTCCGCGCTGAAGGGCGGCGCCGCGCCGCAGCCTTCGCCACTGCCCAATCAGATCAAGAATGACGCGGCCAACGCGCCGCAGCCCTTGCGAGGCCTGCTCGAAAGCCTGGGCAACACCAGTTCGAAGGTGGCCCTGATGCAACTGCGCGAGTCGCTGTCGCGCGAGGTGCGGGCGCAGGTGGGCGAGTTCTGCCAGCAGGCCATCACTGGCCGCTATCCGTTCGATCGCAGTTCCGCTCGCGACGTGACGCAGGCCGACTTCGCCGCGGTCTTCGGCCCCGGCGGGCGATTCGAACAGATGCAGACCAAGCTGGCGCCCTACATCGACACGAGCACCCGCCCGTCCTGGACCTTCCGCGCCGTCGATGGCACGCCGCTGGGCACGGATGTCGGCACGCTGCCGATCTTCCAGCGCGCGGCGGCCATCCGCGAGACCTTCTTCGCCGGGGGCAACACGCCGTCGGTGCGGCTGGAGTTCAAGCCGGTCGAGATGGATCCGGCGCTCACCCAGTTCGTGCTGGACGTCGACGGCCAGGTGGTGCGCTATTCGCACGGACCACAGATCCCCAGTACCGTGCAATGGCCGGGGCCGCGAGGTTCGGGTGTCGTGCGGGTGATGGTCACGCCCGCAGGCACGACGGGCCTGTCCCAGGAAGGCCCGTGGGCCCTGTTCCGCCTGTTCGAGCGGGTGAGCATCCAGCCCGGACCGAGCCCCGAGCGATTTCGCGCCGTCTTCGACCTCGACGGACGCAAGGCCAGCTTCGATGTGACGACCAGCAGTGTGCGCAATCCGTTCCGCATGCGCGAGCTGGGCGACTTCTCATGCCCGAACGGCTTGTGATCCCTGCAGTACCCGCCTTGGTGCCACGATGATCAGAGACGCGAGTACTGCACCTGGCTGGTATGGCAAGCTGTCGTCGCTGGGAGACTTTGCGTCGCGCCGGCTGGAGCCGGCATGGATCGAGTCGTGCGACGAATGGCTGGCCAGATCGATGACCGCGAGCCGGGTGCAACTGGGCGGCAACTGGCTGCAGACCTACCTGTCTGCACCGGTGTGGCGATTTGCCTGGGCCCCGGGCGTGGCGGACCACCGCTGGTGGTTTGGCGTGCTGATGCCCAGCTGCGACAACGTCGGGCGGTACTTCCCGCTCATCGTTGCGCAGCCGCGAGATCGGCCACCGCTGGACCGCATCGGGCTGGACCACCTCGACCTGTGGTGGGCGCATGTGGCCCGGGCCGCCGTGCAGACTCTCCAGGACCACGTGTCACTGGACGATTTCGAAGCCGAGTTGATGGGTGCCCCGCCGTGGCCGACGAGCCGTGCCGTGGCTGCCGTGACCACCGCGGCGTCCGCGGATCGCGTTCGCATCCAGGTCGAACAGGGCAGCAGTCTGGTGGACGTGGCCGGGGCATGGGCGTCGCAGGAAATGATGGCCCGCCTCTCGGGCAACACGCTGTGGTGGCCCCTGGCCAATGGCAGGGCCAGCGGTGCGATGACAGTGTCGACAGGCTTGCCGGAAGTCGCGCGCTTCACCGACCTGTTGACCGGACACTGGTAGAGGCGCCAAGGCGCGCGCAAGCGCCGCGGTGGCGGCGCAGTCTCAGCGCATCAGGCGTGGCACGGTGTCGTCGGACGACTGATCCATCGACACCAGCGGGTTGCCGGCCCAAACGGCGATGGCCGTGAAGTTGTCCTGGCGTGGGGCCTGCCGTTCGTCGATGCGGGCCTCCATCAGGGCCAGCCATTCGTCCGGTGAGCGGGCCCGCTCGAGGGCAGCCGCGATGGCCGTGGTGTCGAAACTGTCCCACCAGCCGTCGCTGCACAGCAGGAAGGCATCGCCTTCCTTCAGCTCGATCGGCCGGACGACCGTGTGCGGGTCGACCTCGCCCTCGACGCCGAGGGCCGCCACCAACTGATTCTTGTGCGGGTGATGGCGTGCCTGGTCGCGGGTGATCAGCCCTGCGGTGACCATCTGCTGAACGACGCTGTCGTCGGTGGTGATCATGTCGATGAGCCCATGGCGCACCCGGTAAAGGCGGGAATCGCCGACATGGGCCCACAGGGCATGTCGACCCACCGCATCGATCCAGAGCACGACCACCGTGCTGTGCATCGCAGCCGATGGATCGCCAGGCACCTGATGTCGCTGCAGGTCGGCGTGGGCACCGCACACCACGCGAGAGAGCGTGTCGGGCGAGAACGCATCCGGTGCGGCGCTGTGCAGCATGGCCTCGATGCTGCGGATGGTTCGATGCGAGGCTTCGGCGCCGCGACGATGCCCGCCGGCCCCATCGGCCACCACGGCGTACCAGCCGCCGGCGGCTTGGCCGAAACACAGGCTGTCTTCGTTGTTGCTGCGCTGACCCTGGCCCGTGCGGGCGGCCATCACGATGTCGAGCATGGGTGTGTCCGGGTGTCGGCGACCGTCAAGGTGTTGTCGGTGGCGTGCGCGACTGCCGCAGGCGCTCGAGTTGCTGTTCGTAGGCGGCCAGGAAGGCCCTGCCGAACAGGGTGTGGAAATCGTCCTGTGCTTCGTCACGTATGGTGTCGAAGTGCTGCAGGTACAGGTCCCAGAGCCTGGCCTTGCGGTTCATCGGCAAGACACTGTCGAGCAGCGACTTGCCGCTCAGCTTGGATTCCAGCTCTGACGGGGTGAACCGGCCGAGAACACCGTCGAGCGCGGCCCGCATGCCCGCCATCGTGCCGATCGAATGGCCGACAAGGTCGTTCATCGCATCGGTCATCGCGGCAGGACCCGGCAGGAAGCCACGCATCGGCGGGTTCAGCAACTGCTCGAGGCCGGTCTGCACGTCTGGCGAGAACTTCAGCGGGTTGTTGGCGCGCTGCTGGATCATCGTGACGTCGGCCCGCAACTCCTGCTTGGTGCTGGCCCTCACCGCAATCAGTTGAAGCGTGCCGCTCACGGCCGCATTCAGCAATTGCCCGATGGTGCGCATCGCCTCGGCGTCGAGTCCGCGCGGCAACTGGATGTGGACGCCGGCGCCTTCGCAGAACGCGGTCCACAGCACCTCAGGCGAACTGCCTTGCAGGCATTCGGCAGAGGGCGCCGGCACGGCGGTGGGCACTGGCGGTCGGGCGACAGGGGGCGGGTGCGATGGCATCACCGATGCGCCATCGATGAGCAACTCGTTGGCGTCGCGGCGCGGCGATCGGATCTCCGCGATGGCAGGCGCGACGGGTGGCACCGGTGCTGGCGCGGGCTCGGCGACAGGGCGCACCGGTGCCGCCTGGACCACGGTATCGGGCTCGATGTCGAAGGCGAACGGATCGGGCTGAGGTGCCGGTGTCGCCACGGGCTCCGGCGGCGCCATGCTGGCGGGGCGCGGCTTCAGCCAGGTGGCGTCCGGCGGGATGATCGGGGCCGGCGGCATCACGTTGCGCACCGGCGCAGGCGGCACGGGCGGGGTGGGTGCAGGCGATGACGGACCGGCATCGGCGCTGGTCCAGCGTGGGGGTGCAAACGACCCGTGGATCTGGGGCGTGCGGTCGACGGCGGGAGGGGCCGCAAAGGCAGGAGAGGGCGCAGGACTGGCCCCGAAGAGGGCCAGAGGATCGGTCGAGATGCCGCCCTCCTGTCGGGCGCCCCCGCCAGCCGGCATGTCGGCCGTGAACTTGGCGAGCGGTCCCTGGGGACTGTCGGACAGGCCCAGGTTGATCATCGAATCGATCGACGGCGGCGCCGCTGCCGGGATCAGGTCGGCGAAAGGGTCGGACGGCTGAGAGGAACGTGCCGTGGTTCGGGGTGGCGCCGGCGCCTTGAAGGGGTCGAAATCATCGGGCAGCAAATCCTCTTCGGGCCGTGCAACGTCGCGTACCGCTGCCGATCCTGCCGTCAGGCCAGAGGGAGGTGGCATCAGGTCGGCAAACGGATCGGTGCTCGCCGTTGGCTTCTGGAGCGGCCCAGGCTGCGGTCTGGCAGGCGGACTGACCTCACCGACGCCCAGCAGATCGGCAAACGGATTGCTGCTCGACAATGGGCTGGAAATGTCCGGCAAAGGTTGCGGCGACAAGTTGGCGGGTCGAGGCGGCGTCGGCGTGCTGTAGGGCGACGCGCTCGGCTGAGGCTTGGCCAGATGCAATCCCGGTGCGGTGATGTGGCCAGCCAGGGTGTCGTTCACCATGGCTCGTCCGCGGGCGATCTGGGCGCCACTCGGGTCGGCATCGACATCGTCGATCACCCGCAACAGGTATCCGCCGATGCGCACCTCGACGTGGTGGCCCAACGGTGCCGATTCGCCAGCCGACAGTTGGCGACCCGCCACGACGATGGGATTGGCCGCTCCGACGTTCTTGATGAAGTATCGCGGCCCATTGACCACCACCTCGGCCTGCAAGCGCGAGATGTGCCGCTCTGGATCGGGCAGCGCCATCGTGTTGTGATCGGCACGGCCGATCGTGCCCCCGCGGGCATCGAAGCTGGCGGTGATCGGCTGGGACAGCGGGTTGTCGTTCAGCGACACCGCAAGCAGCGTGATCGTCATGGTCGTCTGGCGCGAAGGGATTCGGTCACGGCCGTGAAGCGACCGATGGACTGCATGGTCGGGCGGGCGGTACCTCGCGGCAATGACCGAAAGTCACGCGCCGCGGGTGATCACGGTGTCGTGCGATGGAGCCAGTACGACACGGCAGAGAAGATCAAGGCCACCGTGAACCACGTTCGTGAGGCCGGATCGAGCCGGCCATTGCGCAGGGTGCGCCACAGGGCCATCAGGGCAAACGCCAGCGCCAGGACAGGAAAGATCCAACGGGGGTTCATCGGCCGATGGTGCCCGAAACCCGGCTTGGTGCCATGGGGCAGACCCGCAATCGAAGGGGTTCCTTCTGACGCAGATCGGATCGGACGATCAGGGTAGGTGATATCCTGCCCTTTGGCGAATGAATTGGATGTTCGCCGAGGCAGAATTGGATTCCATGACGATGATGAGGGAAACGCACGCCCGCCTGCGGACATTGTGGAGCTTGGCCGCCTGCGCCGGGTTGATGGCGGGTTGCGCCAGCCCGCCCCCCACGCCGGCGCCGAGTGCACCACCTGTGCCGACACCGTCGGCCGCGCCATCGCCCATAGAGGCAAGCCGTCCCGACGCCGCGGCCCCTGCCACGCCGACGCCTGGAGCACCGGTCTCGGCCGCTTCTGCGGCCGCATCGCAGAAGCAGGCCACGTCGGCCATCGAACTTCTCGAGGCCGGCAACGAAGAGCAGGCAACGGCCGAGTTGCAGCGTGCCCTGCAGGTGGATCCCAACAACAAGCTGGCGGCCAGCCTGTTGCGCCAGATTCAATCGGACCCGGTCGCCGTGTTGGGCCGTGAGAACTTCCCGTACCGGGTTCAGCCGGGCGAATCGATCTCACGCATCGCACAGCGGTTCCTGGGGGATGTTCATCTCTTCTACATCCTGTCCCGCTACAACGACCTCAAGGTGCCCAAGCAGTTGCACGCCGGGCAGGTGATCAAGGTTCCTGGCAAGGCGCCCCCGCCGGCTCCGGCGCCTGCGCCTTCCCCCCCAC
>NZ_MWLO01000118.1 GCF_002198735.1 Ideonella sp. A 288
CTAGTACGTTGACACGCAAGTAACGGAACATTAATACACTCTCTTCATCGCGAATCGATGCTCGGAGGTGTTGCCATGCGCCAAACGGAACTTCACTTGACCGACAAGGACCGCTCGGTTGTGGACGAGATTCGCAGCAAAGGGCTGCATCAGGCGCGAGAGGTCAATCGTGCTCATGTTCTGTCCTCACTGGATCGGGGCGTGCCGGAGGCCCAGATCATGGCGGTGCTGGGTATTGGGCGCACGGCTGTGTGGCGCACGCGAGCAGCGTATCTGCAAGGTGGTGTCGAGTTGGCGGTCTTCGACGTTGCCCGCTCGGGGCGACCACGCCAGTACGGCACCGACGACGAAGCGCGGGTGACGGCACTGGCGTGTTCGGCGCCGCCGGCGGGCCGGCAGCGCTGGACGATCGTCGAACTCGAACGAGCCGCGCGCCAGGAGCCTGGCATGGGCACCGTGAGCCGAGAGACCGTGCGGCGCATGCTCAAAAAAACGACCTCAAACCCTGGCGCAGGCTGATGTGGTGCATCGGCGCGCTGTCGCAAGAGTACCGACGCCGCATGTACGGCTTGCTTGCGTTGTATGCGCGGCCCATGTCGCGAGCCGAGCCGGTCATCTGTATCGACGAGAAGAGCCTTCAACTCATCGACCACAGTCGTGCATCGCTGCCAATGGAACCGCATCGCCCCACCAAGGTGGACTATGAGTACGTACGCAACGGCACGACCAACCTGTTCGTAGCCGTCGAGCCCAAGGCAGGACAGCGGATTGTCTCGGTCACCGAGCGCCGCGGCAAAGTCGACTTCGTTGCATTCGTCAGTGACCTGCTGACCAATGCATACGCCAAGGCTCGCCGAGTTCACTTGGTGCTGGACAACCTGAACATCCACTTCAGAAAGAACTTCGACGACGTGCTGGGTGAGCGGGCGGCGACCAAGCTCTTGCGCCGGGTGCAGTTCCACTACACGCCCAAGCATGCAAGTTGGCTGAACATGGCGGAGATCGAGATCGGCATCCTCAGCCGTCAATGCCTGGATCGGCGCGTCGCCAGTCGAGAACTTCTTCGTCGCGAGGTCGAGTCGTGGCAGCAAACTCGCAACGCTGCGCGACGAACTATCGAGTGGAAGTTCACTCGCCAGGATGCCGATCAGAAGCTCGGTCGACACTACGTTTCGAAACTTGCGTGTTGACGTACTAGTCCAACGAGCAGCCAATCCTCCAAGCTCGGTGGATGCGCGGCACGAGGCCCTGTGGCCACCGGTTCAGTCAGCGTGGGCGGCTGCTCATTCATCAGGTTCAGCGCAGGAAGCTCTGGAAACTCCTCGCACACCCAAAGCCCGCGTCGGCGAGCCTGCTCGGCGGCGACCAGTTCGCTGACGCCAAGCCCGAGCAACCTCCCCAGGGCCTCCAGCCGGTCCTCTCGGCCGCGCCACCAAGTGAGGTTCTCGCGATTGAGCTCGCTGAGCTTGGCGCCTAGGCTTCTGACGGCTATGCCCTCGAAGAGCTCTGGGTGCTTGGTGATGAGCGCTTCGGCGACCTTCGTCAGCGAGTCGAGTCCTCGCGCCCTCGCTGATGCCAACACTCTGCCGTCAGTCATGGTCTCTCCCCACTGAGTCCGCATCGTAGATATTCAGCGAGCGCAATGCAACGATCTTGCATCGATGCAACGTAGATGCAACATCATTGATGCGAAGGTCGCGGCAGGTGAGAGTTCGCTTCATCCAAATCACACGGAGATTGCGAAATGAGAGTGCGTTTTCTGGGGGCAGTGGGTGTCGTGACGGGTTCGTGCACTTGGCTGAGGGACGAGGCGAGGGGATGGAGCTTTCTCGTTGACTGCGGACTGAACTTGGATGGCGGTCGTGTGCCGCACTGGACGGATGGGCCGTGGCCGTTCGAGCCATCCAGGATCCAGTTCGTGGCGCTGACTCATGCGCACCTCGACCATTGCGGGCTCATCCCGCTGCTTTACAAGCATGGGTTCAAGGGGCCCGTCTACTGCACGACAGAGACGGCACTGATCGCGCAGAAGGTGCTCGAGGAGGCCGCGCGACAGCCGGACGTTGGCTACACCGCCAGAGAGGTCGCCAGCATTGCCTGGCGCCCGTTCAGGGGCGACTTGCCTCTAGGCCAACCTCGGCCTGTGGCCACAGACTTGTTCCTGCGGGCCTACCGATCCGGTCACATCGTGGGCGCGGTGTCGCTGGCCGTTCTGTGGGGGTCGCCAGGCCCGAACCAGCGAAGCATCGTCTTCTCGGGCGACGTCGGCCCCGGGTGCGAGGACGACGAGGTCACTCCCCTCATTCGGTTTCCGTGGCGGCCCGCTCCGGCCAACTTTGCGGTACTGGAATCGACCTACGGCAACTTGGTGCGCTCGTCCGAGCAACGTAACCCAGCAGTGAGACTCGCGTCACTCGAAGCGCTCATTGAGCGGACGGTTGCGCTGAAGGGCACTCTGCTGATGCCAGCGTTTGCCCTGGGTCGGGTGCAAGACATGCTCTTCGACCTGCACGCAATTGTCGCCAAAGCTCCTCACCGCTTTGGGAATCTCAAGGTCCTGCTCGACGCGCCACTTGCCTCTCGGATCCAACCGATTGTTGCCAAGGCGTTGGGCGACTCAGAGGTGACGGGCAAGACCGGAAAGGTGCGCTTGCGGTGGTTGGGAAAGCAGGTGTTCAGACTTCTGGGGCTTGACGACACGGACCCTGACGACATTGACGCGGCCATCGCCATCTGTCAGCAAACTCTGACTGCGAATCGGGGGGTCGACCTGCCTGCGGTCACGCGTGGCAATGAGATTGCTCGCAACTGGCGGCCGTTGGTGCAATCCCTCAAGGACCTGGGCTTGAGTCGAGACGCCCAACCTGAGGGACCAACTGTCATCGTCTGCGGATCAGCTGACGGCGAGAACGGCGCTGCGGCGCAGTGGTTGCCAACGTTGATTCGCAACAGCCTCACCATCGTGGCAAGCACGGGCTACACACCTGGCGGGTCGGTGATGACCCGGTTGATGGCTTTGGTCGCAACGTCCCCGCACGAACGCAGGCGACACACTGGAAGCATTGAGTGGGCGAACGGCAAGGCAGTCCGCGTCCGTGACATCGCAGCTGACTTGGTCAGGCTGAGCGGCTACTCAGCACATGCCGACCAACAAGACCTGGTGAACTGGGTCTTCCATCGGCATGGAGACAGGGAAGTGAGGTCTGCACCCGTGGTCTTCATTCAGCACGGAGAAGACCTACAACGCGGAAAGCTGGCTGAGGTGCTACAGGAACGGGCGGCAGGGCTGTGTCACGAGTTGACGGTCATTCAACCGCGGCCCTGCAATCTGGAGGCCTGGCACAGCCTTGAGGCCGAGACGACCTTGCCAATCGAATGCGACACCCGGGGGGTTGCCACGTTGGCGCGATGAGTCGTTTTGGGGGGATCGATAGGATCGGGTTGGTGATTCATTTGATGTCAGTCTTGCAGCGTGAGGAGCCAATCGCGCTTGGAGCCGATCGACCTGACCGGGCGGGTCGTTTGGTGTCGAACCCGGGAGACCCTCGCGCGGTCTACCAGCCGTTTCGTCTTGAGGCGAGATCACGGGGAAGTCCGTGCGCAATGCGCAGTACGTGCCCTCGCGGGCAACTCCAAGTGACCACGGAAGGGTTCAACCCTGGGAGCCGCTCCACCGCCACCGGTCGTACGTGCGTCGAACTGCACGCCGGACAATGCAGACTGATTGGGTCGAACCCTTCGTCAATGAAGGAAAACGCGTCGTCGCCGTCCACGCGAAGCGCCGATTCACGCGT
This sequence comes from Ideonella sp. A 288, assembly GCF_002198735.1. Lineage (GTDB taxonomy): Bacteria > Pseudomonadota > Gammaproteobacteria > Burkholderiales > Burkholderiaceae_C > Pseudaquabacterium. Next base: position 3,795 of record NZ_MWLO01000118.1, read on the forward strand.
GACTTCCGCCATTCCCTGAAGGCGATTCAGCGCATGCACTTCCGAAAGTAGACCTCCGCGGTGGTTCCATTGGCGCCGGTCGCAGCAACGCGCCCATCGATGGCGGAGGTAGTCCAGCATTCGAAACGTCACCTCACAATAGCGGCCGTCGCTCTCCGGGATCTCAAACGCTCGTGCCGCGGCCGGCGTTCCCAGCTCTGCACTGGTCACTGGCCGGTAGTACGGCGGAGCCACGCTAACGATACAGATTTGAAGGCTGGGACTCACCCTCATGAAATGCTCCGGCAGCAACGTCGCGCTCGCCTCGAGACCGTCACCGAATTGTTCGAGCAACTGCAGCCAAACGTCAAAGTCCAGCGGCTCGTCGAACTGAACCGAGCGCAGGCTCGGAAGCCGATGCGTTAGCAGGACCAAGGGTCCGCGGCCAGTCAGCCCAACTTCCCCAAAGCACAGCGATTGCAGTGACCTCAGGTTCGTACATTGTGTGATCGCGCCCAACCCTGCTTCAGCCAAGTCCGCCGTGCGCAGCGTCAGTTCCTTGATCTGTCCTACGTTCTCGCTTTCCTCAAATGCGGCCAGGCCGGCGAGCGTCAATCCCACGTCGTTCAGGCTCAACGAGAACACATTGCGCATCCTGGCCGAGTTGAGGATTGACCGAATTCCATCGTCGCCCAGGTACTGTCCGCCGACCATCAAGCAGTCCCCACTGGAGGAAGACCACAAGTTGGATTCGAGAGGCCTCTCGTTGACGAAATCCTCCACGAGCGGGCTCGCCCGCGGCTGCGGTCGCCGAAGCGGGACGGGCGCCGTCGAAGGAAATGAAGCTTGCCGAAGCCAACGGGAAACTGAGCGAGCCGCGAGGCGCTCGAGGGAAGATGAGCCGTCCGCCGTGACAGCAGCCTGCAACATCAAAAGAGCATCATCGACGCGGCCTCGCTGCAAGTGCCACATGCCACTGTAAAAGTGCAGCTGACTTGGCCAGACGAACTCGCCCAGGAGCCAGTGGCCCGGGCGCGCCGGTCGGTGGCTGCCGTGCTCAGGCTGGTTGGCCACCTGCCGCACATACGTGCTGGCAGTGGTCAGGTCATCTGGCGTCATGCGCTCCGCAAAAAGTTCCCCCAGCAGCGTCCAAAGTACGACCTTCGGCTGTGAAGGTCCAACCTCGACTTTGGGCACGCGTGCCCACTCCTCCGATGCCAGCCACGAGCCCTGCAGGCGGGGCGCATCTGAGGGAGCAGGCCAAGACAACGGTGTCCTTACCCCATTGGCGAGTTGCGAGAGGTGCGCCCAGAGCCGGCAACGCATATCGAAGCATACCCGGCGATCCGAAAATAGGTTGTACGCTCGAAGAAGGTCGCCTTCAATCCAAAGCAGTTGGCCGAATCTGAAGTCGACCGCGGTTGTCGCGAAGTCGGCGGCCGGGTACAGATACCTGTCCATCCTGCCATACGGCTCCCCGCTGGGGCCGAACGGGAAAGCTCGCACCAACGCTTTGCTGTCCTCCTCTGCGGCTTCGAGGTTGCCGAGCCGCAAGTGCGCCAGCACCCGGCAAAGGCGCGCTCGAACGGGAGCTCCGCGCGCGATGGCTGCGCTGAGTGCTTCAATCTCCTGATCGTCGTCCTCAGCTGCGGCGGCTTTCAGCGTCCATGCCTCCCATCCCCCTGGATCCAGCTGCACGACCATGTCCAAGTCTTCATCGAGTTCGAGTATCGACTGCCGGTGCATGTACCGCCACTCAGCTCGCTTCAAATAGCTATCGGCATCGAAGGGAGTGACGTCCGGTGGGCAATCCAAGAAGGGAGTCATCGGGCATCTCACTATGGGAAAAAAGGCGCCACAAAACAGACGAATGTACGCCTTCAGCCTCTATGCACCGCTCACAAAGGTTGGCCTGTACACCGCCACACCGCAACTCGGCGACGACCTTGCTCGGATCGCCATTTCGACGCATGAGGCAGTTGTTGAATCGCCACGGGAAGGGAGTCATTGCAGCTATCCACCATGCATTCCGCAGCCGCGAGCGCTTGAACCGGACGGTCGAGATCTCCCGCTTGCGTGTCGAGGCAGCCGGGATCTCCGACAGCTGTCATTCGCGAGGCCATGCCCCCGGTCGAGTCAGGATCGGGGTCGAAGGGCAGCTTGCCCCGTGCGCGACCTGACACTGCCGCTGTTGAGCAGGCGCCTACAGCGGCCCTGCGGCTCACAGCACTTCCGTCGAATAGCCCGCGATGATGGACCCTCGGATTCACTCTGCCGTCGATCTGCCTCCGTAGAGGCCACTCACACATCAACGCTCGTCGAGCTTTGTTGCGCCACGCGCAGGGACAATCTTCCAATGGGTGTCGACAGCAGCGGGCCTTGCGAGCCGATCGTCCCACCGCGTTACCTTCCAGAACTCGCCCGGCATCTCCAGCGGAACGTGCACCGGCCGACCTTCGGCGTTGCACATCCACGATTCCCATTCGTTCCCGAGCTCGGGACTGAGCCGATCCGACGGCGCGCGCGGCGACATCACGACGAAGAAGACCCTCAAGTCTTTGGGTCCCGGCAGCAATTCAGCCCTTCGCAGTCCTTCCAATCGATTGACCTTCCTCTTGAATTGTTCGTTGACCCAGGACGTCTCGCCCTTGGCTTCCACCAACACCAGCACGTCGCCGAAGGCCACGACCAGGTCCATGTCCTCCTGGGTGCCCGTGACCATCCCGTCGGTGTTGGGCCGCACCTGGTGCGCGTCCGCCTCGTTGGAGACCAGGCTCAGGGCGCCGACCAGCCAGTCGAGGTGATAGTCCATGGCCCACCAGGCGTCGCATGGCACCTCAATGTTGATGGCCGCTTCCAGCTTGTCGCGAAAGGCCTCGCCGAGGCGCGCGCTGGATGGACCGAGGGCGTTACGGATGAGCAAGTAGCGCTCTTTCCGATTGAAGCGTGAGAGTGCGTCGACAAGGTTCATGGTGATGGATTCTCATTTGTCGGGACTAGGAAGCCTCGCCCCGGTGAGCATGGGTGCCGTACCTCGGACGAGGCCGTGCCAGTCATCACGAGCATGGCCGGACGCTGTTCGGATGAGCACATTGCCGCGTCGCTCAATCGCATGGGTATGCCTACTGGCCAGGGCAAGACATGGACCGCGCACCGGGTTGCGTCGCTGAGACGCGTGCGCGGCATACACGCCGATCGGCAGGCCGAGAAGGAAGGTAAGTTGCCGTTGAATCCGCCCTGCATAGCAGTCGCCGATGAGGCTCGACGTCAGAGTCGCTGTCCGTATGGTCTTCAGATCGCACAAAGCGAATGGCTAAGCCCGCTGAGCCAAGAGAATCATGGGCTGCGCATGACCGCTGCGAAACCGTGCCAGCCGCTCGCAGGCCAAGTCCTTGTCGGCAATGCCACGTTCCAGCAATTCCCGTCGCATAGCCTCAGCGTCCATATCCTGAAGCAGGTAGAACTCGACCCAGTCACGCGGCGGCATCGGCCACGGCGCCTTGCTCATCTCCCAGTTCTGGGGGAAGTGCCGATCTGTCGCCACGGCAGCTGCGCGAGTCTGCTGGGTGAGGTCTGGGCAGCGTCTCGCCCGGTTGAGAATCTCCTGAGCGACTTCGATGGCTGCCAAGTGGCGCTGGAGGCGCTCGTCGTCCTCTTCCAAAAAGCAGGTCGCCACTGCACGATCGTTCGGGAATGCGGCCAGCGCCGCGGCCACGTCCGCCCCCAGCGCCGCAGGCACCCCTGCATCATTGCTGATGTCCTGCAGGACTGCCCATGTCCAGCGCAGGGCTCGACGACGTTCCGATGGCATGGTCATGGCGGTTCCCCGACGCGACTCAGAACTGTGCCAGACGGAACCCGCGACAGCAAATCCGCCAGCGGATCGGATGGTCCCACAAGTTGTCCAACTGGAATCTGCCCTCCGCCACAACCAGCCGCCCGTCTCAAAGGATGCCCTCGCCTCCACTTGTAGGGGATCCCCGTACCGTGCACACGACCGATCTGTACACGGCTCGCATTTGCGAGCTTCAACGGAGAGTGTTCGAGGCGGTCTGTCGGTGGAGAGTTCCTGCGCTGGACTACAGCCAGGTCCACTGAGTTCCTTCGGCATTGATGGCCCGTGCATGACGATGCCCAAGCGTCGCCGTATCGCCGGTTCCATCTGCCGCTTGGTGACACCGACGTGCGGGTCCAGATTACTCAGCAGTTCCTCGCCCGACCCGACCGGCAGGGCGCACTCAGACTCGATCACAGCACGGGTGATCACCTGGCGACGACACGGGTTGGCGAGTTTCCGCCGATCAAGCGGGAGTTGCCGAATGGCCCCAACTGACCGCGATCATGCGCGAGCAAGTGCGTTCAAGTGAATTGGCCTGTCATTCAAATTGGAGACGAGCTCGACCGGTTCGTTCGGACGCCTCGGCGGCACTTTCGTGCACAAGGTACAGTTCCATATCAGGGAATATTCGCATTCAGAGGCAACAAGCCCGATGCATCGGCGAGCGATCCCCATTGGATCGCGATGCGCCCGGAGTCACAGATGGCAAAGAAGACGCTCGCAGAAATCCACCAACAGATCGACAAGTTGCAGCAAGAGGCCGCGGCCCTGAAGGCCAAGGAAAAGGGCGGCGTGGTCGCGCGCATCCTGGAGGCCATTGCCCATTACGACCTGACGCCGCAGGAGTTGTTTGGCAAGGCCGTGGTGGCCAAGCCAACCCGCAAATCGGCAAAACCCGCCAGCAAGGGCAAGGCCACCAAGTCCACAGCAGCCATCAAGTACCGCGATGACGCAGGCAACGCCTGGGTCGGCAAGGGCAAGCGCCCAGCCTGGTTCAATGCGGCTCTGGCAGCAGGCAAGACCCCCGAGGATCTGCTGGTCAAGTAGGCCGGTACGGGACCGACCATCGGTCGGAACTGTCACGCTGACTGAAGGGCCCGGGCGATCCCATGTGCAACCTGTACCACATGTCTCCGCGCGAGCATGTCGAGCGGTACTTCCGCGTGCAGTTGCCGCTCGAGTACCGCGAGGTCGCGGTCGGGCCCTTCAACACCGGGCTCTTCGTTCGGCGCAGCGAGGATGGCCTCGCCGCCGTGATGGGCCAGTGGGGCATGATCGCCCCGGGTAGCAAGGCCCGGCGACCGACCTCGCGCGCGATCCTGACCAACTGACCTGCCCCCCTCCAGCCGTACCAATCTGAAGTAGCAGGAGTTCGCTGTCGGCGGTGGGCTCATTCATCAACAAGAACAACACCTCGTTTGACCCACGCAACTACGGCTTCACCAAGCTCAGCGAACTGGTGCGCAGGCAGGCCTATCTGGAGGTCAAGGAGACGACGGATCCGTCTGGCTTCAATCATCTGTCGGTGCGAGCGCGGCCAATCGTGGCGTGATGCCAGCCGGAAGACCTGCAGCACGCTGCATGGAAGTCGTATGGACCAACGGGAATGTCCGGCGGCTTCAGACTGAGTGCTGCCGATCGGATCCGGCGGGTGAATGTCGGCGCACGCTGATACCTGCCGTTCAGGGTTCGTCGGGCCAGTCGGCCGCTCAGATACCTGCCGTTCGTCCCCAACTTTGTGGATGAGTGGTGAGGCCACCACGTCGCCGCATCAAACGACAGCTCCCATGTTCCGCGAACTGGTGCTGCCGACCCATACCAGCCCGTCGACGCGCTCCGCAGCTGTCGGACGACCGGCTCCGGATCCCTCACGTTCCGCAGCTACGAAGCTGCCGTTCGTTGCCTACGGCAGTCGGCCGGGAGCTGCCGGTGGCGAACGGCCGCTATCCGGCCAGCCGGTCATATGCTGCCTCGACCACCGCTCCAGCGCGGCCAGCCGCTGCTTGAACTCCAGCGGGCTCATGGCCAGGTGGGTCGTTCCGTCACGCCACCGCGTCTTGAGCTTGAGATCGACTTGGCCGGCGGCGGTGAGCTGCACCCGTTCGTCTGACAGCGCCGGGCGGGTTATGTGGTGATGTAGCGGCACAGCTGTTCCAGCCGCTTGCGGTCGTGCGCCTCGACCCGCACGGCAGCGTGCAGGCTGAAGCCGTCGATATCGGCGCACAACGGCTGACGCGCCGCAGCCTCGTGCGGCATCGCTCCTCGCAGAGTCAGCACCTTCTGCCCCGCGCGGCCCGAAGGCGATGCGGTACGTGATGGCCGCCGCCTGCAGCGGCCGCACACATGACGCTGCTGTGGGTGCGCATGGTGCGCATGAACGGCCATTCGCCGAACGTGGTGTGGGCGGCGCTGAAGCGCTGACACGGCGCCGGGTCCCGGGCCGCGGCCTGGGACCGTGTCGGCGCAGGACGACACCATGGAAACGACGAGGCAGGCAGTTCGAGGCGACTGCGCCGGAGATCGTCCACAATCGCGACCGTCCGTGACTCCCCCAGGCAGGGCTGGATGTCTCTCTTCTGCGAAGCATGCGGCTCAGCGCTCGAAGCCTCGGCCCAGCCGTGTCGGCGCTGTGGTGCCGGGGCAGCTGCCGACCAGCTTCGCCCCGTGGTCGTGGCCTTTGCGGACATCGTCGACTCGACTCGGTGGGCCAACCTCCTCGACCCGGAGGACCTGAGCCTGCTGTTCCGCATGTTTCGCCAGGCGGCCGAGGACATCAACGCCGCGTATGGTCCCTTGCGTCTGCGATTCACGGGCGACGCGGCGCGATTCACCTTCGGTCATCCCCACTTCGCGGAGGACACTCCCGAGACCGCGATCCGGGCCGCCCTCGCGCTACGGAGGGCGCTCGCCGAGAGGATGGTTCCCGGCACCGCGACCCCCCTGCGCGTACGCATCGGCCTGGCGCTTGGCGATGCGGTCCTGGCCACCCTGGAAGCCGGCGCGGCGGGAACGCAGGAGGACGTGGTGGGCCCGGTGGCTCACCTGGCGGCTCGACTGGCCGCTGCGGCTGAACCCGACACCGTCCTGGTCGACGAGTCGCTCTCGAGGGTGGCCGGCGGCTTCTTCGATTTCGAAGGCATGGCGCCGCTCTCGCTGAAGGGCTTCGATGGCGCGGTCCATGCTCTGCGCGTGGTCGCCGAGAGCACCACCGCGTCGCGGCACCTCGCCCGGCGGGAGGGCAACGGGCAGTCTGCGGAACTCGTGGGACGCGATGTCGAGCTGCGGCGAGGACTCGATCTGTGGCAGTCGGCGAAGGTCGGACCTGCGCGCACGACGATGGTGATCGGTGACCCGGGCATCGGCAAGTCACGCCTGGCTGACCGGATCCTGCAGATCGCCGTGCAGGACGGCGCGACCCGTCTGGACTTCGATTGCTCTCCGCGTACGGCCAACACGCCGCTGCATCCGGTGCGCAACACCTTGCGGCGGCTGGCAGGAGTCGGTCCCTTGGCGGAGTCCGGCGGCGATACGCTGCACCTCCTGCGGACGTGGCTGGTGAGCCATTTGAGCGGGGGGGAGGTCGACGGCCATGCGATCACGCTGGCGCTGGCCGCACTGGAGCCTTCGCTGACCGAAGCAGGCTCACTCAGCGGCGAGCGCCTGCGCGAAGGTGCCACTGCGGCGCTCGTGGACATCGTCGCCGGGTTGTCCGTTCGAAGCCCCGTGGCCATCCTCGTCGAGGACCTGCAATGGGCCGATCCGACCACCGTCGAACTGCTCGATGCGCTGGCAGCCTCGACAAGTCGGTGGCGCGGGATCCTGCTGGTGACCTCTCGCCCGGAAGGTCGGGGGCGGCTGGTGGGTGCCGCCGATCTGGAGATGGCACTGGAGCCGCTGACGAGCGACGATGCAGCGCTCTTCATCCGGCAACTTGCCGGTCGCCGCTCCGCGGTCTGCACCGAAGAGACCGCTGCCTGGATCGTCGCACGGGCCGAAGGCGTTCCACTGGTTCTCGAGGAGCTGACCCGCAGTGTTCTCGAGGGTCGTGCGCTGCCGGGTGCCGCTGGTGTTCCCGTCACCCTTCGCACGATCGTTCAGGTCCGGGTCGACGCACATCCTGAGCGACGTGCGGTGCTCCAGGCGGCTGCGGTGCTGGGCCGCCGTTTCTCGCTCGACATGTTGTCGACGCTGACGGACATGCCGCCTGAAGGCGTTGCCGGCGCGATGGCGCAGCTTGCCGCAGACGGCTTTCTGGCGCTGCCCGCTCCGACCGCCGGCGTGGCCTCGTTTCGCCACGCCTTGATCCACGAGGCGGTGTACGACACGCTAATGCGGGCCGATCGACGCCGCCTGCACGGCGCGGTGGCCGACCTGCTCGACGCACAGGTCGGCAGCCTGCCGGAGGCAGAGCGCGCCGTCATCGCGGTCCACCAGCTGGGTGCTGCCCGCCATGGCGATGCCGCGCGAAGCCTGCTGCGCGCTGCCCAGGGCACGAATGCGGCAGCCGCCTATGTCGAAGCGATCGCCCATGCGCGTGCCGGGCTGGACGCGCTCGATCAGGCGAAGGTGGTCGACAAGGCCACGCGGCGTGAGCTGCTGATACAGCTCGGCGTTGCGTTGACGGCCCGCGACGGCTATGCCGGCGACGAGGTCGAACGTACCTACCGCCAGGCCCGCGAGGCATGTGCTTCGGAGCCCGACGACGTCGAGATCTATCCCGTGCTGCGAGGCCTCGCAACCTTCTATCTGGTGAAGGGAAGCCTGCGCGACGCCTACGAACTGGCCAGCGAGGCGCTCCCCCGTGCGCTTCGCAGCGTGCGACACGACCACCTGCTGGATGCCCTGTCCCTGCATGGTTACGCATCGCTGTACGCCAATCGGTTGGTGGAAGCCGACACGATGCTGAGCGAGTGCTGGGAGTGCTACCGCGCCTTCGACGGGGCGCGCCTACGCTACCCCGTACCGCAGGATGCCGGAATCGCCGCGCTGGCGCTGCTGCCGACGGTGCGCTGGCTGCGGGGCCGACCGTTCGAGGCCGAGCGGGCCATCGCCGATGGGCTCGCGCACGCCGATCGCATCGACCGCCCGTTCGATCGTGCGGTGCTGCACTCGTGGATCGCGGGCGTGCGCTACACGCAGCGGCGACATGCCCAGGCGCGGGAGCACGCACTGATCGCTCTCGGGATCTCTTCGGAGTTCGGCTTCGCGACCTGGCTGGGCGTCAGTGCCCTGCTCGAGGCGTTGTCACGCGCGGCCCAGGCCCCCGACCCCGTGGCCGTCCAGGAGGCTGGACTGATGCTGGAGCGGATGGCGAAGACCGGATCGACACTGAACGCGCCGTACTACCTCTGGGCTTTCGCCCAAGGCATGGCGCGCCTGGGGCAGCCGTCCGAGGCGCTGGCGCTGCTCGCGAAGGCGCGTTTCGTGGCCGATGCCGGCGGTGAGCACCGGACCGATGCCGAGATCGAGATGCTCGAGGTGGAACTGGCGCCTTCTGGAGCCGATGCGGCGGCTCGCCTCGGCGAAGCCTGCCGGCGTGCACTTGCCGATGGCGATCTGACCACGGCATTGCGCGCATGTCTGCTCCACGCGCAGCTCTTCGATCCCGACGCCTCGCGACGCAACGATGCCGAAGCACTGCGCCGTCGGCTCGATGATCCTGGAACGGCCTGGGAACCCGGTTCTCCCATTGCCGCGCTGTTGCAGGCATGGCTGCCGCCATCGTGGTCGGCGACAGGAGCGTGAACCCCCCGGTGACCGAGGCATCTACCAGCCGAGCGGGTCGACCACCTCCATGCGCAGATCGCATGAGATCCGGTACCAGTCGCCGGCCGGCAGGGTCAGTTCCCTGCCGCCATGGCGGTCCAGGAAGTCGCACAGGCCCTGCCAGGCCGGCGGCGTGCGGAAGCCGTAGGTCCCCAGGCTGAGCCGCGCGAGCCCATCCGGGAAGCCGACCCGCAGCTTGGAGAAGTTGAAGCGGCTCTCGATCAATGCTCGGGGAAGCGGTCGCGCGTCGCAGGGCGAGACCTGGACGTTGTTGAACTCACCGCGCGTCCAGGGCCGGCTGCCGGCGATCGCCAGACCCTCCTCGTCGAGCAGGCCCGCGAGCGTGCCGGGCCCGTCGACCAGCCGGGTGGTCGCGATGTCGAGCAACGGTGCAGCCGCAGGATCCACGCCGTAGCCCAAAGCGAGCACGGGCGGGGCCTCCGGCTCGCGATCGACGGCGTTCACTGCGGCCACCTGCCACAAAGGCACCTCGACCCCGTCGATGCGACCCCGGTCGTCGAGCCTCCGGCCGCGTCCGTCCCGTGCCGCCGCCAGTCGCTTGTCGAAGCCCTGGAGTTCCCGGCCCAGGTAGCGCGACCAGGGGTTGTCGACCCAGATCGCCGCGACGAACGACGCGCTGCGGGCTTCCCCCGGCCTTCGCACCGCGATGCGAAGTGCCAACTCGTGCTGGCTGAACCAGTCATTGGGGGTCAGCTCGCCGAAGCGCTCGGCGATGTGCATGCGTCCGTAGCGAAGCAGGTCCAGCGTCAGCGTGGTGCCGGCGGCCTCATACCCCTGGTCCAGTGGCTTCAGCGGAGCCGTCAGTTCGGCGAGCAGGTCGGCGACGGCGCGAGGGTCGCCGCAGCTGTCCTGCAGGTCGATGCGGAAGCCCAGCCAGTCCACCGACTCGAAGCGGAAGCTCGCCGGTACGTACTGCAGTTCGTCGCGCGATCGGCGGGTCGAAGGCGGCAGTCCGTTGGGCTGGTTCGCCTGCGGCCGCTCGGACATGACACCACTCCACTGTCCGCGCAAAACCCGGCTGGCTTGACGCTGCTCGGCGGAGCTGAGCGGCCTGAGGTTCGGATAGCGCAGTTCCGGAATATCCAAGGTGACGGTGGGCGGCTCCTCATCGCCGCGAAACTCTCCGGACAGCCTCACTCCGCCGTCGGCGAGCACCCGGACCGTGGCCGCCGGATCGATCGGATCGGGTGCGACGACGCGCTGGTGGAAGTACAGCGAAACGTAGTGGGCGGTCGAGACGTTCTGCTCGGGGGGCGGCACCGGCTGCAGCAAGGGCAGTCCCCCAACGATGAAGCGGGTGAGCGTGGCGCCCCCGTCGCCAGGGGGGCCGCCGGGCTGCGCGCGCGCAAAGGCATGGACCTCGACGTGCAAGCCGTCGTCGCGAGCCGTGATCGCTGCCTCGAAGGCAGGCAGGCCGTCCTGTGAGAGCTGGCCGCACCGCACGCTGGAGTCGGAGAACGCGATCACCGCCTCGACCCGCGACGGATCGCCACCCGACTGCACCGCCATCACGACGATCCAGTGGCCCTCCTGCTTCCTCGTCACTTCGACGACCACGGTGTCCGGAGATTTCCCATCCTTGGTGCGCAGGATGTTTACCACCGAGTAGAAGACCGAGTCCCGAGGCACACCGGCTTCGGTCGCTAGCGGGAACATGGCGAGCCAGGTCTGGTCCGCAGCGTTCACCGTGAAATGGGCTCCAATGAATCCATCGAGGTCGCCAGCTCCGATTGACCGCGCAGCAGCGTTCCGATGCCCTTCCAGCCGTACACCGATTCAGGCTGCGCCTGCGCCAGCAGACGCGCCGCGGCGACCGCGATCGCGGCACTGGCGCTGTAAGGCTCGGGCACGGTGAACCGCTGGTCGACGAGGGGCGCGCGCCACGGGTCCTCGACCTGCAAGGCCACGACCAGCGGCTCGACCGGCGTCGCGTCGAGCAGCGATGCCGCCAGGGCCGCCATCGGCCGGCTGGTGGGCAGGGTTCGCAGCGGCGCAGCCCAGGCCGCCGCATCGGCGAGCCAGCGCGACCCGCTGCCAGCCTCGACGAAGCTGCAGATGCCGTCGGCCCGGATCGCGGCCGCTGCCAGCGTGTCTGCCACGGCCAACGTGTCGACCAGGCCGGCCGCCATCGCGATGCGCGGCCCGGGCCGCGTCGCGCCGAAGTCGATGAGGTGCTCGTGACGGCCGACCGGCACGGTCCGCTCGACCCCCTGGCGGACCACCAGCACGCGGTCGAGGCTGCTCTCCCACAGCGTGCGCAGGCTGCCGCTGCCCAGACCGTCGGGGCGCGAGAGGACGATGCGCACCTCCCCCAGGAAGCGAGGCAGGACTTGCCGGGCCACCAGGCTGGCGAGCAGCAGCGCGGAGAGACCCGGCGTCACGGCTGCTCCGCACACCAGTGCCACCCGCGACTCGGCGGCCAGCCGGTCGAGCGCCTTGACCTGACGCCACGCGGCCTCTTCCCCGCATAGGTCGGCGTAGTGCGCGCCGACCCGGATCGCCGACTTGGCCAGGCGCTCCGCGGTGGCCGCGTACGGTCCGGCCGCATTGACGACCACGCCAACCTCGCGAAGTCCGTCCCGCACCGCTTCCGGCCGGTCGAGCGTGAAGGCCCGGGTCTCCAGGCCGAGCGGCCGGGCCAGTTCGGCCAGCCGGCCAGGATCCCGCCCGGCCAGGATGAGTCGCCACCCTGGCAACCGTGCGGCCTGTTCGACGATCAACCTCCCCGTCCGGCCATAGGCTCCGTAGATCAGCACAGGTCTCATGGTCGACCTCCCAACGACTCAGTGCGTTCGACGCACGACCCACAGCACGAGCTGGCGCAAGAACCGCCGGTCGCGCGAATCGGGCCAGTGCGCCGTACAGCGATCGAACTCCGACAGCGCCGCGCCGGCCAGCGCGCGCGCCGTTGTCCGTGCGGCGTCGAGTGCACCGGTCCGATCCATCAGCGTACGCACCCAGTCCACATCGCCGTCCGAGCGGTCGGCCCGCGCCAGGCCCAGGAACTCGACCAGGCGGCCGCGTTCGGCCGCAGCTGCATGGCGCAGTGCGTGCACCACCATCAAGGTGCGCTTGCCTTCGCGGAGGTCGCCGTCGATCTCCTTGCCGTAGTCCGGGCCGCCTTCGAGATTGAGCAGATCGTCCTGGATCTGGAAGGCGGCCCCGAGGAAGAAGCCCACCAGATCGAACGGGTCGAGCGCGTCCGCGCCCTGGCTGCCGATCAGCACGCCGACACGCAACGGGTGGATGGTGGTCTGCCAGCAGGTCTTCAGGCGGACCATCTCGAGATAGTCGCGCTCGTCCACGGTGGTGCGGTTGTCGCGCTGCCAGCCCAGTTCCAGCGCCTGCCCTTCGACGGCGTGGAGCCCCATGCGGTGGAACTCCTCGACAACGCGCAGCGCCAGGCGTCCCCCCAGCCGCTCGGAATTGCTCCACAGCGGACCGTGCGCATGCAGCATCAGGGCGGTGCCCGCGTTCAGCGCAAGGGGGACGCCATGCAGTTCGTGCAACGTGGGGATGCCGCGACGCTGCTCGCTGCCGTCCTCGATGTCGTCGTGGACGAGCAAGGCGTTGTGCAGCAATTCGATCGCCACCGCAGTGGGCATCGCTGCCCCCGCTGCCGCGCCGCGCGCATGCGCCGCCGCGAGGCACAGGGTCGCGCGAAGCATCTTGCCGCCGCGTCGCGGGTAGTCGGCCAGCAGCGGGCCCAGGTACGGTGATTCGTCGACCCCGGCCAGCCACGCGTCGACGCCCGCGCGCACCTGGGTGGCGTAGTCCTCCAGCACGTCGCGGATCAGCACATCGTCGACACGGGGCGGATCCGCGGCAAGCACGGCCATCACAGCAGCTCGAGCTTGACGATGGCCACTTGCACGCCGTCGTCGGCGCAGGCGGCGGCGGTCCAGGTGGCGCTTGAATGGGCCGTGAGATCCGGCAGCTCCAGCACCCAGGCCTGCCTCCTGGCATCGAACCGCAAGAGGGCCGGCACGGGCTTCTCGCCGGGCACGGAGAACACGCAACGCAGCGGCTCCGAGCCGAGGTCGGACTGCGCCTGCAACGACACCCGCACCGGGCGCGGCACTTCGCTTCGCATCATCGGCAGAACGGCCGGGTCCCTCGGCGGCGTTGCCTCCGTGCCGCCGGTCGGCACGGGAGCCGCCTGGACGTTCCCCGAGGTCGGCGACCCTGCGGTCGCTGCGGGCGCCTGGTCGGTCAGCCCGAACAGGCGGCCCAGCCACCGGTACTCCGCCGCCAGCACCCGGCGCAGCGGACTCCCCGGCTCGGCAGCCGACAGTTCGATCCACGCCAGGGCCGACTCGCCCGCCCGCAGGGCCAGCCGTTCCAGGGACTGCAAGGCCAGTCGGTCGCTGTCCGTGCCGGTCGCAGTGTCGCCTGCGGCTTTCAGCCGCGACGCGATGCGCAGGCTGCGATCGACCTGGGCATCGGCCACGTCGTAGGCCAGCCGCACCGCCGCGATCACCGCGTCTTCGGTCGAAGCCAAGGGCCGGCCGATCACGCGCCTCGGGCCGGCATCGCCATCTGACGAACGGTAGAAGCCGCCGACGCGGCGGTCCGGCCCCGAGGCGGCCGATGGGACGCGGCGGTAACGGCCGTGACCGTCGCGGAGTGAAGTCGGCTGGTCGCTCATGGATGTTTGAAGCCTACGATCTCGTCCAGGGTAGGCCGGCCCAGGCCCACGGCATGCGCTGCGAGCATGCCGGACATCACCGCCGCCTCGACACAGCCGACGTCCAGTCCGCACGCGGTCCAGTCCCCGGCCAGCACCATGTTCGCCACGGACGTGTCCAGCGGTGAAACGCGGTGGCGGATGGTCCTGGGCAGCGACAGCGTGTAGCGCTCGGAGCCATGGCCGTTGATCCGCAGGTCGGCGCCGCGTACGGCGTCGGCCAGCGGGCCTTTCGCCTCGCCCGTGACGGCGAATCCTTTCGGCCACAGCGCCTGCGGCCAGCGGCCGGAGGCCGGCGCGGGCGCAGCGCCGGCGACCTGCCGCAGGCGTTCGGCCCACTCGGGACGGGCCCGTAGCAGGCGAACCAGGCGCCGTGCCAGTGCGTCCGATGGCTGGGACTGCGCCGTGGACAACATCTGGATGAGCACCGGCCGCACGGACGGATCGGCCGCAGCGGCCGCCCAGATCCCTGCCAGTGCGTCGGTCCAGCGCTCGTCGTCGGCATCGACCCGGTGGGCGCTCGCATTGGCGCGATCCGAACCCTGCGCCGCTGGACCACGGGCGGCCGGGGGCAGCCCGAACAGGCTGTGAAGATCCGCCTGCGCCGACTCCAGCGCGTCGTCGTCCGCCGCCACGCCGCAGAGGTAGACGAGCGCGCCAGGTTTCCCGACATCAACGAGGGAGGCCCGCTTCTCTGCAGGCAGCGCCTGACGCCAGGCGGCCTCGCTCGCGACCACGTGGGTCATGTCGGCGAAGGTGTCCAGCGGTGCGCCGAGGGCGCTGATCGCGGCAGGCCCCCGCGTCCAGCCGAGATCGGGCAGCCGGTCTGGCAACCAGATCTGCGCCGCGCGGGTGGCGACGGTCCTGACCTGCCGGGTCATCTCGGCCCAGGCCGGCAGCAGTGCCTCCAGGCGTGCCTGACCGACCGTGGCGGCCAGCGCTTCGGGACCGGCCGTGAAGATCACGACGTCGAAGTCCTCGTCACGTCTCAACAAGCGCTCGTTCACCTTCGCGAAGACGGGGTCCGGGGGTTCGGGCCAGCAGCCGAAGTGGTCCAGGGGTGGGTCGGACACCGCCCCGCAGACGAACCGCAGCTCGTCGACCTGCACGCCGCGCTCGGCGTCCTGCCCGAGTGCGACGTTCCAGAGTCGGTGGGCCAGGTGGAAACGCACCGGCAGCGAGGGCAGGGCGAGCGGCCCGCGCACCTCGTCGGGCCGACCGCCGAGCACGCGGAACAAAGGCGAGAACACCGTCTCGCCCATGCCGGCCCCCATCTTCCAGAACATCGAACCGCGGTAGGTGAAGAACATCCGCAGTGCACTTCGCAACGCCACGCCGGCCGCGAAGGCAGGCTGGTTCCGATCTCCCTGGCGGTAGGCGAAGGCCAGGTCATAGATGCCGCGCATGAAGGCCGAATCGACCACCGCGCTGCGCGTGGCGCCGTGGCGCAGCAGCCAGTCGCGGTAGTCGATGTCGTTGAGCGCGTCGAGGCCGCCGCGGCCCAGCAGGACGCGGTCGCGGTACAGACCCACGGCGATCGTCATCACGATGTCGAGGACCTCGGTCTTCCACCGCAGTTCAGGGTCCAGGCTGGTGAGATCCTGAAGCTGGCGGCGCACCTGCGCCGTCAGCACCTCGATCAGCTCGGCGCTGCGGTCGGCGACGCCGGCACCGAAGTCCACGGAACGCAGCCAGTCCTCGAACAGGCCGAGCGCCTGCACCAGCACGCCGGCGCCCACCAGCGCCCCCTGCCGCAGGCGTCGGGCGATGTCGTCGATCGATGCCCGCGGACTGCGGGGATCCAGCCGCGGTGTCGGGGTACTGCCGTCTTCGGAGGGTGGCCCGACGACGCTGAGCAGCAGCCCACGTACCAGCGTCAGGCAGCGCCCGACGTAGGCCGGCAGGGTGAACGGGTTGCTGTTCGCATCCAGCGGCGTGCCAGGCAGTCCTTCGGTGCGCGGAGGCTCGCTGGTCCACAGCCTCCACCGCCCGACGTCGTCCAGACCTGCGACTCCAACCTGGGCCTCGGGGACGAAGGCGTCGTCGAAGCAGGCGTGGGGCAGCCGGTGTTCGGGATCGTCGGCACCGGGCCCGTAGCCGCGGGCCTGCACCTCGGCGTAGCACTCGCGCATCATGCGGAAGGCGTTCTCGTAGAACCCGAACCACAGGTGCAGGCCGTGTTCGCGCACCCGGCCGTCCGGCAGCCGGGTCGAGCCGCCCTTGCCGCCGAGATGGGCCTGGGCCTCGAAGACGTGGATCTCGAATCCGGGCTGGCGGGCGAGTTGCCACGCGGCACTCATGCCGGCGCAGCCGCCGCCGATGATCATCACCCGGATCGGACGCCCCGCGTCGGCGCCAGCGACTCCCTCGTTCTGGGCCATGCCTCTCCCTTTGCCCCTGTCTTGGCCGGACATTGTGCGTTGCAACGCAAGCCGACTTTGAGCCCTTGCGGTCGTTGCCCACAAACCGGATATACCCGCGATCGATTTGCCGGAAATTGCAGGATCACCCTCTGCGATAGTAGGCGCGACAGAGCATAGGAAATTCAAAGGCCCTGGGTAAGGACCAAGACGGACCTTCGACGGCCTGAAGTGCCTGGATTTGGCGCCCCAGCCGTCGCGTCGAGCGGTGTCGGCAGGTCCTTGGACCGTTCACCAGGGGCGCTGGCGGTCAAGTTCTCAGGGTTGACCCTGATTCCGATGGTGTCGCGCCGAAGCGTCGCGCGTCGCCGCCCCGGCTGCGGTCTTGCGTTGCAGCCCTGGGGCGTGGTGTTTGTGATGGCCGGCGTGATTCAGGGCGTGGCTCAGGCTGCGAAATCTTGCCCCGCCTCGCACGCCCGCCCTCGGGGTGGTGGCTGCGAATCCAGGCCCAGGTGAGTCAGGATCTGCTCGATCACCGGCCGCTCCAGGATGGCCGCGATGATCTTCAGTTCCTCGCCGCCGCAGTTCGGGCAGTGCTACATGTCGATGTCGAAGACCCGCTTGAGCAACCGCGCCCAGCTGATACGGTGCGGCCGGGCCTGAAGCGTCTCGACCTCGCATTCGTCGGCAACTGCGACTTCGCTAGCCTGCTCTTGCACCTCGGGTCCCTGCGGCACCACCAGAGGTCGCAGCTTCGCGTTCGGGGCCAGCACGCCGTAAAACCTGATTAAGTGCAACCGCGGCCGTGGCACCAGCGCGGCCAGCCGCTGCATGAACTCCAGCGGCGCCATCACCAGGTGCGTGGTGCCGTCACGCCACGGCGTCTTGAGCTTCAGCTCCACCTGCCCGGTGGCGTTGACTTGCACCCGTTCGTCCGACAGGGCCGGTCGGGTGATGTAGCGGCACAGTTGCTCCAGCCGCTTGCGATCGTGCGCTTCGACACGGACTGCGGCGTGCAGGCTGAACCCGTCGATGTCAGCGCAAAGCGGCTGTCCAGCCGTACCCCCGCGGGGCATCGCGCTCCTGAGCGTCAGCACCTTCTGCCCGGCGCGCGGTCCGAAGGCGATGCGATACGTGACGGCCGCCGCCTGTAACGGCCGCAACGTGCGCGCCTCGTCTGCGTCGGCGTCGGGCACGGCCAGGTAGGTCTGGCCCATGTCCTCCACCAGCACCCCCCCGGCGCGTGAGCAGCTTCATCAGCCGGGTGATGAGCGTTTGCAGCAGCGTGTGCAGCTCGTCGTCTCTGGGCGCGGCCACCTCGATGAAGGTCGGCACGCCGTCGCCACCGCCCCGGTACACGCCGTCCAGCACCAGGCAGTGCAGGTGGACGTTGAGGTTGGCGGCCGAGCCGAAGCGCTGGATCAGCGTGACGGCGCCGCCGTGGCCTTCGTCGGTCTTGAGCCCGGCCTGCCCCATCAGATGGCGCGTGACCACGCGCTGTACCACCTGCAGCACCGGCGTGACCAGTTCCGGCTGCGCGGCCAGCAGCAAGCGCAGCGGGATCGGCAGGGACAGCACCCACTGCCGCACTGGGACATGCGGGATGACGTGGTCCACCAGGTGCGCCGCGGTCTGCGACATACGCCGCGCGCCGCACGACGGGCAGAACCCGCGACGCTTGCAGCTGAAGGCCAACAGCTTGTCGTGGCGCACTCGTCGCAGCGCACCCTCAGGAAGCCGTGCGCCAGGATGCCGCAATCGAGGAAGGCGTCGAACTCGTCCTTGACGAACCGGGGCAGCTCCGATCCGGTGCTGGCCTCGGTATGAGCGATGAAGCTGGCCGCGTGCTGCTGCACCAGGCGGTACAGGGTGGTCTGCTCCGGTCGATGGCGCTCGTCGTGGACCGGGGCGCCATCCGGTGCCCGCTGGGGCTGCCGGCTGACGGCTTGCACGATGGGCTCTCGAGTTGGTGAGCCCGCACGGTCTCAAGCCGTGCTCCTCACAACAATCGCCCTCAGGGTCGCCTACCGATGTGTGCGCTCGGCCGCGGGACCACCTTCGGGTGTGTCGCTTTGGTCTGACCGGCGGCTTCAGGGCGACGAATTCGAGGGCGCGGATGTCGGTTCAGGGTCGTCCACTGCCGCCCGCGGACGTCGGATATCCGGTGGCTCAAGTTGAGGTTCAGCTTTCCGACGTCGAGATCGCACGCCCGACCGGCGCGAGCCGACCCATCAGCGACATAGGCTGTCCTGAACCCGTCGCCCTGAAGCTGCCGGTCGCAGATGAACCGAGGCCACCGAAGGAGTCCGCGCCTATGCCATGTCCACCGCCGGCCTGGCTGCTGCGTCGCAGGAAGTCTTCGGCATGGCGATGGCCGTGATCTACCTGGTCGAGGCGCTTCGCCGCGACCCGCCCATTGAGGGCGCGGGCACCTTCTTGAAGTCTTCGATCGACTGGATCGGAATGAACGACTTCGCGCTGGCCAGCTGCTTGAGCGCGTATTCGATGGTTCGTGCTTGCTTCTTGGAGAGTCGTGGTGCTGCGGCCGTCATCGTGGCAGCATGACATGCCTCTGCGGCGCCGCTCTGGCCAAAGACCTGCCTGGTTCGACACGCTGGCAATCAGGCCACCCAGCGCCCTCACTGACAGTTGCCCGGCGCGCGGTTACATTCCTGTTGAGCTAGGCTGTGAGGCGGCCCTTGTCGAGGGCGGCACGGATGCGGCTATGGCCGACGGCGGCCCTGGTGCGCTGGTTGGCCTTGTCGACGACACGACAAGCACAGCGGCAGTCCGCCGATCACAAGGCCTGGCATCCGCCCCGGGCTGCGGCGTTTGCAGCTGACGCAAGAGGTTGGCCGAATGGCGCGTGAAGGTAAGGTCAGCGAACCCACTGTGCGTGAGTGGCTCGATGCGGACGATCTGGATTCCAGGTCGTGCGGCATTGAGGAATGGGCGCGCCGACGCATTGAGCGCCAGCAGGCGATTCAGGTCTCGCTCGACGTCATCGCCCACGCTCATCAGATACCGTTGCGGCTGTTGCGCCTCTCATGCCTCAGGCATCTTGACCATACGTTCGTAGCCTTCGTCACTCAGTGGCAACTCGAGCTTCGATCTCTACTCACGAGCCCCTTGGCTGGCAATCGGCGCGCGCAAGTGCCGCTCTCGGAAGAAGAGGCAGATGCCCTAGTCGCAGCTATGAAAGATCCTAGACACGTGGCAACGCTGCGCGACTGGGTGTTGAGCCTCGCGACGGACGTACCGCTGCCTACATCGCTGCCACGACACTATGCGGACTGGTTCCTCACGCTCTTACCGCACTTGGAGCGCGACGTTTGGCTTACCGAGATGAGCAACCCGCTGCCCGTGCACAGCTTGGCACGCATGGTCGAACATTGGTCGCTCTTCGTCCTCATGTGGGCCTGGCGCGAGGCTGAGCAGTTTCAAGAGATCCTCGACGGGCCGTCTGCTGATGATGCCAACGTACAACGCGGAAGCCTCAACATCAGGCATTTCGGGTTGATTGTCCTGCCGGGCTATCAGAGAAGCGGCCGACAGCGCCCGCAGCTTGACATTGCACTTGTTGTTGGCCCGTTCGTGACATCGGGCGCAGATGCCTACGGGGATGGCGGGGCGTGGTTCTACGGGCCCTTCCAGCGCTACCTGAGCCAAGTCTCGCGAGCACGCGTTGCGGGCTGGAACGAAGTGCACGAGACGGCGCCTGACAGGGCCGAACTTGTGCACGCGCTCGAGGCACGCGCTGGCATCGACGAAATCGAGGCCAAACGACGGGCCAGCGAAAGTCAGCACACCTTGAATCTGTTGCTGTCGGCGCGCCTAGCGCCCGACTTGTTCGAATGGAAAGACGGGCAGGCAGGCAGGCCGCTGTCGCGTGCGAATTGGGAGACCATGGCCGCACTCTCTTGTTGGCAAGCGCGCTGGGGCCCGCTGCTGCAGGAGTTGACACCCTCTGACACGCGACCGCTGTGGGTGGGCGTCCCACGCCACCGAGTAACGCTACAGGTGCATCGTCGCAAGGGGGCGCGTGTTGAGCCCTTGCTGCGCTTCATCACTGCTGCGGGGCGTCGTCAGACCATGCCACACCGACACGGCTGGGTCGACATCAACGACGCCATTCGCACACCCCAGAGCGAGGGCGCGACAAGGTGGGTCGAGACTCCGGCGGACCTGCACGCAAGGATCAGAGAGAGGCAATCTGCGGAGCTGTCGGCCTACGTCGAGGTCATGACAACGGCGCTCGCACGCCAATCTCGTGCTACCGAGCCCGAGGGTGCAGACGACCCCTCAGTAGCGCAGCAAGCAGATTCTGAAGGACGGGGTGTCGCACACCTGCTTCGCGGTTACGGTGACCAGCTCTGCCGACACATCCTCGCCATGACTTCTGCGGATCTAGCAGAGATCTACTGGTGCGACTACAGCGACACGGCGCCTCTGCTACGCCGTGTGAGCGGCGCCGCTCGCCTCATGCGGCACCGCGCAGGACTCCACGAAGACTGGCGGCGCCCCAGCGAGGCTCGAGACGCCGGCATGGAACCCGATCCGCGCCAAGCAGTTCGTGCTGCCTACTCTGGCCAGATCGAGCCTCGGCTAGATAGCCTCAAGTCGGCAGTGGCTCAGCGAAAGCAAGATTCTGCTGTACATGGCGACCCGGACGTCAAAGATGCTTTGTCTGTCCCTCTGACTTTCAATAGCAGAGTCGTCGGTGTGCTGACGCTAGCCAGCGTGGCGGGTCCCCGTCAGTTCGGCGTCCAACTGCGGCATCCGCTGTCGGTCCTCGGGCGTCATCTCGGCTCGGCCATTTACTTTCAAAGTCAGCTCTGGCAGATGCGACAGATCAACTGGCTGGCTTCGAATGTCGAGTTGGAGCGGTGGCAGGCTCTGGATTTTGGGAGTCCGCAGCATCCCATGAACGCCACGGCGCGCTGCCTGGCAAACGTCTTCCTCTGCCCTGGCGTGAACATATGGCTGCAGGACCGGCGCAGCAAAGGCATGCGCTTCCGCTTAGGCGGCGGCACCGCCGTGGATGCCTTCAAGGTGAATGGTCTCCTCCCGGAGCACGCACCCTCGGTGACCCTGCCAGACGTTGCACCACGCGCAGACATCCCCCTCACGCGCCCAGTCTTCGCGTTCGCATTGGACCCTTGGACAGAGACGGACGGGGTCGACGCGCCCGGGCAAGGGGACAAATCGCTTCGAGGCCACTTCATCCAAGCGCGCCACGACCAGACCGTGGCGACAACGCTGTATGAGCGAGCTTCAGCTGCCCGGGGAGACCTCGTGCTGGGCGCCGATTTCCTCTCGGTCACAGGCGCGACAGTCCCCGACTCGAGCGTGCAGATGTTTCCGTCACGGCTCGATATGCCGTACATCGAACGCGGGTGGAGCAACGTGATGGCTTTCGCCCTGATCGGCGAGTCCGCGGGCGCGGAACAAGCCATTGGCGTTGTCAGCCTGAATGCACCGGACCTAGCGGAGGAAGACTCACTTCCGCCCTGGCCACCCAGCTGGAGGCCCGTGGTTGCGCACATTCAGACTTACCTGCCGTACGTGCTCGCGCAAACGGAGGCCATTGACAAGCCGATGAACCAGCTGGTGCAGTACATCCTTCACCAAGGACGAAACGAGCTGAATGCTGCTGCGGTGAAGGCCGCCGTCACCAAGAGTCAGTTGGACAGCCTGCTTGCCGTTGACGCCCCTTTAGGCCAAATCAGACCCTGGTTGAGGAAACGGATTCAGCACAGCTCACTCGGCGACGACGCTGAGCTGCGGCATCAGCTGAAGAATCTGGAGAAAGTCCTGTCTGAACTCGCAACCGGCTTGGAAGCGCAGGCAAGTGTCGAACACGCAGAAAGCCTGGCCATGCTTTCCAGGCTAATCGAGCGACGCCGGAGCATTGCCGCGCTGGGGCACGACCTAGACACCGCAGGCGACGTGCATCGCGCCGTATGGTTGAACCTTCGTGGCACGATCGACAACTCCTTCTCCGCCTACAGCAGCGATCTGAAAGCGCAACGAATCTATTTGAACGTTGACCAAGTAGACGAGCGTTGGCTCCTTCTTAGCCAGCCACGGCTGTGGTCCTGGCTTCTGTCGGATCTCACCTTCAACATTGCAAAGTATGCTGACCCCAGCAGCGGTGTCGAGGTAGCGGTAGACCCGATCGAGGTCGACGGCAGCCTTTCCGGCTACAGGATCAGGTTCCGCAACGAGGCCGGGTACGACCCAAATCTCGACTCTCCAGAACTACTCATGCAATTCGGGATTCAAGGGTCAGCCGGCCGCCGCCGACAGCAGCGGGCCCTGGGCGGGCGCAAGATGAGCAGGACTGGTACAGGGGTTGGTCTCTGGGGCATCCACGAGTTGGCGAACACACTGGGCCTCAAGTTCGACATCGACATCAAGCCGCTCTTGCTACGTCCCGGCCACGCGCGCTACGTTTTTGACCTCTCGGTGCCGATAGACCTTCTGCGCCGGGATCGGGCGAACTGAAACTGCGGACGGAATCTGAGAATGAACGACGTTGCTCTTCGAGATGTGATCTGGCTCGACGACGAACACGGCTCGCGGTACGCGTTTGCACTGGCCCCATGGCGGCGCGCGCTGGAGCAAAACCTGGGCCGGTACCGAGCCAGACTGTTGTGTTGCCGGACACTGGATTCGTTCGCTGATCAGGTGAAACAAGGAGTTGAGCGCAAGAGCATCGCGCTGCTCATCATCGACGTCATGTTGGCGTATGACGAGCCGCAGCATGACTTCTCGCCCCTTGGCTTCCCGGACGAAGCCCTGTTTCCCCTGGAGGCCGGAGCGCAGATAGCAGGGTTGCTTCGGAGTTCGGAGTTTGATGGGAAACGCCCGGAATGGCTCGCTGCAGCATGTAGCACGCCCTTGATGATGCTCAGCGCCTCGCCCCAAACTCACTCGTGGGTCGTCAGAAATGTAGGGGCATCGCGAATGAAGGGCGTGGCGATCGTGCTGAAGAATCTCTCGCGTTCAAGCGACGGGCATACGCTGGTGCCAGCCGCTGAATTCGTCGAGACCTTAGATCAGTTGCTTGTCCGCTAGGCACGTGCTGTGACCATAGACCAACTTGCGCGAAAGTGCCGCCGTGCCATCGGGCCATCCCTGGTGGTTGCGGGGACCTTGTCATCGCTCGCCGTGGTAGCCATTGCGGTCTTGATGTGGGTGCAGGTCCCAGCCAGGGCTGCCGACGCCCCGGCGACAAAGCCAAGCGAAGCGGTCGCTAGCCAGTCGGAGAGGCCCGCAAGTGCGCCCGCGCAGACCGGTAGCGCCGCATCTGGTTCCAGCGCAACGCCGGCACCGGCGAGTGGGCAGGGGAACACGGGCACGGGAGGCGGCGGCTCTGGTGACCCAACGGCCAATCTGCTGACCGCGATCAGCGTGATCGTGGCGGTGGTCACGTTGCTGATGACGATAGGACTCACGGTCTTGGGCTACATGGTCTTCAAGATGGCGAAAGGTCTGGAGGACCTTGAGGAGCGAAACCAGGAATCCGACCGAGCGCTCTTGGTTGCCACAGCCCTCGCGCGCGCAAAGCGCGAGCTAGCTAACTGGCTCGGGACGCAGCGTCTAACAAATGCAGGCTCGCTAACCGAAGAACTAGGACGGCATCTCGAAGAACTGCGAGCAGACGATGCCGATCTGCGCTTTGACGCGTTCGTAAAGCTGAGTGCAGTCCTTCGCCATCACAAGTCCGAGCTGGCTGATGTTGCCCGCTACTGCCAGGCCTGCCAAGAACTCGCCATTGATAGGCTGCAACGTGATGAAGATGGCAATCGTCGACGCAATCGAGACGTACACCGCATGATAGACAAGGGCCTCTGGTGCCTCTTGTTTGACCCGGGTGAAATGGAACGTTTCAAGCGCAGGATGGAAGCTCAATAACCCGTCGAGGTGAGCTGCTACGGTCCGAAGAACGCGTCGAGCCTGATTGGACGTTTCGGCTGGCTGGTAAAAGCGACCTACCTGCGGCGGCCGCAAGCTGGCCGCGCGTCGGCGGCATTCTTAAGCGCAACCATCTCGCGCCAACGCCGGTACTGGGCCTTAAACGTCTCGTCGCTCTCAGGTGGCCGGCCGTCCTGTCGGCTACAGCTTGGCCGCCGACTCCACGTGAAGGGTCAGGTGAGATGTCGGCAAGCTGCCTGTCGCCACAGTCGGCTCCTGGCCGTTATGCAAGTCTTGCCATAACGGCCAGAAGCCGACGGTGGCGACGGGCAGGTTCCTGGTATACCGTCTCGACGATGTCGCGGCGGAAGCAACCTATCACCAGTTGGTGGCCGCGCCGAGGTGGGCACCCATAGGTAGGCGGCCGACAGTGCGATTGCAGCTCGCTGCCGGGCAGAGGCACGAGCTGCGGAGATCGGCTGCGTCCGGGGTTCTGTCGAAGGGTCAAAGCGGCTCAGACATCAGGGTTCACCCGTAGGAAACACTCATGCAAGACGCGTCTTGGCGGCGCCGTAGGCGCGCTGGAGGTCGCAGGCAACTCCAAGAGACTGCATCCAGCGAAATCAAGTGCCCTGCAGGGCCGGTTCATGTGCAAGTAAAACGGCGTTTGAATTTCCTGTCCTGCTGCTGGCCGCAAGAAGTAAGCATGCTCCAGCCGCTGCGGCAGCCACTCGCCGAAGCTGCAACCCGCAACTCTCCGCCGAGCGAAGCGTTTTTCGTTGCGCAGCCATAGGCCTTCGCTGCACGCTGCACGTCGAATGTCAACAACTAGGGGGATGCAGCCCCACACCCATCCGATACGCTCCCTTACCCTTCGCAGGGTCTGAACGGGAGGAGTAGGTGTGAACAACAAGACTGCTTTGACCACCACAACCGTCATGCTGGCTGCGCTGGCCAGCGGCTGCGACACCGTGGCGCACCGCAACCAGGCCATCCTGGCCAGCGGCGTGGTGGCGGCATCGCTGACGCCGAGCTTCGACCTTGAACAAACCTACTACCTGGGCAGCTTTGACCCCGCCAGCCAGCTGCCGCCCACGCTGTACCGCATCCGCGTGCGTGGTCAGTCCAGCCTGTTGAACCAGACCAAGTTCGCCAGCAGCTGGGTGCCGGCGGAGGTGGTGGATGCATTGACGGGGTCGGCCAGCCTGGACGTCAAGTCCGGCTCCATCACCATCAACAAAGACAGCGGCAACCCCGGCTTCAATGTCAACGAATCGGGCCGGCGCCTGATGCAGTTCGGGCCTGAAGGCTTTCGCAGTGCGCCCAAGGGGCACCGGCTGGTGATCCTGATGGGCGCCAGCCCCGAAACCGTGGAGCAGGCTTTTGCCAGCGCGCTGGGCACGGTGGCACTGGCGGCCAATGGCGCGTCGGGCAGCGCCGTGGACCGCGAGGCGCTGCAGGCGCTGCTGGACATGGGCCGCGACAAGGCCAGGCTGCAGGCCATTCTGGCCGCCCCTTGAGGCCTGCGATCCATGCGAACCGCGCGAAGGAGCCTGACCATGCAACGCGTCCACCCCATCCTGGGCAAAGCCCTGCCCGCGCGCCTGCTGCGCCGCACCGCCAGCGCGGCCGCCGTGTTTTGCCTGACCGGCTGCGCCGCGCTGCAGATCGATGTCGACGTCTACAAAGGCCCGCTGGTGCACGACGAAGATACCCAGGTGCAACAGCTGGCGTCCATCGCCATGTCGGCCAAAGCAGTGATGCTGATACAGCGCAACAAGTGGCTGGATGAGGTGTATGCCGGCTGGCGAGAGAACGCCCTGAATCAAGCCAGCAAAGACGTCGCCAACAGCGCGCTCACCCGCTTCATTCGCAGTGATGAATGGCAGGGGCTGGACGTGGCCTGTACCAAAGCCAGCGACGCATGCCGCCGCGCTCGGCTGATCAACGACATGCTCAGCGCCTACGACAACAAGGCCGCGCCTGTGCTGGCGCAGCCGCTGGAACAACTGCGCAGCGCCCACGCCCGCTACCAGGAAACCAAGCTGACCTATGACCGGGCCAAAAAGGCCGCCGCTGTGAACAAGGCTCCGACCACCAGCCCAGCGCAGCAGGAAACATCCGAGCAACTCGCAGCAAAAGTGGCGGCGCAATGGGCGGAGCAGAAGGCCCTGGAGGCATCGACCGAAGCCCTGCGCCCAACCTGGGGCGCCTTGGTGGACCTGCTGGTGCAGAGCAAACAACTGCTGGCTGTCAACACCCGCGACGCAACCCTTCGGGCAGTGGAATGGCAAAGCGCCGATATCCTGGCGCAGCTGACCCACCCTGTGCGGCTGGCCTGCGCCAACCCCGACCTGCCCGCCAATGGCGAGCTGTTGCGCGGCTTGCAAGCGGCCAGCAAGTCTATTGAAGCGGCCGTTGGCAGAGAAAATTCGGCGCTCGCTGCCGCCGAAGCCGGCGCCAGTCGTCACCTGGCCGGCAGCTTGCGTATGGCGAACGCGCAGGAACTCATGGCCCTGAAGCCGGTCATGGAAACCGTAACCGGCACGGGCTGCACTTTCAGCAACACCCTCAGCCCCGGCAGCATCCAAACGAAGCAGCGGGTGCCAACACGCGAAAGCTCGCTGCTGGCCAATGCCACCCGCCAAGGCGTGCAACGCGAGGCCACCGCCGAAGTGATGGCCGAAATCGACGCCATGCTGCGCGACCTGCAGCAAACCACCGCATCGGGCTTCGACCACGGGCGCCCGCAACTGGGCCTGGACCGGTTGGCCGACGACGCGGCAAACCAGCGCAACAGAGACCGCAACAGCAAAACCAAGGCCGGCGACCTGATCACCCTGGCCGACAGCACCGAAACCAAGCGGCTGCAGGACGGTGTGGTCGACCTGGCCAGCCGTATGCAGTTTTTGGCCGTCAACCTGGGCCTGGTGGATGACAAGACTGCGAGCAGCAGCCTGAGCCACCCCTTCGACACCCTGGGCGCGGGCTTCTCGACCACCCCGGCCACCAGCCGCGCAGAAGAGGACGCCCGCGCCTTCAAGGCCACGCTGGAAGTCATCGCCAATTCGCTGCTGGTTCTGGCCGAAGACCAGCGCCGCCAGCGCTTCCAGCGCGCCGACCAGGAAGCGTTTGCCAATCACGAATACCAGTCGGCGGTGCAGGCCTTCCAGATCGACCCGGCCAAACGCTTTGACCACCTGGTGGAGCATTACCGCACCAGCAAAACCCGCGCTGCGGGCACCGAAGCGGCCCAACTGGCAAAGCTGGAGAAAACCGCCAAGGATGCCGTCGCGGCCCAGACGGCAGCCAGCGTGCAAACCCAGCGGTTGGCGGACGCCGTGTTGGTGCCTCGGCAATTGCTGCTGACGCTTGTCCGTGATCTGCCCGCGGGGGTCACCACAAGCTTCAAGGCCGACCCCGGCGACGCTGCCGACAACTGGGCGGCCGACGCGACCAAGCTGCGCACAGCACTGGCCGCGGCGCCCGCCAAGACCAGCGTGGCCGATGTGCTGAAACTTGCCCAGGCATGGCTGGAGCAGCAGGCCAATGTCGCACAAACCAAGGGTGGGGCCCACCTGCAACGGCTCGTGGCCGCACAGGAAGCCATGCGCGGCCTGCAAGCCACTGCACCCACGACTGCGCTGGCTCGTGCCGAGGTGATCGCAAAGCTGGACACGGAGGTCATCAACAGCTGGACCGTAGCCCACGCAGCCCACCAAGCCAGCCAGGCGCAGTTGACAGAACGGGGGGGCGAGCTCACCACCGCGGACACCGCGGTGAAAGATCACAAGAAGGCCAAGCATCCCAGCTACCACATCCAATCCGCGCTGGATGCCGTGGTGGCCGCGCGCGCCGCGGTGCTGGCGCAGGCCACGGCGGGAAAAGGCGCACACGACGTGGACACGATGGCGGGCCTGGTGAAAGTCGAATTGCAAAAGCTGCCTGCCGAACCAACCGGGTTGAAGACCGAAGCCATCAACCAGCTGGACCAGTGGGCCGCCACAGCGCCGCGGACGCTGAAACTGCCCGAAAAACTGGATGGCAGCCCCAATTCAGCCCTGAACACACTGGACCGCATCGAGGCCTTTCTGAGCTACACCCGTGTGGACGCGTTGAACCGCGGCAGCACGGCTGGCGCCGAACAAGCCACGGCCGCGCTGGACGCGCTGATGGCGCGGCGCGAGCGCATGAGCTATCTGCGCCCGGCCAGCACCTACCTGCGCTCGGCCCTGGCCACCACCAGCCAGCAAACCGACCCGGCGCTGGAATGGAGCAACCTGCTGGCCGCCACCGTGAAGCGGCTGTCGGGGGAGTACGACATCAGCAAGCAGCGTGAACGCGACGTGCGCGGCGAGTTGGACAAATCGTTCTGGCAGAACGTGAACAAGGTGCGCGTCAGCGCCGGCGGCGATTCGAACTTTGCCATCGCCAAAGACGATGTCGGCAACTGGTACGTCAAGGCCATGGGTGCCGACCTGGGGCCGATGATCAAGGCCGCCAAAAGCTTGGCGCTGTACAACCTGGGCGGCAGGGTGGACACCAACCTGCTGCGAATCGACGAGCTGCGCGGCCAGAGCAACCGCCAGCCCGGCAGCGCCGACGACCTGGAGCTGCAACGCCTGGTGGGCCGCCAGTCTGGCGCTGCCACTTCGGCCTACGGCAACACGTTAAAGGTGTTTGCCGACAACCACGCCACCACAGTCAACGGGCTGCTGGAAGAACTGGACACGCGCCTGAAGGCCAATGGCCTGGCTACCGAGCTGGGCAAGCGCTGGGACAGCACCTACGCCGCCGAAGAAGGCCAGCGGGCGGCGCTGCCGAACCTGAACACCAGCGGTGGTGAAGCCCTGGCTGCCCTGCACACCCAGGCCCTGGCTGCCACGGGCGACGGCCTGGCAAAGATAGCTGGCACTACGCCATCAGCGCAGCTGCTGAAAGCGTTGGGCCTGCTGGCGCAGCAGCGCACCCTGTTGCGCGACCAGGTGAATGGCACCGCCTTGCTGCTGAACGCGGCGCTGGAGGGTGACCAGAAAAGACGCTCTGAGGTGGAAACCTTGGTCAAGGCGTTGGCGCTGGCGCAGACCAATCGCACCGAGCCCGCCAAGGAGCTGGCGGCGCTACAAAGCCAGTTCGACGGCGCCACGGGAGAAGCCAATGCCACGCGCAGGGCCGAGCTGGCTCCCAAACTGGCCGCCCAGCAGAAGGTGGTCAATGAGATGGGCGACCAGATCGCCGAACTGCACAACCAACTGACGGCCGCCCAAGAACTGGCCAGGCAGGCGGCCGCCACGCTGGCCGCGGCACGCGACCGCAAAGCTCGCGCCTTGGCCGAAGTGGATGCAGTATGGGCCCGCTACGTGAAAGACATGGCGGCGCGCCACCTGCGCGCTGTCGAAGAGATGGAGACCGCCGCCCGCGTGGTCTCACAAGGTGTGCAGGGGAAGCCGTCCAAGCCCTAGCAACACTGGCGCTGGCGCCGCGTTGACCCAAACGAGGAGGGCGCGCGCGGAAACATCGCGCAGCCCGATCGGTTTCAATCCGCGTAAGTCCCCGAAGCCCGAATCAGCGCCCCCAACTTGTCTATCTCGGGCCGCAGCCAACTGCGCAGGCCTTCCGGTGTCTGCTTGAATTCCGGCCCGATGTCGGCGCCCATGTCGGTCATGCGGGCCACGCGGCGCGACACTGGAGCTGGAGTCGGTCGGCCTTGCCCATACGCATGGCGCACCGATCGCCGACGTGCACGTCCGTAGCAGGCGAAACGTGCAGATATTCCGGCACTGCGGCCGAGAACGGAGGTGACGACTTCAATGGTGCCGAGGTGCTACAGGGGGCTGTTCATCCCGCGGCGCCCTCACAACGACGCACTCACCGCACTACTCGCCGTTTGCATCATGCCCCAAGTGCCGGTGCGTAAGTGGGTCTTCGTTGCCGCCCGATCCCATCGGGCCTGCTGCCCGGGTGTTTGGTCAAGACGAGCAACTTCACCGTTACGTCGCCCACCCGCGCTCCCTTTCGAGCGACAGCTTTATGACGATCTACTTGGCGCATCGGATGTCTCTGATGGGTCGGCGGCCGCCCCACGCCGCCGCGAACTCATCGCCGAAAAGCCGACGCTCAGATGGGTCGGCAGGATATTAGGCGCCCGGGTGAACCCGGGCTCCGCAACAAGCCAGCTCCCCCTTCAGCGCCGTGCGGCTGGCCCAGCAGCTCTCGCTCCTCACCTTCGCGCGTATTGCGCTCGCGGCCATTGGCGCCCCGGACGGCCGCCTGCACCCGGTGCAGGTCGATCGCGCGCTCGAAGCAACGCCACGCTGCAGCCAAGTCGCGGTGGGCGGTATGCATGAGATCCACTGCCTGACCGAGCTTCTCGACGAAGGTGTGTAGTTGCTCGCCGCGGCTTCAGCACAAGTGCGGATTGCTGCTGCGCGCGGCGATGCGAACATCGGCGCGCGCCCTGGCCAAACTGCCTGGGCCTGGAGTTGCCTATGCCGCCCCCGTTCCAACGCCTGTCTGTACCCCAGTTCGCCGATGTGTTGCAAGCCTTCAGCTTCAAGCGCAAGGTCACGGCCGTGCACATGCACCACACTTGGCAGCCCAACCACCGCCAGTGGCGCGGCGTTGCCTCGATGGAGGGCATGTGGCGCTTCCACACGCAGGAGCGCGGCTTCGCCGACATCGCGCAGCACCTGACCATCGACCCCGAGGGCTTCGTCTGGACCGGGCGCAGCTGGAATGCCGCTCCTGCCAGCGCCGTAGGCCACAACGGCAATGGTGTCGCCGGGCCGTTCATGTTCGAAGTCGTCGGCAACTTCGACCGCGGCGGCGACGCCTTTGCGGGTGCGCAGCGGCAAGCGGTGCTGGACGTCATTGCGCTCGTCAACCGCCGCTTCGGCCTCGACGCCGGTACGCTGCTGTTCCATAACCAGATGGCGGCCAAGAGTTGCCCCGGCAATAGTATCGACCACGACGCCTTCGTGGCCGAGGTCCGCGCGCATATGCCCAGCACCGATGCCGCACCGAACTCCGCCCAAGGTAGCAGTCGTGCGGCTTCGCGCAGCGCGGCGAAGTCGCGCGCGGGCAAGGACGTCTCGATGCCACTGCCGCCATCGGCCTTCGCCGACGCGGATGTGGTGAAGCGCACGCTGGTACTTCTGGAAGCAGCCGACGCCGGCAGCCGCGCGGCCGACGCGACGACCACGCCGATGGAGGAACTCAACTACAGCCACGACACTGGCCGCGACGCCGCCCACGCGGCTAGCCGCGGCCTATTCGGCGGCGGGCTCGATGCCGCCGCAATAGACGCGCTGCGCCCCTATGTCGTCAATCTGCGCCAGGGCCAGTTTTCCGGCGAGGGCCGCATGCGCACGAGCGCAACCGATGTCGACGCCCTGCTATTCGAGCATGCCTGGACGGCGGCGAAAGAGGCCGTGGCCAATGGCCGGCCGTTCAAGCTGCTGCTGTACGCGCACGGTGGCCTGGTCAACGAGTCCGACGGGCTGCAGACAGCACGCGCGCATGTCGGCTGGTGGCGTGACAACGGCGTTTACCCGATCCACTTCGTGTGGGAAACGGGGCTGTTCGAAACTCTGCGCGACCTGCTTGTTCGTTCGCGCCAGGGGCCCGAGGGCAGCCGCGGTTTCTTCAGCGACCGTGTCTTCGATCCGCTGCTTGAGGCCGGCGTGCGCGCGCTCGGCGGCCGCAACGTCTGGTTCTCGATGAAGTCCTCGGCCGCGGCCGCCAGCGCGCCGGGGGGCGGCGCGGCCTACTTCATCGGTCGCTTGCTGGAGTTCTGCAGGCGGTTCGCCAAGGACTTCGGGCCGCAGGGTGGTAGCCTGGAACTGCACGCAGCCGGGCACAGCGCCGGCTCCATCTTTCTCGCACACCTGCTTCAGGCTGCGGCGCAGGTGAAGGGGCTGCACGACTGGCGGACGCTGCAACTGATGGCGCCGGCCATCCGCGCGGACGCCTTTGCCGCGCTGACGCAGCCCCTCGTGGGCAACAAGGTCGAGACGCTCACCGTATACACGATGCGGCGCGATCTCGAACGCGACGACCATTGCGCTCACCTGTACCGCAAGTCGCTGCTTTACCTCGTCTCAGCAGCCTGTGAAAGCGAGCGCGGCGCTGCCATCCTCGGCCTGGAAGACTCCTTGCGCGGCGATGCGCGCCTGTCGGCCTTGTTCGGCCTTGGCGGCGCGCCAGCCGGCGTGGCCGAGATAGTGTGGTCGACCTCGCCACGCAGCGAAGGCCGCAGTGCCACTCGCGCCACCGCGCATGGCGACTTCGACAACGATGCGTCGACGATGGAGGCGATCGCGCGCAGAGTCCTGGGCATCGACGATACGATGCCGCTGTCGCGCCGCTTCGTCGACGGCCAATTGCGCAACGTGCGTGACCCTTGGAACAGC
Organism: Ideonella sp. A 288; assembly: GCF_002198735.1. GTDB lineage: Bacteria > Pseudomonadota > Gammaproteobacteria > Burkholderiales > Burkholderiaceae_C > Pseudaquabacterium. The sequence continues at coordinate 36,777 of NZ_MWLO01000118.1, forward strand.
GGCCCCGACTGGCCGGAAGAGTTCAACGACGTGCTGGCGTCCAAGGGCCCGATCGCGCCTTCAGGATCTGTTGCCGACGCCGCGATACCGACACCCGACGCCGTCACCTCAGAAGGCGAAGGCGGAGGCAGCCCACCCAGCCGTCGTCGCGCGCTGTGTGTGGGCATCGACACGTACGATCAGGCGCCCTTGCAAGGCTGCGTCAATGACGCGCGCCTCTGGGGCGAAACGCTGGGCGCCTTGGGCTTCGAAGTGCAGTCACTCTTCAACGAGCAAGCGCGGCGCGAGCCGCTGTTCGCAGCCATGCGGGCGCTGCTGACAGAAGCGCGTGCGGGCGACGAGGTGGTGTTCCAGTTCGCCGGCCACGGCACACAAGCCAAGGACGACAACGGCGACGAGGACGCTGGCGATTCGCGGGGCCTGGACGAGGCCCTGTGCCCGCACGATTTTTCCAGCGGGCCGCTGATCATTGACGACGAAATCGGCTCGCTGCTGAACCAGGTCGCGGCCGGCGTGCGCGTCACCTTCTTCATGGACTGCTGCCACTCTGGAAGCAACACGCGCGCTGCACCCGTGGCTGGGGCCCGCGCTCGGCGCGTGCTGCTCACGCCTGCACAGCAGGAGCGCTACCTCGCCTGGCGGCGCAGCAGTGCCGGCAGCCGCAGCGCGCCACCCTTGCGCCGCGAGAGCCGCGACCCGATAGAAGTGGCCTTGGCTGCCTGCCAGAGCAAGGAGCTGGCGTGGGAGAGCGGCGGGCACGGCGAGTTCACGCTGCGTGCGACGCGCCGCCTGCGCGACGGGGGCGCTACGTTGGCGCCCGATGCCTTTTTCACGCAAGTACTGCAGGACTTCGGCCCCGCTCGGCGGCAGACGCCGCAACTTACCGCGCCGCCCGAGCGCCTGGCGCAGCGCCTATTCCGCACTTGAACCGGAGCCCGACGATGGCAAGCCGCAAGCAATCCGCGAAGGCTGAGGGACCCGGTTTCGTGCTCCACGAGCGCATGCAGCGCGAGTTGGCGGCCAGCCGGCTGTTACAGCGGGGCGAACCGTCGCACCGGCGGCTGCACATCTTCACCAGCGACCCCACGGCATCGCGCCTGGCCGGGCGCACCTGCGTGGCCGACGTACCCTATGAGCCCCTGATACTGGAGGAGGCCAGCCAAGGCAGCACGCGCTACTCTTGCCTGTGTAGTGCGCTGTTCGAACTGCACATGATCGACGACGAGGGCCGTGCGCTGGCGCCGCCGATGCTGGACGAGCCACAGCAGCTGATGCAAGAAGGCTATGCGCCGTCGGAGTCCAACCCGCGCTTCCATGCCCAGATGGTTTACGCCGTGGCCAGCCGCGTTCACGCCGACTTCCGCCATGCGCTCGGCCGCGAGCCCGGCTGGGGCTTTGCGGGTTCGCACAAACGGCTGAAGGTCTATCCGCTGGGATCGCGTGACGAGAACGCGTGGTATGAGCCGTCGCGCGGCGAACTGGTGTTCGGCTATTTCCCGCGTGAGCGAGCAGGCTGGGCCAGTACGGCGCTGATGCACGACATCGTCGCGCACGAACTGACCCATGCGCTGCTGGACAGCCAGCGCCCGCACTTCATGGAGCCCACCGGGCCCGACGTCTGGGGCTTTCACGAGGGTTTTGCCGATCTGGTGGCGCTGTTCCAACACTTTCAGCACCGCGAGCCGCTGCTGGCCGCGCTGCGCGAATCGCGCGGCGTCATCTTCGCGCGCGAGGCCGGCGAGCAGCCCGCGCACTGGCTGTGCCGCATCGCACGCCAGTTCGGCGCCGCCGACGGGCTGGACGCGCTGCGCCGGGCCGACCGCAAACCTGGCACCGACCGCGAAGCGGGCGAGTTGCTCTACGACGACAAGCTCGAAGAGCACGACATGGGTGAGCTATTACTGTCGGCCGTCTTCGATGCTTTCGATTCCGTCTACCGTCGCCGCACACAGAGGCTGCTGCGCCTGGCCACGGGTGGCAGCGGTGTACTGCCGCCAGGAGCCTTGCACCCCGATCTGCTGGAAGCGCTGGCCGACGAGTCTGCCGCGCTGGCCAGGCGCTTCATGGCCATGACAGTGCGCGCGCTGGACTACTGCCCGCCGGCCAGCATCGAACTCGGCGAGTTCCTGCGTGCCATGGTCACCGCCGACGCCGTTCTCACGCCCGACGACCGATTCGGCCTGCGCGAAGCGCTCATCGACGCATTCCGCGCGCGCCAAATCCTGCCGCGTTATGTCTTCAGCCTCACCGAGGACTCGCTACTGTGGGGGCCGCCGCAGCGTCGCCTCCCGCTGCTGACCGAACTGAGCTTTGCCGTTACACGCTTCGATGGCGGACCCGGCCGCCCGTTGGAGCCCGAGAGCCGCCGCCGCCAGTCCGAAGCCCTGGGCCGATGGCTGATGCAGCCAGAGGCAATGGCCGAGGCCGGCTTGGTGGCCCCCGGCGATCCGCGCCTGTCCGACAAAGGTGCCACAGTGTCCTTGCCTTCGATCGACGCGCTGGAGGTCACCAGCAGCGCCGGTGCCGAGGGCGAGATGCACTTCCACACCGTGGCTGTGGTGACGCAGAGGGTGACAGTGGCGCGCAAAGGCAAGGCACCCGGCTTTGCATTCCAGGCCGGCGGCACACTGCTCTTCGACCCCGACGGCGCGCTGCGCCTGGCTATCAGCAAGAGCGCTCTGGGCTCTGGCCGCATTGAGCGCAGGCGAGACTTCCTGACCGACATGTCGAAGGTCGCCGCCGCGCGCAGCCCTTCAGCCCACAGCCTGGATTCGCGCTGGGTCGAGCAGGACGGCTTGATGCGGCTGCGCGAGGGCTGGCAACGCGAGTACCACCGACAGCAGCGCCGGCCGCCGCCGGCCAAGTGATGCTCAGCATGCGGAATGCGGCGAAGCTAAGTCGACGACCGCCAGAGGCTGGAGCGACTGTGCCGCAACCTGACGCGTCCCGCGTTGGCCCAAGACCGAGTGCAATGCCACGCCGTCTGTCAGGTGGTGCTCAAGGTCAAGGCTCCGCGGTGTGACGGCAGCACACACCTTCTGAAGCCGTCAATGGAGCTCATGCAGCGGCTGGACCCGTTCGGGCAAAGCCTACGCCGGCGCTTCCTCGGATGTTCATGCGATCCATCGCGTGAGTGGCTGCTTCAGGGCGCTCTACTTGGAACTGTGGGTGTCGCCGATGGGTCGTGAGCATGATGTCGGGCCGGATGGAAGCTGTCACTGGAAGGCCGACCTTCCGCGCCCGGTCCTGTGACCGCTTTACCGCCGACAGAAGTCAGTCAACTTCGCGCCGATGGCTCGGCCGAGTGACCCACGGTGCCACTCTCGCGAGAGTACGCCCGCCCTTCGCCAAGGGCGGCACCGTTGCGGAGGCGCAGCCTCTCAAGGACCGCCAGCTGCCCATCGATCTGCTGCAGACGCAGTTGGGGGCTGAACTCGTTGAGGACGTCCTCACTGGGCTGGAGTACCACGTTTACTGCTGAACTTGCAACCGTGCGACAGCAGAAGACGGGATGCCAACAAGATGCGGCCAGACGCATAGTTGCACAACTGCCCCGGCCGCATTCAAGGGTGACGCCGTGCCCAAGCTCACTCGACGGCTACCCGGCTTCCTTGGAGCGGTTGTAAGTCGTTGATTTCACGACGACTTGACGTTGACGCTTAGTTGCGCACGCTCAATTATGTTTTCTGGCAACTCAGTGCCGCCCATTCCAGGTCGCGCGGCCGATCACCCAGCGTCGCCTCGCGCCCCGTCGCGCAGCGACACCACGATGTCGTACTCGCTGACGGTGATCTGCACCACGCCCGCGCGGAACCCGGCCGCATTCGCCTGGACGTAGGGGTTGGACCCCGTCGGATCAATCCGCTGCACGGCGACATCCATCGGCACGCCACTCGACCAGACCTCGACCTCGCCGAGCACCACCCCGCTCACCGCTGGACCGGGGGCGGCGGGAACTGCCGGCATGGGGTCGAGGAACCCGGTCTCGAGATTGGCGCGACCGACGAACTCGCCGGTGCGGGCGACGAAGACCAGCACGAGATCGCCGGGCGCAAGGGCCTCGCGATGGCGTTCGTCGGGGCCGACCCTCCACCGCTTCGCGCGCAAGTGCGACTCGGCCGTCACCCTGTCACCGTCGGTCAGGTTGAAGATGAAGTGCTGCATGGCCACGGGGACGTGCGTTGTGAATCCGGCGCTCGTGATGATCCTCGATTCGCCTTGCGAGCGCCAGGATGGGAAGCGCCAACGGATCCAGGCGGTGGCCGACGGCAGCCTGAGCGGCCGCTCAACGCAGGGGTGCGCCGGGCAGTGCAGCCACTCAGATCATGGCCAGCGGCGTCTTGCGCCGGGGCCGCGGAAAGTGCGCCTCGATGGCCTGCCGCTCGAAGGCGTCCAGCTCGACGGCGCTGGCCGCCAGGTTCTGTTGCAGGTGCTGCAGTGTGCCCGCCTTGGGGATGGCCAGCACGCCGGGTTGGCTGCTGATCCAGGCCAGCGCCACCTGGGCGGCGGTCAGGCCACGCGGCCGGGCGATGGCGGCCAGCGCCGCGTCGGCAGCCAGCACACCCTGGTCGATGGGGCTGTAGGCCATCAGGGGCATCTGCCGCTCGCGCATCCAGGGCAGCAGGCTGAACTCGGGGCCGCGCTCGCTCAGCGAGTAGTACACCTGGTTGGTGGCGCAGCCCGGGGCCCCGGCCTCACCCTGGCGCAACAGGGCCGCCAGTGCCTGCAGGTCGTCCACGTCGAAGTTGCTGACGCCCCAGTGGCGGATCTTGCCGGCCGCCACAAGCGCGTGCATGGCCGCCACGGTGTCCTCCAGCGGATGGTTGCCGCGCCAGTGCAGCAGGTACAGGTCGATGTGGTCCAGCCCCAGGCGCTTCAGGCTGCGCTCGCAGGCGGCCACGGTGCCGCGCCGGCTGGCGTTGTGCGGATACACCTTGCTGACCACGACCAGCGCCTCGCGGTGTACGTCGCCGGCGCGGATGGCATCGGCCACGGCCTGCCCCACCACCTGCTCGGCACCACCTTCGCCATACATCTCGGCGGTGTCGATGAGCCGGTATCCCATGGCGATGGCGGCATGCAAGGTGCGGATCTCCTCCTGCCGGGTGCCCGCGTCTTCGCCCAGGCGCCAGGTGCCCAGGCCCAGCACGGGCAGCTGGGTGCCGTCAGGCAGATGGGTGTGTCGCATGGGGGCTCCTGGATGAGACGAACGCCGTGGTGTGGCCATTCTGCTCACCTTGGGCCTCGACCGCAGGCGGGGGCTCGATGGGGCAGGGGCGCCCACCGATCGCGAGCGGCGGCCCTCCGGCGGGGCACCGACCCCCAGTCCCGGCCAGTGGCGGGCGTCATGGGCACCTCTCCGAGCCGAGCTTCGCGGCCGTCCAGGCCAGGCACGGCCCACTCACGCGCGGCAACCGATGCCCCCGCTCCATCGGTGCTGGCGAACGCCGTTGGATGCCGCCTTTGATGGCACGCCGATTCAGTGGGTGTCCAGTTGCGGACCCAGGCGCCGAAGCAGCAGGGCGTGCGCCCAGTCCATGAAGGCCTGCACGCGTGCGGCGCGCTTGCGGGTGGTGGGCGTCACCAGGTGCAGGGGCAGCGACGGACATTGCCAGCCAGGCAGCACGCGCACCAGCGCGCCGCTGGCCAGGTGGTGGCTGGCCACGAACTCCGCCAACACGACGATGCCCAGCCCGTCCAGGCCGGCACTCAGGGCCGCCGCGCTGTCGGTGGTCTGAAAGCGCGCAGGCACTTCGAACTCCACCTTGAGACCGTCGCGCATCAAGGTCACCGGTCGCACCTTGCCGGTGGACGCGAGCACATACCCGACCTGATGGTGGCGTGCCAGGTCCTCGGGTGTGCCGGGCAATCCGTGCTGCTCGATGTAGTGCGGCGCGGCACACAGCGCAAAGCGCAGATCGCCGACACGGCGAGCCGACAGCCGCGAGTCCGGCAACTGGCCACCACGCAGCGCGCAGTCCACCCCTTCCTGCACCAGGTCGACCGCCCGGTCGGTGCACCCCAGCTCGATCGTGATCTTGGGGTAGCGCTCGAGGAATCCGCGGATCTCGGGCGCAAAGACCAGCCGCCCCATGGCCACGGGCACGTCGATGCGCAGGTGCCCCGCCGGTGCGCTGGTGCCCTTGCGCAGCTGTGACTCCACCTCGTCCACCTGTTGCAGGATGGCGCACGCATGCTCGTGGTACGCCAGGCCCTCTGCCGTCGGCGTGACCGATCGGGTGGTGCGCGTCAGCAGCCGCGTGCCGAGCTTGTCTTCGAGCTGCTGGATCTGTTGGCTGACCGTGGCCTTGTGCAGGTTCAGCTGCAGCGCCGCCTTGGTGTAGCTGCCGCTTTCCACCACCTGCACGAAGGCGCGCATGGCATCGAATCGGTCCATCGGACACCCCCTGTCGAGCGTTCAGCGATTGTCGGCGAATGCCAAACAGTGTGTCTCGGCCTTCGATCTAGGCGCGCCATGTCGCGGCTCCTAGAGTGCAGGCTCGATCCACACACCGGAGACACCCCATGCTGAACCTTCGCCCACTCGACCCCGCATGCCCCATCGACCAGCAACTGCAGGGGTCGGCCGACCCGGTCGTGCTGGTGAACCTGTTCAGCGTGGCCGAGACCGACATCCCGGCGCTGATGTCCGCATGGGAGAAGGATGCCCTCTGGATGAAGCAGCAGCCGGGTTTCCTGTCCACGCAGCTGCACCGCGCCATCGGCGGCAGCCACATGTTCATGAACTACGCGGTGTGGGAGTCCGTGGGCAGCTTCCGCGCTGCGTTCACGCACCCGGATTTCGTCAGCGCGCTGGCCGCCTATCCGTCCAGCGCGGTCGCGCAGCCGCACCTGTTCGCCAAGGTCGCCGTGCCCAACCTCTGTGCCGCCTGATTCGCGAACTTTCCAGGGGGATCGTCATGCCCAAACGTGCCCATCTCATCGCGGGGCTCCTGGCACCGCTGTGCATCGCCACCTTCTTCCTGTCCACCCTCCTCACCGAACTGCTCGGCTCGCACGTCGCGGTGGTCCAGCTGAAATCGCTCATCGTCACGCCGGGCCTGTGGATCATGGTCCCGCTGATGGTCGCCGCCGGTGGCAGCGGCATGTGGCTCGCCAAGCTACGCAAGGGCCGGCTCGTCGACACCAAGAAGAAGCGCATGCCGCTCATCGCCGCCAACGGGCTGCTGGTGCTGGTGCCGTGCGCGATCGTGCTCGACCGATGGGCAGCGGCCGGCTCGTTCGACAGCGCCTTCTACGTGGTGCAAGCCATCGAACTGGTCGCCGGTGCGGCCAACCTGGTGCTGATGGGTCTGAACGCGCGCGACGGGCTGCGCATGGCCGGGCGGCTTCGCGGCAGCCCTGCAGCGGCCGCTTCGAACGCGCCCCTCAGGCGTTAGCCTATGAGCATCGGGGTTTGCAGGAATCTTAGGGCCCCCATCACCCCCATCCGCGCACGTTGAGCACCTTGTGCTTCAAGGTAAGCCCCGCGTTGCCGCCTGGCCCGGCGCCAGGAAGTCGTCCAGGTGGGCGCGCAGGCGCATCGCGGTGCGGGTGTAACCGCGCGACGACGCCAGCAGGGCAAAGCCCAGCAACGCCAGGGCGAGCGAGCCCGGCTCGGGAACGTCCTGGGTGGGAACGACCGTGTACTCGATGTTCGGGCCGATCCAGCGAAAGGCATTGCCGCCAATGTTCTGGGTCGGTCTCTGGGCTGCCAACGGCGTCACGTTGATGTCGAAGCCCGTCGGCGTGTTGACGTTCTTCCCGAAGATCACGTCGGTGCTGCCGGTCGGGGTGTTGCCGACGCCCTGCAGGTCGAACTGGGTCTGCGTTCCGCCGAAGGGAAAGCGCCGGTCTCCGATGGTGTAGCCATGGCCGCTCTTCAGCAGCACGGGGGTGGCCAGGTCGACGAAGCGGAAGTCGTCGATCAAGGTCGTGCCGGCCGCGCCGGCCGGCACGAAGAGGCTGGCCAGCAGGCTGCCGTCGCTGTTGTCCCACAGGCCGACGAGGATCGAACTGACCAGGCCGCCGCCCAGGCCGCGCGCGGCGTTGTAGTCCCACTCCCCCAGGGCCGTCACCCGCAGGTCGTTTTGGCCGACCGTGAACGTCCAGCCGACCACCTGATCGACAGTGCCGGGGCCGTTCTGATTGAAGACCGTGCTGCCGGCGTTGTAGCCCGAATCGGTCACGACCAATGCCGCGAGCGCTGCGGGCGCCATCGAGCACGACAGCAACAACACACCGAGCCAGCGCAAGAAGAGTCTGGAGAGCATATCGATGGACCTTTCATGAGAATCACCCGAAGCCCGCCGGCAAACCCGGTAGGCCGCGCGCCGCTAAAGCGGATCCGCCGCGGTGGCCTGGTGCGGTTGGCGGCGGCCGATCACCGGTGTGCGGTGGACTCGCCGCGGCCCGCAGGACCCCGTCTTCTGCACAGACGACGGCCGGCACCTCGATGCGACAGGCGAGTGGGCAGCCCCCCCCCACGACCCGGGGGGGTGCCCGACACGGGCACGGCGGCGCCTGCGTGCAATGGGCCTTAGGCGCGCCGCGCGACGGTCCGGCTCAGCCCCCAGCGCTGCAGTAGCGGTCGCGCTCCACCGGCGCGGCACGAAGGCGGTGCTGCAGGTAGTAGCCGACCATGGCCTGCGCCCGCTTGTGCTCTGCCACGGGCAGCAGGTCGCCGAGCGCCTTCACCCAGCCTTCCGAGCAGGTCATGTCCGTGGCCTGGCTGGCGGCGCAGGCCAGCAGGCCGTCGAAGGCGCCGCGCCAGGTGCCGAATTGCTGGCGGCTCATCGGAGCGCCGTGGCCGGGAACCAGGGTCGTGAAGGGCACCGAATCCAGACGGGACAGCGCCGCGCTCCAGCCGCTGGCGCAGGCGGTATCGAGGAAAGGCACCGGCAAGGTCACCAGATCACCCGCGGCCAGGACCCGCGTGTTCGGTTCGTAGACCCACAGATCGCCCGCGGTCACGGCCCGGGCCTCGTGCCCGATCTGCAGCGGCAAGCCGCCGAGTTCCAGCGTGCGCGTCCCGTCCACCACCACGTCGGGCAGCAACTTCGGCCCGCGGTCGATCAGTGCGATGTCCCCGCGCACCATGGTCTGGGTGGTGGCGTCGAGCGTGCCGCCATCGAGCATGGCCTGCATCTCGCGCCGGCTGTTGGCCAGCCAGCCTTTCAACGCGGGCGCCACGGCGCTGGAAGCCACCACCTGCAGGGTGGGCACCCGTTCGCGCAGGAGCGCGTTGCCCCCCAGGTGATCCAGGTGCCAATGCGAGTTCACGACGGCGACGATGGGCGCGGCCCGCGCCGCCGCGAAATCGATCAGGGCCTGCGTGTGCTCGATGTGACGGCCAGTGTCGACGACCACCAGGCCGCGCGGCCCGACGAAGACCACGCTGTTGCCATCGGGCTGGCGCCCGGGCTGGAAGCTGTCGCGCTGCAGGTAGACGCCGGCGGCCACCGCCACCGGCGCGGCCCGGGCCCACTGCGGGAGCAACAGCGCGAGCAGCAGAGTGATCCACAACGGCATGACAGGCTCCTTTCGCCGAATGACCCCGATGCCCGGCGTCGCCGTGGCCCAAAGAGTCTGAGCACGATGCGATGGGCCTGATGGTCGCCGGACGCCGTCATTGTCGGCCGTGCGCTGCCGGCACCGTGCAAGCTGCCGGTTCGAGTGGCGACAGGGCAACGCCGCCGCGCCTCTGGCAGACTGCGCTCACCGCACCTTCGCCTGGAGGCCCATGCTCTACCAACCGGACCGCCACGAACCGCTGCATCCGGCAGACGAAAACGGGTGGGATGAGGCCCGCGCGCGCGCTTGCATCGCGGCCATTTGTCGCGACACCGAGGCGCAGTTCAGCCCGCAGCGCGGCTGGCCGGTTCATCCGCTGGATGTTGAACCTGGCGACGACACGCAGGCCGGCAACCCGTCGCTTTACTACGGCACCTGTGGTGTGCTGTGGGCTTTGCACCACCTGCACGCGACGGGTGCCTGCACGCTGCAGCGCGACTGGACCGTGGATGCGGCCGCGCTCGTGCAGCACACGCGCGAGTGGATGAAGGACGACGCCGAGCGCGAACGCGCCGCCTACATGATGGGCGAGACACCGGTGCGCCTGCTCGAGCACCTGCGGACCGGCAGCGCCGCCGCGGCCGACCGGCTGGTCGAGTTGATCGAGGGCAACATGGAGCACCCGGCGCGGGAGCTGATGTGGGGTTCTCCTGGCACCTTGCTGGCCGCGCTGTTCATGCACCAGCGCACGGGGCAGGATCGCTTCGCAGCGCTGTTCCGCCGCACCGCGGCGGTCCTGTGGTCTCAGCTCGAATGGTCGGAAGCCCACGGCTGCCGCTATTGGACGCAGCAGCTCTACGGCCATACCTCCACCTACATGGATGCCGTGCATGGCTTCGCGGGCACAGCCTTGCCGCTGATCCGCGGCCGCCACCTGTTGGCCGCAGACGACTGGGCGCAGTGGCACGAGTGCATCGCGACGAGCGTGCGGCGCGCGGCCACCATCGAAGGGGTGGCTGGGGCCGAGGGCGGACAGGTCAACTGGGTTCCCTGGCTGGTGCTCGATGCGGCGCAGCTCGAACGATGGAACGCCCAGCCGCGCTGGCTCATGCAGTACTGCCACGGCTCGCCGGGCTTCGTCATCAACCTGGCCGGCTTTCCCGGTCATGAGCTCGATGACCTGCTGCTTGGCGCGGGCGAAACGACCTGGGCCGCCGGGCCGCTGAAGAAGGGCTCCAACCTCTGCCATGGCACCGGCGGCAACGGCTACGCCTTCCTGAAGCTGTTCGATCGCACCGGCGATGCACGGTGGCTGCAGCGGGCGCGTGCCTTCGCGATGCACGGCATCCGCCAGACCGAGTCTCATGCGGCACAGTACGGTCGCCTGCGCTACTCGCTGTGGACCGGCGACCCCGGCTTCGCCATCTACCTCTGGGACTGCATTCGCGGCACAGCGGCGTTTCCGACGCTGGACGTGTTCTGACCGAGCTTGGTCATCGGCCTCCGTCCCTCCGGCCCCAGGGCCAGGGTGCGCCGCTGCCCTAGACTCAGGGCGCGCAACCCATCCGCCGTCTGCTGCCATGAGCCTGATCCTCAAACAAGCCATCACCTCACCCGCTGCCTGGACCGCGGCCATCGCGCAGCATGACCCCGCCTGGCAGCAGACTCTGCCGGCCGAAACCCTTGCCGTGCTGGAGCGTGCGCTGGTCGGCTTGAAATCGCGCGGTCTGGCCTTTCCGCATTTCGGCAAGGCCGATTTCCCGATCGAGGCATTGGCGCCCCAGCTCGCCCGCTGGGCCGACGAACTGGAAAACGGCCGCGGCTTTGTGCTGCTGCGCGGGCTCCCGGTGGAGCGCTACAGCGAGGATGACATCCGAGCCATCTATTACGGCATCGGCCTGCACCTGGGCGTGCCCGTGCGGCAGAACCCACGCGGTGACCTGCTCGGTGAGGTCATGGCCGTGGGCGACCGCAACGACAAGCGCACTCGCGTCTACGAGACCGACCTGTACCTGCCCTACCACTCGGACCCCTCGGACGTGGTGGGCCTGCTGTGCCTGCGCAAGGCCAGAACCGGGGGCCTGAGCAGCCTGGTGAGCGTGGCGGCGCTCTACAACCGCATCCTGGCCGAGCATCCCGAGTACCTGGGCCTGTACTACCGACCCTGGTACTTTGCCCACCTGTGCGAACCTCAGCCCAGCCTATCGCCCATCTTCAGCGTGCGAGACGGCAAGCTCAGCTGCCGCTACCTGCGCCAGTACATCGAGCTGGGCCACGAGATCCGCGGCGTGCCGCTGTCGCGCGTGGAGATCGAAGCACTGGACCTCTTCGACACCCTCATGATGGACCCCGCCATGCGGGTGGACATGATGATGGAGCCGGGCGACCTGCAGTTCGCCAACAACTACGCCGTCCTGCACTCGCGCACGGCCTTCGAAGACCCCCAAGACGCGCAGCTGCGGCGCAAGATGTTGCGGCTGTGGGTGAAGATGCCCAACGCGCGCCAGCTGGCGCCCGAGTTCCCGGGGCGCAATGGCTTTCCGGAGCCGGCGGCGGCCTGATCTCCAGGCCTGCGCTTGCCCAGGCGCCCTGGATCGCTGCAGCGTCAGAACCTCCATGTGGGGTGGACGGCGACGCCTGATGGCATCGACCGTGCCGTCCAGACCGTTGCGTCAATGCAATCTTCTGCGGTTGAACCCGCTGCAGACTTGACCTCACTGTCAGCCATGCGGGCGACCCCTGCCGTCATGGCACCGCCTCTGAGCAGAGGGGGTCGAGACGCACCTCTTCAGTGTGATGCGTGGGGGCTATGCGACCAATTGCCACACTCAACTAGATTGACGGAGTCGTTTGCCTAACACTATCGACTCCACTTTGACGCAGCCCAGGAGAGCATGATGACCACCGAAGCGAAGTGCCCATTCCACACCGCCGGCGCCCGGACAACCCAGGGCGCGCACTCCAATGCCCACTGGTGGCCCAACCAGTTGAACTTGGCCATCCTGCATCAGCACCAGCCCGTGTCCAACCCGATGGACCCGGACTTCAGTTACGCCGAGGCCTTCAAGACGCTGGATTTCGCGGCGCTCAAGAAGGACCTGGCCGCCCTGATGACCAGCTCGCAGGACTGGTGGCCCGCCGACTACGGCCACTACGGCGGCCTGTTCATCCGCATGGCCTGGCACGCCGCCGGCACCTACCGCACGGCCGACGGCCGTGGCGGTGCCAACACCGGCAACCAGCGTTTCGCACCCCTGAACAGCTGGCCCGACAACGGCAACCTCGACAAGGCCCGCCGCCTGCTGTGGCCGCTCAAGCAGAAGTACGGCAACGCGATCTCCTGGGCCGACCTGTTTGTCCTGGCCGGCAATGTGGCCATGGAGACCATGGGCTTCAAGACCTTCGGCTTCGGCGGCGGCCGCGCCGACATCTGGGCACCCGAAGAAGACGTCTACTGGGGCGCCGAGAAGGAGTGGCTGGCCACCAGCGACAAGCCCGACAGCCGCTACAGCGGCGATCGCCAGCTCGAGAACCCCCTTGCGGCGGTGCAGATGGGCCTGATCTACGTGAACCCGCAAGGCCCGGACGGCAACCCCGACCCGGTGGCTTCCGGCCGCGACGTGCGCGAGACCTTTGCCCGCATGGCCATGGACGACCACGAGACCGTGGCCCTGGTGGCCGGCGGCCACACCTTCGGCAAGATGCACGGCGCCGGTGACGCGGCCCTGGTCGGCCCCGAACCCGAAGGTGCTCCCATGGAAGCAATGGGCTTTGGCTGGATCAACAGGCACGGCACGGGCAAGGGCGGCGACACCACCACCAGCGGCTTTGAAGGCGCCTGGAAACCCAACCCCACCCAGTGGGACATGGGCTACTTCAAGGTGCTGTTCAAGTACGAGTGGAAGCAGATGACCACGGCCGCCGGTGCCATCCAGTGGGAGGCCCAGAACGTCGACCCCGAGGACATGATCCCCGACGCCCACGACCCGGGCAAGAAGCACCCGCCGCACATGACCACGGCCGATCTGTCGCTGCGCTTCGACCCGGCCTACGAGAAGATCTCGCGCCACTTCGCCGCCAACCCCGACGAGTTCGCCGACGCGTATGCCCGCGCCTGGTTCAAGCTGACGCACCGCGACATGGGTCCGAAGTCCCTGTACCTTGGCCCTGAAGTGCCGAGCGAAAACCTGATCTGGCAAGACCCGGTGCCTGCCGTGGACCACCCGCTGATCGACGCGGCCGACGCTGCCGATCTCAAGGCCCGCGTGCTGGCCTCGGGCCTGTCGGTGAGCGAACTGGTGTCCACCGCCTGGGCTTCGGCCAGCACCTTCCGCGGCAGCGACAGGCGCGGCGGCGCCAACGGCGCGCGCATCCGCCTGGCCCCGCAGAAGGACTGGGCCGTCAACCAGCCGGCGCAGCTGGCCAAGGTGCTGGCGGTGCTGCAAGGCATCCAGGGCGGCTTCAACGGCGCGCAGAGCGGCGGCAGGAAGGTCTCGCTGGCCGACCTGATCGTGCTGGCGGGCAATGCCGGCGTGGAAGCGGCGGCCAAGGCCGCGGGCCATGCCGTCGATGTGCCGTTCTCGCCGGGGCGCACCGATGCCACCGCGGCGCAGACCGATGCGGAGTCCTTCTCCGTGCTCGAGCCGCAGGCCGACGGTTTCCGCAACTACCGCAAGGCCGCGTACAGCGTCTCGCCCGAGACCATGCTCGTGGACAAGGCGCAGCAGCTCACGCTCAGCGCGCCGGAGATGACGGTGCTCGTGGGGGGGCTGCGCGTGCTGGGCGCGAACGTCGGCGGTTCGAAGGACGGTGTCTTCACCCGGCGCCCCGGCCAGCTCACCAACGACTTCTTCGTCCACCTGGTGGACATGGCCACCGCGTGGAAGCCGACCGGCGACAACGCCTTCGAAGGCCGCGACCGCAAGACCGGCGCGCTGACCTGGACCGCCACCCGCGCGGACCTGGCCTTCGGCTCCAACTCGCAGCTGCGCGCGCTGTCGGAGGTCTACGCGCAGAGCGACAACGGCCTGAAGTTCGTGCGCGACTTCGTCACTGCCTGGACCAAGGTGATGAACCTGGACCGGTTCGACCTGCGGTGATCCGGCTCGCGGCTTCGCCTCGAAAGCCGCGCCGCCACAGGTCTGTGCCCTCTGGACAGACCTGCTGGCACGGCTGTCGTTGCGGCAGTGGCAAGCCACCTGGCGCAGACCACTGGGAAGTCGCCGCGCATCGCCCCGCGGGTGCTGCACAAGCCGCTTCCTTCATCGGGTAGGCGCGGTCCTTGCGGGGCGGGGTACAGCCTGTTGCTGTGCTTTGGAGGGTCTTTCAAGGTCACTCTCCCGGCGTGCGACCGCGAGCGTTGTCACGCCCAAGGTGACCGGTGCAACGCCCGCAGTCATCGACGTGGAGTGTCATCGGGTGCCTGGTGCGGGTCCGTGCGGTGTCAGACAGAACGACGCCGAGGGTGGCTGCCGCAGGACTGGCTTGTTTCGGGTCAGGCCCCACGTCGCGCAGCCCTGGGCACTGGGGTGGACCGATTCAGAACGCAGCGCAGCACGCCGTCAATCACGGGGGTCGGTGTTCTGCACCGCACCGACGGTGCGTTCTGCCAGGGTCACGATGTAAGCTGATCTGCAACGACCACGCTGACATCCAGCCGCCATGGCCCGCAACGGCAGGGCGCGTTCGCGGGGTCATGCAGTGCACTTCCTGGAGAAGCCGTGATCAAGAAGTCGGGCAGTCCACACCCTGTGTCGGCGAACAATCCCTGTCCCTTCCTGCGTGCGCTCGTGGCGACGGGCCAGTTGGCCGATGACCGGGAACCGCTTGCGAAGGTCGCGGCCGTCGTGGCGACCACGGCCCGCGCCGGCGACGGCTGTCCTGTCCTCCCGCGCAACGTGGTGTTCGCCATCGCTTCAGTGGCGAACGGCTGCAGCCCCGTGTCGCTGGTCCGCACCCAGTGGACCGGCTTGCAGTTGAATGCGCTGCGCGGCGGGCCTCTCGACAAGAAGGGCGTGGGATCGAGGATCCTGAACGCCCGAGGGCGGGTCGATGCGAAAGAGGTGTCGAGACTGCAGGGCTTCGCCAAGGAGAAGTCGAACGCCGATGGTTCATCGGAGCTCGGCCTGGGACTGGCCGAACTGCGCAGCTACATGGACGCCAACTTCGCGCGCGCTGCGGGACACCGGCGGTTGATCGATCGGACGTTGATGCTGGGCGAGTGGCCCGTGTTGCTGAGGGTGATGGGCAAGGACGGGCCGGGCGGCAGGTACCTGGGCCTTCAAGATGTTGTCGATCTCTTCAAGCACCGCCGCTTTCCGGAGCGCATGAACAAGCGCTTGCGGATCGGCGCGTAGCCGCCGAGCAAGCGCGCCGACGTGCCGAAGGTGGGGTTCGCAAGGGCGGGCAGGCAACCGCTGGCGCGTCCACAGCCGACTCGGACGTGGCAGTGGCCTCCGGCGGTCGGCCCGTTCCTGCCGTTCGATGCACGGAATCGGGCGACAGGACAGTGCCCATCGCTGAAGTCGACCTGCAGCCGACAGAAGCGTCGAAGGCTGGTGGAGCCCTTCATAATCAAAACCTGCCCCCCGCTTGTTCGAGATGCCGACCTTTCATCATGGATAAATCCTTGCTGCAGCAGCAGGTGCTGGAACGGCTCGCCGAAGACCTGCTGCAAGCCGAACAGGCCATGCGGGCGGCCCATGAAACGGCGACTCATGAAGAAAACATCGCCGAAAACAAGTACGACACATTGGGACTCGAAGCCGCCTACCTGGCCACCGGCCAAGCCCGTCGCGCCGAAGCCATCCGCCAGGCGATGGCCATTTGGCGCCGATTCCGCCCACGCCCTTACGACGCCAGCAAAGGCATCGAGCTCGGCGCGCTGGTCTGCCTGGTCGATTCCGACGACAAGCAGCAACAGCTCTTTCTCGGCCCGGATGGAGGCAGCATGACGTTGGTCAGCGGCGCTCAGCTCGTTCAGGTCATCAGCAGCGATGCCCCTTTGGGCCGGGCCATGCTGGGCAAATGCGAGGGTGATGAGGTGTCGGTACAGGTCGCTCCAATTCGACAGCAGTTTGAGGTGCTGCGGGTTCATTGAGCCGCCAGCAAGTTCACGCCGCCCTACCCGCTTGGTTGCTTCCGGCCGGTGCAGTGGCGGGTGGGGGCTCGCGCGCGCTGGCGAGCGCCGCGCCTGCGCCTGTCAGCGGCATTCAGGTCATCGTGTCGCGACCGCTTTGGCCCGTGGCCTCACGCTCGGCGTTGGCTGCCGCCCAGGCCGCCTGCACTTGCCGGTGCAGCGGGATGTCCTGCAAGATGGCCTGCCGCAAGTCCTCGTCGCCCGACATCTCGGCCTTCGCCTGCATGTCCTTGTGTGCGCGCTCGATCGCCGACCACGCGCGCGGGTCGCCGCAGCGCTGCCAGACTCGATGGCAGACCAGCATGGGCCACGCCTCTTCGTCCAGAGCCATGACCGAGGCACCGCCGAGCGCCTGCACCACGCGCTCGGCGGCGTCGCGGGCGGCGTCGAGCCGGCCCTGGGTCAGCGCGACGGCCGCGTGCCCGGCGTAGGCCTGGCTCGCGAAGTGGGGTTGCCCGGCCGCTTCGAAGGTCGCTGCGGAGGCGGCATAGGCGGTTTCGGCCAGCTCGAATTCGCTGGCATCCGCATGCAATTGCCCATCGAGCAGTTGGCAGCGGCCGATGACGTCGCGCATTTCGCACTGCTCGGCAAAGGCTTGCGCCTGACGCAGCGTCGACCAGGCACGCTCGGGGCGCCCCAGATCGCGTTCGATGCGGGCGCTGTTGTACAGCGAAATGGCGCGCATGTGGGTCCAGCCCAGCTCGCTCGCCATCTGTTCGACGACCTGTCGTTGCGCCAGTGACTGCTCCAAGCGCCCCGTATCGCCCAGCACCGCAGCGATGACGTCTTGCGCACTGGCCTGCGCCGGGCGCGCGCCTTCGGCCGTCGCCCGCTCGAGCGCCTCGGTCGCGGCCGCCATCGCGGACCGCATGGCGCCGACGGCTCTGAGCACGATGGCCTGGACCAGCAAGGTCTTGAAGACCAGCGTGCGCAAGGCGCTGGAGTCTTCGCGCTGCAGGGCCTGGCGCGCGGCGGCCACGGCGTCCGCGGCCAGCCCGAGCGCGGCTTGCATGTCTCCGTGCGAATAGTGGCTCCAGGCCAATTGCCCCAATGCCATGGCGCCGGCATGCACGGCGCCCGAACGCGCGGCCAGTTCGACGACTCGCGTTGCCAGCGTCAGCGCCTGGGTTTCGTCGCCACGGCGCGACGCCAGCAAGGCCTGCGACATGGTGGCCTCGGCCAACAGGGCTTCGTCGCCCAGCGCTTCGGCCAGCGCGAGACGGGCCTTGACGTCCACCTCCTGCACACCACGTTGTCCGGCGATGTCGGCGACGCGCATGCGCAGGCTGTGCAGCTCGTAGCGCCGCTGCAGCGCGTCGGGGTCGACGCAGCGCAGCGCGCTTTCCGCGTGTTCGATGGCGGCCGTGTTGGCATAGCGGCGTTCGGCATCCAGCGCAGCGCGTTCGTAGTAGTCCAGCGCTCGCGCCCGGTCGCCGGCGCGTTCGTAGTGCAGGGCGGTCACGGCCAGGTATTCGGCCGCGCGATCGCCCATGCGGCCGGCCAGCCAATCCGCGGCGGCGGCGTGGCCGGCCTGGCGCGCGGCCTTGAGCACCGTGTCGTAGGTGACCTGCTGCAGGACGTGGTGGCGAAAGGCCTGCTCGGGCGTGTCGTCGAAGCTGCTCTCGGCGCGCCGCTGCACCAGCTGGCGGCCCTGCAATGCCGGCAACGCGGGCGGTGCCGCGGCGTCCAGCGCCGCCAGGGCCTTGTCCCAGAAGACATGGCCGACGATGCTGGCCTGCTGCAGCACCTTGCGCTGGCTCGGCGGCAGGGCGTCCAGCCGGGCCTGCAGCACGCCCACCAGGGTGGTGGGAATGCGGACGTTCGCCAAGCGCTCGGGCAGCACGCGCCAGCGGCCCGGTTCTTCGACCACCACGCCGCTGTCCAGGCACATGCGCAGCAGTTCCTCCATGAAGAACGGGTTGCCGTCGGCCAGCTCCACCAGGCGCCGCTGCAGGGTTTCGCCGCCGCTGACCACGCGCTGGAGCAGGGCACTGGCCAAGGTCTCGGCTTGCGGGCCGTTCAGCACTTCCAGGTGCAGCAGGGTGTGCGCGCCCATGCCTTGTCCCCAGTCGGGACGCCGCTCCAGGAATTCAGGTCGCGCCGTGGCCAGCAAGACCAGCGGCGACGCGGCCGGCTGCTGCATCAGCTCGACCAGGAAATCGAGCGAACCGTCGTCGACCCAGTGCAGGTCCTCCAGCAGCAGCCAGGGCAGGCCGCCGGCGGCGCCAACGGCTTGCAGCAGTTCGCGCAGGGCCGCAAACGCACGCTGGTGGAGATCGCGCGGTCCCAGACCCGCCAATGCCGGGCGGGCCGAGAAGCCCAGGCCGACGAGCTGGCCGATGATCTGCGCCTTGACCTCGCCCGCGTCACCCAGCCAGGGACGCAGGCCTTCGACCAGGCGCGTGCGGGCCAGTTCCAGGCCGTCGCCGTCGGCGATCTGGAACCGCCAGGCCAGCATGCTGCGCAACAGGCCGAACGGTTGCAGCCGCGACATGGGGTTGGTGCGCCCTGGCAGCAGCCACACCTGCGGCTGCAGGGCGGGCATGCCGGCCTGCAGTTCCTGCAGCAGACGGCTCTTGCCCACGCCGGGTTCGCCGATCAAGGTCAGCGCCTGCGGCCGGTGTTCGGTGGCTGCCGTCTGAAGCAGCGAGCGCAGGCGCGCCAGTTCGGCTTCGCGGCCGATGAACGGGCCTTGTTCGCTGCCCAGGCCGCGCGCCTCCGCCCTGTGCTGGCGCGGCACGGCGTGCTGGACCAGGTAGGTCTTCAGCGGCGCGTCGTTGCCCTTCACCTGCAGCGGCGGTTGGGCCGTGGCGTCGAAGGCGCCCCGCACCAGCAGCCAGGTGTCGTGGCTGATGCGCAGCGACCCCGGCAGCGCCGTCTGCTCCATGCGAGCCGCGATGTTGACCGCCTGGCCACGGATGGTGCCTTCTTCGTCGACCCCGCCGCCCAGCAGCACCGGGCCGGTGTGGATGCCCACGCGCACGTTGCAGCCGTCGTGCCCGTGTTCCGCGAGCACGCGCTCCTGCAGCGACTTGCCTTCGGCCAGCAGGGCCAGGCCGCAGAGCACGGCGCGTTCGGCGTCGTCTTCCCGGGCGCGCTCGGCGCCGAAGGCCGCCAGCAGGTTGTCGCCGGCGTACTGGAGCACCCGGCCTCCGTGGGCCGCGACGCAACGGGTGCACGACTCCAGCAAGCCATCCATGACGGCATGCACGTCCTCGGGGTCGAGACGGGCGCTGAGTGCGGTCGAGCCCACGACGTCCAGGAACAGCACCGAGACCTGGCGGCGGGCCTGATCGGGGTTCGGGGCGCCCAGGCGCCCCAGCCGTTCGCGCATCGGCGCCAGCGCAACATCGACCACGGCGTCGCCCAGCAAGGCGCGCTGGTTCTCCAGGGCGGCGATGGCGGCCTGAAGCCGCTCGAGTTCATCCATCCCGGGCTGTCCAGGCAAGACCGACATTTCAAGCCCCCGGTTGCATTGGCACGAGTATGGACCCGTGGCCCACCGCGCCCTGGTCCGGGGCGTCGGCGGGAGGGCGGGGAGGTCATGGCCTGCACCCGGGCATGGCCCGCATGGCGATGATCCCGAGCGGTCGACCTCAGGTGGCAGCTCCTGGCCGGCAGCGTGAGTACAGCGGAGCGCCACGAAGCGGACTTCCGATGCACTGGCCAGGGCCGGCCGAGGCCAGCTGTCGGCGAGGTCCGCGAATGGGCGCGCCCTGCCATCCGATGACGGTGGCGACGCGCAGCGTCATGGCATCCCGTCTTCTCACGGTCGGCAGCAGCGTGGTCCCGCCGCGCCAGGGTGTCTTGAGGATCGGCTTCACTCGCCCTGCCGCATTGGGTTGCACCCGGTGGCCCGACAGCGCTGGCCGACGGCAATCCGATAAGTGGCGGTCGCCGCCAAGAGCGGGCAGACTCCGCAGCGTCGTCTGCAGCCTGGCGTCGCCAGGCCTTGCGTGACGACGTCAACCCCGCTCCGCCATGCACCTGCCCGACTGTCTTCGTCGTTCCGCTGCCCGCATCCGCATCCTGATGGTGGCCGCCGCCATGGGCGCGACGATCCAGGCCGGTGCCGCCACCGACACGCTGCAGCACGGGCCGTTCGAGATCGTCGCCACGGGGCGGCGCATCTCGTCCGGCACCTTCCCCAACCAGGGTGGCAACCCGTTCGCCACGCTCGAGGTCAGCAGCTACTCGCTACGCTGGCGCGGCCGCGAGGTCGATGTGCCCGGGCTGGGCACCCGCTTCTGGCGCGTGCTGCGCCTGACAGACGCCCCGCGGCCGACCCTGCTGCTGGTGACGCGCGACTTCACGCTGGTCAGCGAGAAGGACGGCCAGCTGCAGGTGCAGCCCGTCGGCAGCGGCAGCAACACGCTGGCCGAGGCGCAATGGCTCGACAGCCGGGCCGGCCAGCCGGGCGAATCGCTGATGTGGGGCATCGAGAAGTCGGACGTGGCCAGCGGCAGCGAACTGCGCGGCGGACGCTGGCTGCGCCTGGGCTCGCTGCGCGTGCTGGATGTCAAGACGATGGTGCTGCACAAGATCGAACCCTGGGTGCCGATGCGGCCTGGCGAGCCCGTGACCAGCGTGTCGCGTGAAGGCGACGAGGCACGCGCCTTCTCGCTGGGCGGCACGCAGTACGTGCTGGCTGGGTCGCAGTACGACTACGCGCGCGGCCGCGGCCACGTGCACGGGCTGCTGCTGGTGGACATCGCCAGCGGCAAGGCCGCCGAGCTGCGACTGGACCGGCGCCGCATGCCGTTCGCGCAGGTGGCCGACATCGACGCCGCGTGGATCGCGCACTACTTCGTCTGGCAGCGCGATGCCGCGGGCCGCGAGACGCTGCTGCCGCGGCCCGGCGCTGCGCGCAAGCCCTGGCTCGGGCGCTTGGCAATGGACTCGAGCGGTACGCTGGAGTACCGCGTGGACCGGGTACGCCCGGCGCTGCTCGACGAGCTCAGGCGCGTCGTGCTGGCGCTTCCCGGCGCCGCGCTGGCGCCGGACTGGATCGATCCGGCGCGCGGCATCGATGGCAACACCCTGCGCGTTGGCGACTGCGTGCTGTCCCTGCTGGCCAGTGGCGACTCGCCGCCCGACGAGGACTATGGCGGCGTCGTCTCGGTCTACGCGCCCAGCCTCAAGCGTGCGGCGCAGGCCAGCTGCAACGCACTCATCCGGCGCATCGCCAGCACTTTCGATGCCGAGCTGGCCGCCGGTCGCCACGAGCGGCTGGCGGTTCTGGACTGACGAGGCGTCCGCCTTTCTCGACTGACCACGAACCGGTCGCTCTCTCGCTGCGGCTGTAAAAGCTGCGATGGCGCCGTGGCAAGTCGGCACGCCCGTTTCCAAGGCCCTCTTTGAGTATCTCGAATGCCTTGTGGCCCGTGCAGTGGCCAGTCCAGTAGGCATCGACGGGCATCTTCCGCATTTCTTGCGCCAGAGCGACCATCTCGTGTCATCTCGCGCTACCAGCACGAGCTCATGTGAGAACGGATCACGCACATGGCCGTCGTTCTGCTTCAGGTACAGGTAGCGATCACCCTCGGGCAGTGCGTGCCGATGGATGTCGCTGCACAGCGGATTGACCCGGGACCAAGTGCACGAAGGACTTTGTTGCGCGGGCCCGTGATGCGGTGGGCTCGACCCCTCCCACCCCGCCAAGGCCAAGGGGCAAGCCCTCAGCGCACCCGCACAACGCGGCCGCGTGGGGCCGCCTGGGGGCGCGGCCCGGTGTAGTGCGCGCGAGGGCGGATCAGCGCCCCCGCCTGGCGTTGCTCCAGCGCATGCGCGATCCAGCCGACGCTGCGGGCGACGGCGAAGATCTCGAACGCCGCGCCTTCGGGCAGGCCGAGCGACCGGCGCAGCGCCACCAGCGCGAAGTCGAGCGCGGGTTCCAGACCGATGGCCTCGCGCACGGTCGCGATCACGCGCTCGCGCGATGCGTCGAGCGGCATGCACGCGAGCAACTGGCGCGCGCGCGGGTCGCCCTTCGGATACAGCGGGTGTCCAAAGCCAGGCAGCGCCCCCGCAGGCGGCGTGCCGCCGCGTGTGGCCAGCGTGCGGCGCACGTCGTCGATCCAGCGCCGCACGCTGGCCTCCAGGCGTGTCGACTGCTGCCATTGCGTCCACAGCGCCTCGACGCGCATCGTCATGCCGCCATGCCGCGGCCCGCTCAACGCGGCCTGGCCGGCGCCCAGGCAGGCCTCCAGCGTGGCCCCGGTCGACGCCACGCACCGCACCGTGAAGCTCGAGGCGTTGAGCTCGTGGTCCGCCGACAGCACCAGCGCCCTGCGCAGCAGCGCGGCGCCGGCCGGGTCCAGGCCCCACCCGCGCGCCAGCTGCGCGTGCAGCGGCTCGCCGGCGCGCGCACGGGCGCCGCAGGCCTGGCGCGCGCGCGCCCGCACCAGCGCCCAGGCCTCCGCCGGCGCGTCGGCCCAGAGCAGGGCGGCCACGTCTTCCAAGGTGGCCGCATCGGCGAGGGCCAGCACGTCGTGGCCGCGGTAGCAGAAGCGACCGCGCTCGATCAGGGTCAGCGCCGAGGTCATCACCGGCAGGCCCCAGTCGAGCGTCGCGCGCGCCGCGGCGCTGGGCGTGTGCGCACCGGCGTGGCGCTGCGCGAGTGCGGCCACGTCGGCGGCGCGATAGCGCCGTGCGGTCGAACCCGGCGCGGGGTGAGACGCCAGCCGGCCGCGGCTGACGTAGGCGTACAGCGTGTTGCGGCTCACGCCCAGCCGCGCGGCTGCGGCGGCCGCGTCGAGCCACTCGGATTGATCGGCCCGATCAAGATTGACGGTGCCCGTGGCGTCCTTCTTTAATCGCGACATGGATGCCATTGTGGAATGGCCTGCGGTGCAGGCCCAGGAGGCCCTGGAGGCCTTGTGGCGCGACGCCGGGTTGCTTCCCGAGGCGCTGGGCAACGTCGCGCTGCCGGCCCGTGCCGCGGTGCTGCCGTCGTCGTTTGCCATCACCACCGCGGCGCAGGCCAGCCTGGGTGCCGCCGCGCTGGCGGCGGCCCAGATCGGCCGCGCCCGCGGCGGGCCGGCCCAGCAGGTGAGCGTGGACGCAGAACACGCCGTGCTCGACAGCCTGGCGTGGTTCACGGTGGACGGGCAGACGCCGAACCTGTGGGACGAGCTGTCGGGCCTGTACCGTGCGGCCGATGGCTGGGTGCGCGTGCACGCCAACTTTGCGCACCACCGCGACGGCGTGCTGCGCCTGCTGGGCCTGCCGGTGCGGCCGCACACCCAGCGCGCCGCCGTCGAGGCGGCCCTTGCCGGCTGGCGGGCGCAGGCGTTCGAGGACGCCGCGGCCGCCGCCGGTCTGGTGGTGGCCGCCGCACGATCGTTTGCCGAGTGGGATGCCCATCCCCAGGCGGCCGCGCTGCGCACACAGCCGCCGGTGGCGATCGAGCGCATCGGCGACGCACCGCCTCGACCGTGGGCGCCCTGGCGCGACGGCGGCCTGCCGCTGGACGGGCTGCGCGTGCTGGAGCTCACCCGCATCCTGGCCGGGCCGGTGGCCGGGCGCACCCTGGCGGCCTACGGCGCCGAGGTGCTGCTCGTCAATTCGCCGCGGCTTCCCAACATCGCCAACATCGCCGACACCAGCCGGGGCAAGCTGAGCGCGCACCTCGACCTGGACGAGCCCGCCGGGCGCGAGGCGCTGGCCACGCTGGTGCGGGGTGCGCATGTCTTCATGCAGGGCTACCGACCCGGCGCCCTGGCGGCGCGCGGGTTTGCGCCGCACGACCTGGCGGCCCTGTTGCCCGGCATCGTCGCGGTCAGCCTGTCGGCCTACGGCCCGCAAGGGCCTTGGTCCGGCCGGCGTGGCTTCGACTCGCTGGTGCAGACGGCCACCGGCTTCAACGTCGCCGAGGCCCAGGCCTTCGGTGTCGACGAGCCGAAGGCCCTGCCGCTGCAGATCCTGGACTATGCCGCCGGCTACCTGATGGCGTTCGGTACCCAGGCGGCGCTGCTGCGGCAGGCGCGCGAGGGTGGCAGCTGGCATGTGCAGGTGTCGCTCGCGGGCGTCGGCCGCTGGCTGCGCACGCTGGGGCGTGTCGATGGCCTGCAGGCGAAGCGCCCGCCGATCGAGCCCTATGTCGACACCGTCGACAGCGGCTTCGGGCGCCTGCAGGTGCTGCGCCACGCCGCCCGCTTCTCGGCCACGCCGGCGCGCTGGCGCCGCCCCTCGATGCCGCCGGGATCGCATCCGCCACGTTGGCCTTGAGGGGGCGGTGCGGCTGGGTGGTGCCGCCGGGTGGGGATGCCGGGCGACAGCGGCAGGACGCCAGGCCCAGGCCGCAGACAATGTGCCGCGTACCTGCGGCCCGGGCCTGGTGGCGTGCCTTAGGCGCTTCGGTTGAGCGACATGCTAGGCGTCAGTGCGTTCAGTACCGGATGTCATGCCGCTCCTTCCAGCCGATACCCTTTGCTCCGGTGATCGTGATGATTCGGGCCCCGACCATGGAGGCCTGCGCATCGTCGAGTGTTGTTCCAACTCGTATGCGCCGAAGGAAGTTCACGTACAAGTCGATCTTCCACTCACTGAACCCTCCAGTGTCCTTGTCTGCTATCACGTCGATTGACTTCACCTGCTCAAATCTCAGCAACGTTCTGCCATTGCGACTTACAACCCGGCGTCGACCATCAAAGACGAAATGTCCCCGTCGCGTCTTGAGCTCAAATCGATCATGCCGATCTTCGACGATCTCCAGTTCGAAGATCCCGAGCAAGGACTTGTCGATGCGTGAGAACCAGGCTGATAGCCTGTCGAGGAGGGCCACTTCTGACGCATAACGTGGAGCTAACCGGGCGCCACCGGCAGGATGCCAGGCCCGGGCCTCAGACAATGTACCGCGTACCTGCGGCCCGGGCCTGGTGGCCTGCCGTTGGCGCTCCGGTTGAGCGTAGAGTTAGGTGGCATTGCTCTTGCTTGGTGTGCTTGATGGCTACTTGGTGAGACAAACTCGCGCTTGCTCTTGCTTGAAGGGCATCGGCTTCGGGGTGCCTCCAGGCTCTGTGTGATACATCTCTAGCGTGCATCGGTCATCGGACATCGCG
This sequence comes from Ideonella sp. A 288, assembly GCF_002198735.1. Lineage (GTDB taxonomy): Bacteria > Pseudomonadota > Gammaproteobacteria > Burkholderiales > Burkholderiaceae_C > Pseudaquabacterium. The sequence continues at coordinate 62,490 of NZ_MWLO01000118.1, forward strand.
TATCGAACTACGTGCAGCAATCCAGGGGAAGGCATGAATGAGAAGTCTCCCTCGCACGTGTAGATTGCCAACTGAGTCCGGATTCTCGATTGAATGTAGAAGTAGGTCTCTTTGTTCGCGGGGATCCGAAGTTGCTTCCCGCTCGGAGACGGCACCTCGGTCCGACTTTCGCAGAATGCGCCTTGTCCAACGTTGAGGCGATCAGCGTCACCAACTATCGCGAGCATCGCCTTCGGCGTTTCGTCTTGAGCGACGGCAGCCAAGCAAGCAAGTGCGACGGATGCGCCGAGAAGGAAGCGGGTATTGTGCGGATGCATGTGCGCGAAGAAGGTCGAATGGGTTATGCCGCCTAACGCTCGAGGTGAGCTCCCGACTGCAGCTTGCTGCAGTTGGTCAGCTCGACTGAGTGGTTAGAGCGCATTCTCGCCGGCGACAAACGGACTGCAGTTTGCATTTAAGCTCTTCCCCAAAGGCGCTGTAACGCCGCGCTAGAACGGCAAGCAGGCGCACGAGCCGGCGCTGAACTTACCGCAGAACGAAGCCCCAGCCTTTGACCAAATTGGGCATGGCTCGTTGACAACTGACCCATCGGCTGACTCTTCTTGCGAGGCCAGCGCCATTGCGGAAGTGGAACAAGCCTCGAAGCGCCTGCGAAGGAGCGCCAGACCTTGAACGAAGCCGTACCGGGAAATGGCGCGCTTTGCGAACTGTGAGCACGAAGCGCGTCCTGTGCGCGCACGGTGTGCACAGCAGAAGCCCTTGTGCGGCGAGACATGGCGTTGGTAGACGCCAATAGCAGCGATGCTTGCGGAACGAACCATGCGCTCTAACGTTCGAGGTGAGGCGGGACCGACGGCGAAGCGCCAGGCCCGGCGGAGGCATGATAGACAACAGCCGGAGCCGGGCCTGGTGCTTTGCCGTTGGGCCTCGCCTCGACCGAGGGGTTAGCAACTGTCTTCAAAGTCAAGCCGCAATCGTGTTCTGCAGATGCCTCGCGGCATTCCACATGGACTGGTCTCGGAGCATGGCATTGAGGATGGTCAGCAGCTTTCGCATGCAGGCCACGATGGCCACCTTCTTGGGCTTGCCTGCTTCGATCAGGCGGCTGTGAAAAGCCTTGATCGCCGGGTTGTGCCTCATCGCCACCGTTGCGGCCATGTAGACCACTGCGCGTACCTCGGCTCGACCTCCCCAGATGCGCCGCTTGCCCTTGCGTGAACCTGAGTCGTCGGCCAGTGGCGCCACACCGACCAGCTTAGCGATCTGCCGGCGCCCCAGGTTGCCGAGTTCGGGCAACGCCGCTGTCAACGTCAGTATCGTCACCGGCCCCACGCCCTTGACGCTGTCGAGCACCGTGCGCTGGTCCTTGAAGTGCCGGTCCATGTGATCGTCGATCTCGCGGTCGATGGCCTCGAGTTGTCGGTCCAGCGTCTTGAGCACGCTCTTGATGCTTCGAACCGCGTGCTTGCCCGCATGCTCGAGCCGGTTGCTCTCGGCCACCCGCATGTCCACCAGCTGGCGGCGCCGCGTCATCAGTTCGGCCAGCATCAGCCGCTGCGCGTCGACCATCGGGCTGATGAACTTGGCCCGATCCTTGTGGCGGGCCAGCACGTCGCCGAAGTCGCGCAGGGTACGGGCGTCGACCTGGTCGGTCTTGGCCAACACCCCCATGGACTTGGCGAAGTCGCGGGCCTGCCTGGGATTGACCCTGGCCACCGTGATGCCAGCCTGCTGCAGCGCGCACACCAGGCCGCGCTCGTAGCCGCCCGTGGCCTCCACGACCACCAGATCGACGTTCGCCTCCTTGAGCGTCGCGGTCACCACGTCCCACCCACTCGCGTCATTGGCCACGCGAAGCTCCAACGCATTCACGCAGACATCGAGATGCTGCTTGCAGACGTCGACGCCGGCGTTCGGCCGCTGATCACGATTCGCTACCCCACCTTGCGGATGCATGTTCATGATGGACAACTGTTCGGGCTACACGGTTGGGATGAGACGGGTCGGTGCGTTGACCAATGGCTAACCCACGAACTGAATGCTCTTAGGCATATCAGGTTTGGCGCACCGACCGCGAACACTGCCGAGGCGCGAGGCTGTGGACAAGTGGACAGTTCGAGCTGACGCTCGAACCGGCCCGCTGGCCGTGGACAACGCCTTGCGTTGCCCACCGCGCAGGCCTCTGCCCACTTGCCCACAGCCTGCCACCACGACTTTCAAGAAGACCTCCAAATCAAACTCAACTGCCTTCTTTTGGAAGATACAAGATACAAGGCGTCATTCGCGTGATAGATACAGTATGCAATTGGTATCCATCGACCAGTTGGACCTTTCCAGAGATATATGCTGTCGCCAAAAGATGGCAACGGAAATAGGGCTATTCGAGTGGCAGCAATAAGGATATGGTCAAAGGGCCCCTCATTCCGCCATGAGTCCACTCGGAACACCTGCATGAACTCCGGCGCAATAAGTACAGTTGGGCTTTTGATTAGGTCAATCAAATTCGGTCTTATATAGCTAGCTGATGTATCTCGTAGACTAAATACTCCACCAAAGTCCTTTCGCTCTCGGCGCGGATAGTCAGCCGAGTAGAGCAGCTGACCTTCAGCCTCCACGACCTTATAGGTAAGTAGGCCCTTCCGCTGAACCACGAATGTGGTCTCGCCTGAGCAATGAAAGTACTCACGAGGTGACTCCTCCTTTGGGTCGGGCCATGGGTCAGTGTGACCAAGGGCATTCCAGACTCGCTTTAGACTACTTACAACATCTGAGTCATAGTCGGCCAAGTGGTTCAACCAATTTGATTCAATGTTCATTCGAACCAAATCCTCAGGTCGGAATGTGGCAAGTGTTCTGGCGATTCCTTTTGGATCAAAGTAGGCATCTAGTTTCAGGCGCCTAGGGAAGTACTTTGAGAAGTCAATGTTTATCGCGTACAGAAACGCAAGCAGACCCAAGGTGAGAAGCACAATCTTTATGAGATAAAAGTCCGCCTCTAGCGTTGATAGCGGCACTTTTATTCCGATGAAGGCGAGCTTGATCTCGGCCTCAACCGCCTGCCCACCCGATGGACTTAAAACCTTTGGAGTGAAGATCGCAAGAGTCAGCAGAACCAGTGAAGCCGCAACGGGTGCATAGAATCTAGAAACAAAAGCCTTTGTAGTTTTCAACGTTTTACCTCCGAGATAAACTTCTTCAGAACAGCGAGGGTTTCAGCCGGGCGTTCCTCATGTGGGATATGGCCGGTAGATTTGAATATCTCGAGTTTCGAATTTGGGAGATCAGCGTTGAAGCGATGCGCCATTTCAACCGGTATGGCTGGATCTTCTGCTCCCCAAATTATTTGGGTTGGCACTGCCAAGGATGAATACCGTAGCACTAGCTGTGCTAAGTCCGGTGGAACGAGCGCACGAGCAGCTTCTCCCATCGCATGAGAGTATCCTGGCAAATCAAAGTATCTGGCGTACCGTTGTATTCGTTCGGATGTGACTTGACTGTCAACGCGCATGATCTTCGTCAGTAGCACGCGGGCACGCAATGTTGATGGAAATAGATTCGTTAGAGCCTGGACCAATGGACTTTCTACGGCGCGTACAAAGAATGGGAATTCCTGAGGGTAACCAGCACTGTCAATAAGCGTTAAGCTTCGTACCCTCGCTATGGTATTTACACTTTTCAAGTGCTCTAGAAGTGCCATTAGCACCACCCCGCCGCCATATGAATGGCCAACTAGATGGACATTTTGAATTCTGAGTTTCTCAAGGATCGACACGAGTAGAAGGGCTTGGTCTCGTAGAGAGTAATTACTGTCCAACGGCTTGCTGCTGAGGCCGTGGCCACGTAGATCAAAGCGCATTACTGAATGCTCTTCCGCTAAGCCTGCATAGATGTCTGTCCAAGACTCTAGAGACGCGCCAAAGCCATGAACCAAAACAACGACCGCTCCTTTTCCGGTGCGACGTGTGAATTGGTATCGCAGTTGTATGCCGTCAACCTCAACGAAGTCCGCTGGTTCAGAGAATGATGTGTCGACAGTAATCATTGAACTACAGCCTAATATGGGCGCGCAGAGCACGGCAATTGTTGATCTTCGGGTCGCCATGACGTTGTTGGATTCAATGACGCCTAACGAATAGCGTTTATCTGACGCGCCTGCGATCCGATCCAGCGCGTGCGGTGCTGACCGCGTCAGATAAACCTCGTTGGACTGAACCGCCGCGGCGGCTGTTGAATGGGGAATGTAAGGTCAGCCCGCGGCCGTGGCAACGACTTGCGCGAGGATGAATCGTGTTGGGACCGCTTGGCCGGGGACGGTCGGGGCTCGGCCCGTCTCGGCATGGGGGTGCCGGACGTGACCGATGATGGCTGTCCGCCGCTGGAATCGACGGCATCCCTGGCGGCAACGCAGCCGGCCCCGCCGACCGTCGGGGACGGCCGCTGATCGTCGGGATGACCGTTGTCCCAGCTCGCTCACGGTGGCCCCCTGCAGGTCGCGAGCGTGGACGCGGCGTTGCCGTGCGATGGCGCGGCCCCTGTCCGCCGCTCCGGCCCCCGACACTCCATGACTCGCCAGCGCCCGTTGCCGCAATGCCCGCAGCGCTCAATGTCGATGCCCGCCACGCGTTGCATGAAGGCACGCACCTCCTCGGTCACCGCGGGGCTGGCGACAGGCATGCCCAGCACCGCCCGCGCCGAGGCCATGCGCCGGCCCTTGGCCGCAGGTGCCAGCAGCCCGTAGTGCCGGATGCGCTTGAAGCCGCTGGGCACCACGTGCTGCATCAACCGGCCGACGAACTCGGTGCCCGCCAGCGTGGTGACACTGCGGCGGGCGGCGGGCTCAGCCGGGTCGTGGCCGGGCTGGCGGTTGATGCGCGTCCTGAAGCGCACCGCATCGCCGGTGATGGCCAGCAACCGCTCGTTGCCGATGGCCGTTCGGTGGGTGTAGCGGCTCAGGTAGTCCAGCACCGCCGCCGGCCCGGCCAGCGGCGTCTTCGCGTACACCACCCAGGGCTTGGCCCACAGCGCCTGGGTGCGCGAAATCCGCTCGGCCGGGCCGGGCTGGGGATCGAGCCGCAGGGTGCCTTCGGCCTCGGCGACGGTGAGCGCGTGGATGAACCTGGCCTTGTAGACCTGCGACAGCGCCCGCACAGGGAACAGGAAGGTCGGGCTGCGCCGGGGTGGCTGCCAGAAGGCGCGGCCCTGCGGGTCGTGCGCCAGCGCGCCGCAGGCCATCAGGGCGTGCACGTGCAGGTGGGTCCGCAGGTCCTGCGTCCAGGTGTGCAGCACCAGCGTGAAGGCGCCGAGCCCCCCGAGCCACTTCGGGTCGGCCGCGAACTGCGTCAGCGTGGCTGCGGTGGTGTGCAGCAGCGTGTCGTAGACCCAGCGCGGGTGAGCGCCGGCCAGGCGGTTGAGCTCGTGCGGCAGCGTGAACACCAGGTGGCAGTACGGCACGTCGAGCAGTTCGGCCCCGCGGGCTCGGCGCCAGGCCTCGCGCTGGCGGCCCTGGCATTGCGGGCAGTGGCGGTTGCGGCACGAGTGCCAGCGCCACTGCTCGGTGCCGCAGCCGTCGCAGCGCAGCCGCTGGCCGCCGAGTGCCGGTGTGCGGCAGTCGGTGATGGCTTGCCAGGCCTTGGCCTGCGCCGGGCGCAGGCTGCGCCCACGATCGTGCCACTGGCGCAGCAGCTCGGGGCCGAAGCGCCGCAGCACCTCGGCCAGCGTGGTGGCCACGGCGGGTGTCAGGCCACTGGGATGGCGACGGGCGGGGCGACCGTGCCGGCTGTGGTGGGCGCTGCGGTCTTGCCCGGCACGGGCAGCGCCTGCAGCAGCGACAGCGTGGCGCCCCTGGCCGCCACCGTGGAGTCCGGCCGCACCAGGTGCAGGTAGCGCGCGGTGGTCTCGACCTGACGGTGCCCCAGCCACTGCTGCAGCGTGTAGACGTCCACGCCCGACTCCAGCAGGTGCGTCGCAAAGCAATGCCGCAGGGTGTGCACGCCGCCGTACTTGGTGATGCCCGCCGCTGCGGCCGCCGCGCGGTACCAACGCTGCGGTGCCTGGTCGAACATCGGTCGGTCGGGATCGGTTCGTGAGGGAAACAGCCAGCCCGCTGCATCCACTGGTCCACTGCGCGCCGCAGGCTGCAACGCAATCCACGCCCGCAGCACCTGCAGCGTGTCGGCCGCTAACGGCACCAGCCGGTCCTTGCCGCCCTTGCCCTGCACCACGTGGATGCACATGCGATCGGGCGCATCGTCGATGTCGCGCCGACGCAGGTGGCACAGCTCGTTGAGCCGAAGGCCCGTGGCATAGGCCAGCTTCATGAACACGTTGGCCGTGGCGTGCGGCGCGCAGGCAAACAGCCGGGCCAGTTCATCGCGCGACAGCACCTCGGGTACGCGCTGCGGCTGGCGTGCGTAGGGGATGTCGAAGCTGCGGGCATCCAGGCCCAGCACCACGCCGTAGAAGAACTTGAAGGCGCTGGCCGCCTGGTTCACGCTGGAGAACGCGAGCCGGCGCTCGCGGTGCAGGTGCACCATGTACTGCTGCACCTCGGCAACCGACAGCGTGTCGGGGCTGCGCCGGTGGTACCGGCTCAGGCCCACCATCGCATGGATGTAGGCCTCCACCGTCCGCGCGGCCATGCCTCGCAGCGTCATCGCATCGAGCATGCGTTGTCTCAGGGGCGTCATCACCGACTCCTCGATCATGGCGCGGGCACATGCCCGCCGGATCAAGGTAGTACCGAATGAGACCGGACGCGACCCAGCCCCTGCTAACGGCCTTCGTGGTCGACTACCGCATCAGCGGTTTAGTTCAACTTGTTGTCGAGCCGGCATCCACCGGCGTCTCCGGACACGCCCACCTCGCTGCAGGCGTCTCGCGATACGCCCACCGTCGTGCAGGCGTATCCAGATACGCCTGCAGGCTGTCCGAATGCCCATGCATGGATGCGCGCGTGGCACAACCTGCTTGCGCCGCCCGGCCTGGGGCGATATGCTGTATAAAATTACAGTGTTGATTCATCATGTCCTCCCTTCAGCAACCTACCGCTCCGGCGGCTCCGCGCCGTTTGCTGGATCAGGTTCGCGAGCAGGTGCGATACCTCCATTACAGCTTACGTACCGAGCAGGCCTATGTCCATTGGATTCGGGCCTTCGTCCGTTTCCACGGCTTGCGGCACCCCAAGGACATGGGGCACGCAGAGGTCGAGGCTTTCCTGGCCTGGCTGTCGGCCGAGCGGCACGTGTCGGCGTCCACCCACCGCCAGGCGCTGTCAGCGTTGCTGTTCCTCTATCGGCAGGTCTTCGGCCAGCAGTTGCCGTGGATGGAATCCATCGGCCGCCCCGCGCACAAACCTCGCCTGCCGGTGGTGCTGTCGACGGCCGAGGTGGCCGCGGTGCTGACGTGCATGGACGGCGTGCATCAGTTGCTGGCCCGCCTGCTCTATGGCACCGGGCTGCGCATCACCGAAGCGCTTCAACTGCGCGTCAAGGACATCGAGATCGACCGGCGCGCCATCGTCGTGCGCGCCGGCAAAGGTGGCAAGGACCGTGTGGTGATGCTTCCGGCGGCGCTGGAACGCGGGTTGACCGAGCAACTGCAACGCGCCCGCGCGGTGTGGCAGGCCGACGCGCGGGCCGGCCAGGGCGGCGTGCAACTGCCCGATGCGCTGGATCGCAAGTACCCGCGGGCCGGTGCGTCATGGGCCTGGTTCTGGGTGTTCCCGCAGGCTGACCTGTCGGTGTGTCCGCGCACGGGTATCCGACGGCGCCATCACCTGTTCGACCAGACGTTTCAGCGGGCCTTCAAACGCGCCACCGAATTGGCCGCCATAGTGCGCCCGGCCACGCCGCACACGCTGCGCCATGCCTTCGCCACCCACCTGCTGCAGGCCGGCACCGACATCCGCACGGTGCAGCAGTTGCTGGGCCACAGCGACGTGAGCACCACGATGATCTACACCCACGTGCTGGAAGTGGCCAACGGCGCGGTGCGCAGCCCGCTCGACCGGCTGATGCCGGCCTGATCGCCACTACCCCGCCGTGCCCCCCACCGGCACATAGGCCTGCGCATGCTCGCGCAGCCACTCGCTGGACAGCCGGTGCTCGTGCTGCAGCGGGTGAAAGTCGGGCGACAGGTAATCGCGCCACTGGCCCACGTTGCCGCGCAGCATGCCGTCGCGGCTGAACAGCAGCCGGGCGCAGCTGCGCCAGGTGCTCATGCGCCACAGGCTGCCGTCGTGCCACAGGTTGCGCAGGGTCTGGCGCGCCAGGTCGGCCAAGAACACGACGGTGACGTAGCGGTAGATGCGCACGCGCCAGCCGTGGTGGCCGCTCAGTTTATGGTACAGGTCGAAGGCGGTGCTGCGGTGCTCGGACTCTTCGGCGGCGTGCCACAGCCACAGCGTGCGCAGCCGCGGCTCGGCGCCGGCCAGGGTGTCGGGGTGGCGCATCAGCCAGTCGGCAAAGACGGCGGTGAAGTGCTCTGTGGCGGCGGTGGCGGCCACGTGCACGCGCACGTTGCGGTGGGCGTTGGCCTGCACGCGGCGGCGGGCGCGCGGCTCCACGGTGTTGCGCTGGCCCTGCTGCTCGAGGTGCTGGTTGAACAGCGCGTGCAGGCGCCGGTGCGTGGCCTCCTGCCCGACGAAGGCGCGCACCTCGTCGGCCATGGCGGCGCGCTCGGCCTCGGGCAGCGCGGCCAGGCCCTGGCGCACCGAATCGATGAAGTACTGCTCGCCCACCGGAAAGCTCATCGACAGCGCGTTGAAGAAGGCCGAGCTGAAGGCGTCGCCGCCGTTCCAGCGCACGGGCATCGGCGGGGCCAGGTCGATCAGCAGGCGGCGCACGACGAGGTCGGTCATCGCGGGGGTTCCTTTGCGTTCGGCAGACAGGGCGGTGGGTGGGCGCGGGTGCGGCTCAGGCGCGGTGCAGGCGCAGGCCGGCGTCCAGCAGCAGCACCTCGCCGGTGGTCTTGGCGGCGCCGGCGCCCAGCCACCAGGCGGCGTCGGCCACGTCGTCGGGGGCGATCACCTCGGCCAGCACGGCGGCGGCCTTGTAGCCTTCCACCGCGGCGGCGTAGCGCTGCGCGCCCATGCCCTGCTGCAGCCACGGCGTTTCCACCAGGCCGGGGGCGATGGCGTTGACGCGCACCTGGGGGCCCAGCGCACGGGCCAGGCCGATGGTCATGGCGTTGAGCGCGCCCTTGCTGGCCATGTAGGCGATGGACGAGCCGCGGCCCATCATCGACGCCACCGACGAGACGTTGACGACGCCGGTGACAGGGTGGCGCTGCAGCAGCGGCAGCAGCGCTCGGGTCATCTGGTAGGCGCCGATGACGTTGACGTCGTAGATGCGGTGGAAGTCTTCGGCCTCCAGGCCGTCCAGGTCTTTCAGTGGCACGAACTTGGTGGTGCCGGCGTTGTTGACCAGCGCGTCGCAGCGGCCGAAGCGCTGGCCCACCTCGCTGGCCAGGCGCCGGCAGTCGGCGTCTTGCCCCACGTTGGCCATCACCACCAGCGCGTCGGCGCCCAGCGCGCGGCACTCGGCGGCCACGGCCTCGGCCGGGGCGGGGTCGCGCGACGCATTGACGACGACGTTCCAGCCCTCGCGGGCGTAGCGCCGCGCGGTGGCCGCGCCGATGCCCGACGACGATCCGGTGACGACGCAGACCTTGCGCTCGGCCATGGGGGGCGGCTCCTGGGGGTGGNGCTCCTGGGGGTGGGCTGGCCCGGCGGCACGCCGGGCGGTGGCGGGATCATCGCACCGCCCCCGGGCCGCCGCCAATGCGGGCACGCCCGTGTTGTGCGGCCCGCCCGTGCGGCCCCCCGCCTGTGCGGCCCGCCCATGTGGCGCTGCCGGTGTGGCGCAGCCGATGGGGTGCCCCGCATTCAGGGGGCGGGCGCCGAACGACCACCGCCGCCATGGGCATTCGGTCCACCCTGGGCCTGGGGCGCGGTGCTAAGCTGCGCGCCCGCGCCTGCTGCGGACGCACACGGAGACTTCACGATGCCTGGCTTGCTCAACACGGTCGACCCCGACGGTCTGCTCGAGTTTTCGGTGGTGTACACCGATCGCGCGCTCAACCACATGTCGCAGAAGTTCCAGGGCGTGATGCGCGACATCGCCGGCGTGCTGGAAGAGGTGTACCACGCGCACTCGGCGGTGGTGGTGCCGGGCAGCGGCACCTACGGCATGGAGGCGGTGGCGCGGCAATTCGCCACCGACCGCAAGTGCCTGGTCATCCGCAACGGCTGGTTCAGCTACCGCTGGACGCAGATCTTCGACATGGGCCGCATCCCGTCGGAATCCATCGTGATGAAGGCCCGCCGCACCGGCAACGACCGCCAGTCGCCGTTCGCCCCGGCGCCCATTGACGAGGTGGTGGCCGCCATCCGCACGCACAGGCCGGCGGTGGTGTTTGCGCCGCACGTGGAAACCGCCTCCGGCATGATCCTGCCCGACGACTACCTGGCCCAGGTGACGGCCGCGGTGCACGAGGTGGGTGGCCTCTTCGTGCTCGACTGCATCGCCTCGGGCGCGATGTGGGTGGACATGGCCGCCACCGGCGTGGACGTGCTGATCAGCGCGCCGCAAAAGGGCTGGAGCAGTTCGCCCTGCTGCGCGCTGGTGATGCTGTCCGAGCGCGCCCGGTTGCACATCGATTCCACCACCAGCACCAGCTTCGCCTGCGATCTGAAGAAGTGGCTGCAGATCATGGAGACCTACAAGAAGGGCACCCATGCGTACCACACCACCCTGCCCACCGACGCCCTCACCCGCCTGCGCGACGTGATGGTCGAGACGCGGGCCTACGGCTTCGACAAGCTGCGCGCCGACCAGCAGGCGCTGGGCCGCCGGGTGCGCGCGCTGCTCGAATCGCGCGGCTTTGCCAGCGTGGCGGCCGACGGCTTCCAGGCACCAGGCGTGGTGGTCAGCTACACCGACGACGCCGAGATCCAGAGCAGCCGCAAGTTCCTGGGCCTGGGCCTGCAGACCGCCGCCGGCGTGCCGCTGCAGTGCGACGAGCCCGAGGGCTTCAGCACCTTCCGCATCGGCCTGTTCGGGCTCGAGAAGCTGCAGCACATCGACCGCACCGTCAGCCACCTCGAGCAGGCGCTCGACACCATCGCCCCGGCGGCCCGCCGCGCGGCCTGACCTGCGGCCAAGCCGCGGGGGCCCGCGCCGACGCATCGGCGCGGGCGCTGATTGGCGCGCCGACCGGGCCACCCGGCCCGTGGCGCCCGGGCGTGCCGGCCCCCCGCGTGCCCGGGCTGCATCCAAACCCGCCGCGCTTCCAGGGTGTACCCATCCCCCGCGTTCCTGGGGGTGAGCCGCAGGTTCCGCGACACACTTGACGCCACAGGGGTTTCAGTGCCGCCGCCGAGGCCGCCGCGGCCGGGGTGCTGGCTCACAATCGGCGCGCGCCGACGTGGTGCGTGGTGCACGCCAGCCTCGGGCTGGACGATGGCACCGCGTCGGGTTTGCCTGCGCTCCCAGATCACGCCCACCGCCCGATGACCCACCCCTTTGAGCCCCTGCTGCAAACCGGCAGCATCGGCCCGCTCGAACTGCGCAACCGCATCGTCCTGGCCCCGATGGGGGCCAACCTGGCCGATGACGCGGGCCATTGCGGCGAGCGCCTGCAGGCCTTCTGCGAAGCGCGGGCGCGCGGCGGCGCCGCCCTGGTGACGGTGGGCGTGTGCGCGGTGGCGCACCCGGTGGGCCTGTCCGAGCGCTGGCAGCTGGGCCTGTCCAACGACGCCTTCATCCCCGGCCTGGCCGCGCTGGCCCAACGGGTGCATGCCCATGGCGCCAAGCTGGCGCTGCAGTTGCACCACGCCGGCCCGGCGGCCCGCAGCGACCTGGCGCACGAGCCCTGGGTGCCCAGCGCACCGCTCACCGGCGCCGCCGGCGAGGCCTGTGCGATGCCGGTGCGCGTGATGTCGGCCATCGACATCACGCGCGTGATCGAGCAGTTTGCCGCCGCGGCCGCGCGGGCCAAGGCTGCCGGCGTCGACGGTGTGGAACTGCACGCGGCGCACACACACCTGCTGGCCAGCTTCCTGTCGCCGACGGCCAACCGGCGCGACGACGGCTACGGCGGCTCGCTCGAGAACCGGGCGCGCCTGCTGATCGAGACCATCGCCGCCGTCAAGGCCCGCACCGGGTCGGACTACCCGGTGTGGGTGCGCCTGGACGCCGAAGAGCGGCACCGCGCCGGCGGCCATTCGCTGAACGACGCGGTGACCATCGCCCGCTGGTGCGAATGGGCCGGCGCGCACGCCATCAGCGTGTCGGCCTACACCACGCTGGCCACCGGGGCGACCACCGCCGAATCGCCGGCCACGCAGGCGCCGAGCGGCTTCGTGGCCAACACCGAGGTGATCCGCCGCGCCGTGGGCATCCCGGTGTTCGCGGCCGGGCGCATCGAGCCCGCGGCCGCCGCCGCCGACATCGCCGCCGGCCGCTACGATTTCGTCGCGCTGGGGCGCCGCCTGCTGGCCGATGCCGACCTGCCGCGCAAGCTGGCCGACAACCGGCCCGAGGACGTGCGGCCCTGCATCTACTGCCACGACTGCACCAGCCGCGTGATGCTCGACCAGCGCGTGCGCTGCACCGTGAATGCCGAACTGGGCCGCGAGCTGGAGGCCGCCCTGTCGCCCGCCGTGACCCCGCTGCACGTGCTGGTGGTGGGCGCCGGCCCCTCCGGGCTCGAGGCGGCGCGGGTGGCGGCGCTGCGCGGCCACCGCGTGACGCTGGCCGAGCGCAGCGACCGCCTGGGCGGCTCGCTGTTCTTCGCGGCACTGGCCTACCCCGACAACGGCCGCCTGCTCGACCACCTGGTGGCCCAGGTGCACGCGCTGCCGATCGAGGTGCGCCTGAACACCGAGATCAACGCAGCCAGCGTGGCGGTGCTGAAGCCCGACCGGGTGCTGGTGGCCACCGGCGCCCAGCGCCCCCCGCCGACGCTGCGCGGCGCCACCCAGTCGCACGTGTGGAACGGCGACGAGCTGCGTCGGCTGATGACCGGCGACGGCGCCGACGAGATCACCCGCACCAAGCTCGGCCTGGCGGAGCGCGCGCTGTTCAAGGCCGGCGGCATGCTGCACGTGACCGACAGCACGCAGGCGCTGCAAGAGCTGTCCAGGCTGTGGATGCCGCTGGGCCGGCGCGTGGTGATCGTCGGCGGCGGGCTGGTGGGGCTGGAACTGGCCGAGTTCCTGATCGCCCGCGGGCGCACGGTCACCGTGCTCGAGGTCGGTACCGAGGCCGGGCGCGACCTACCGCTGTTGCGCCGCTGGCGCGTGTTGCAGGCGGTGCAGCACGGCGGCACCCTGCACACGGGCGCGGCGGTGCAGTCGATCGAGCGCGACGCCGTGCTGTGGTGCGACGGCACCGGTGCCGAGCGCCGCAGCGAGGCCGATTCGGTGGTGCTGGCCACCGGCGTGCGGCCTGATGCGAGGCTGTCCAACGAACTGGCCGAGCTGGGCATCCCGGTGCAGCGCATCGGCGACTGCGGCGAGGTGGGCTACATCGCCGGGGCGATGCACAGCGGGCACCGGGCAGGCTGCGAGGTCTGAACCCTTCGGGCGGGTGCCGGCTCAGGCCCGCCGGATGTGCCGGTCGGCCTGCTGCCGGGCCAGGTGGGCGCGGCGGGCCGGTGGCGCCAGCCGGGCCTGCAGCGCCGTCGGCGTGAAGGGCTTGGCCAGGTAGTCGTCTGCGCCGGCCGCCAGGCAGGCCTCGCGGTCGCCCGGTGCGGCGTGCGCGGTGACGGCCACCACGTGGCTGCGCGCGCGGCCGGTGCGCTGCTCGATCTCGCGCAGCATGGCCAGCACCGCCAGGCCGTCCATGCCGGGCATCTGCCAGTCCATCAGCACCAGGTCGAAGGCTTGCGCGCGCACACGGGCCAGGCCGGCGAGGCCATCCTCGGCCACCGTCAGCCGCGCGCCGCTGCCGGCCAGGCACTGCACCATGAACTCGCGGTTGGTGGGGCTGTCCTCGACCACCAGCACCTCGAGCCCGGCCAGCGATTCGGCCTCGTCCGGCGCCGGGCGCGCGGCGGCAGCGGCTGCGGCATCGGGGGTGGCCGATGCCGGTGCGCCGGCCAGCGCCGGCAGGTGCATCGGCAGATCGAACCAGAAGGTGGAGCCCTCGCCCGGCTGCGAGCGCACGTCGATGCGGCCCTGCATGGCCATGCACAGCTGCTGCGCGATGGTCAGGCCCAGGCCATTGCCGGCGAAGCGCCGTGTCGACGAGCTGTCGGCCTGCCGGAAGGCCTCGTAGATGTGGGGCAGGAACTCGGGCGCGATGCCGGTGCCGGTGTCGGCCACGCTGAGCCGCACATGGTCGTCGGCGGTCGGCGCCACGACGACGCGCACGCTGCCCTGTGCGGTGAACTTGAGCGCGTTGCCGAGCAGGTTGGTCAGCACCTGCCGCGTGCGCAGCGCATCGCCGACGAGGTGCTCGGGCAGCGTGGGGTCGATGTCGAGCGTGAGCACGATGCCGCGGCTGGCGGCTTCGTCGCGGAACATGTCCACCGTCTCGCGCACCGTGTCGCGCAGCACGAAGGGCAGGCGCACCACGCGCAGCTTGCCGGCCTCGATGGACGAGAAATCGAGCAGGTCGCTGATGATGTCGGCCAGCGACCGGCCCGAGCTGCGCACCTGCGCCAGCAGGCGCTGCTGGCGCTTGTCCAGCGGCGTGCGGGCCAGCACGTCGGCCAGGCCCAGCACGGCGTTCAGGGGCGTGCGCAGCTCGTGGCTCATCACCGCCAGGAACTGCGACTTGGCGCGGCTGGCCTGCAGCGCGTCGTCGCGGGCACCCACCAGCTCGCGCTCGCGCGCGGCCACGGTGCGGGCCAGTCCGTTGAACCCCTCGGCCAGCACGGTGATCTCGTCGTCGGCGCCGGGCTCGAGCGGCACGGTGGCGGCCGCGTCGCCCTGCCGCATGCCCTCGACGGCGTCGACGATGCGGCCCAGCGGGCGCACCAGCACGCGCGACAGCACCGCCCACAGGGCGCCCAGCACCAGCAGCACCACCAACAGGCCGATGCCCGCCACCCGCAGGAGCAGGGTGTTGAGGTCGTCCCGCAGCGCCGCCAGCGGGAAGCCCACCACCACGGTGGCCGCCCGCGCGCCGTTGGGCGAGAACACGGGCGACAAGGAGAGCTCGACACTGCCATCGAGCGTGCGCAACCGCGGTGCGCTGGGCTCCGAGGCCGACGGCGAGCCGACCAGCGGCGGCAAGGCCGGGGGCGGCTCGTCGACGCGCTGGCTGCGGAACAGCACCGCGCCGCCCGGCTCGAGCACCATCGCGAACGACAGGCCGCCGTGGCGCGCCAGGGCCTCGTCGCACTGCTCGTCGAAGCCCTGCAGCTCGCTGAGCCCGATGTCCATCGCCAGGATGCGCTCGAGCTGGATCGCCAGCGCATCGGCGATGGCATGCGAGCGCGAGACCTGCGCCACGGTCTGGCGCTCGACGAAGAAGTAGGCCGCCACCGCCGCGGTGGCCACCACCACGGTGAGCAAGGCGGCCGCCGTGGCGGCCAGCACCTTGCCGCGCAGTCCGGTGCGAAACGCCGCCCGTGCCATCACACGCCCTTGTTGTCCCAGGCGAACTGCCGCACCACCTCGGACGACAGCAGCAGCCGCGCCCGCACCGACAGGCCGAGCTGGCGCGCCCGCGCCAGGCTGATGGCGGGGTGGCCCTTGGTGGTGGCCTCGACCGGCAGGCTGGACGGGGTCTGGCCGTCGACCAGGATGGCCCGCGCCAGGCGCCCGGCGGCGCGGCCCTGCTCGAGCTCCGACACCGTCATCGAGACCAGGGTGCCGTGGTGCACCCGGTCGATCCAGAAGCTGGCATCGGGCAGCCGGCTGTGCTCGGTCACCCAGCGCGCCACCTCCGGGTAGGGCACGGTGCCGCCCTGGGCGGCGGTGAGCGTGAGCACGCCGAGGTAGAGCACGGCATCGGCACTGCGGGCATAGCCGAGCACGGTGCGCTGGAACTCGGCGAAGGTGGCCACGCGGTCCACCGACGCGAGCGTGAAGCCGGGCACGCGGTTGGCGCGTTCGCGGACGCGGCCGATGACGGTGTCCCAGTAGCTGCCGTGGTCGGAGATGACGGCCAGGCGGTGGGCCTCGGGCACGATGCCCTGCAGCAGCCGCAGCGTCATCGACACATGCTCGCGCTCGAGCACCCCGGTGATGTTGGGGGCGCCCCGCAGGCCGTGCAAATCCAGGTCGCGGTTGACGCCGCTGAAGACGATCGGCAGGGGCTGGCCGGCCAGCGGCCGGGCGACGTGGGCCACCGCATCGTCGTCGGACAGGTAGACGAGGTCGGGCTTCCACTGCCCGATCAGTTCGAGGGCCAGTCGGCCCCGCTCGGCCTTGGCCTCGTCGGTGCGGTGGCGCTTGGTGTCCATCTCGAACACCTTCCACTGGGCCTGCGGCAGGGCGAGCGTCTCGCGGAAGCCGTCGAATTGCCCGTCGGTCCAGCGCCAGGGCGATTCGAAGCTCATCACGTGCAGGATGCGGGGGGCCAGGGCCACCGGGCGCGGCGGCGCCGACGCGGGCTGCCCCAGCGCGGCCACCGGTGTGGCCAGCGCCAGACCCAGGGCACGGCGGCGCAGGCGCCGGTGGTTCGGTGGGTCGGACGCGCGCTCTGTCGTCGGGGGTGGCATGAACTCGGACGCATCGCGCCGGTATGGGGTCATCATACCCAGCGAACGCGGCAGGCCGCCACCCTGCAGGTGGGTGATTCGGTGCAGGCCACCTGGCGTCGCATGGCCCGACAGGGCCACGCCGACACCGCCCGGGCCGACGTGCCGGCCGGTCCGGGCGCCCCCCCTGACTCGGTGTGCAGCACAAGAATCTGCGCGCCGCCCTGTGCACCGGCGCGGCGGCAACGCAGAATCGGCCCCGCTGTCCACCACGATGAGCGAATCCCCGCACCCCGGCACCGGACCCCTGTGGCAACGACAGGTGCGCATGCACCATGCCGGCCTGCCAGTGGCCGTGGGCACCGGCACCGTGCTGGCGTTGATGCTGCTGGTGGTGCTGTGGGGCAGTGCCGAGCGGACGAGCTTGCTGGCGTGGTACGGCGCGATGCTGGTCGCCGGCAGTGTCAACCTGCAGGTGTGGCGCCGGCACCGCGCGGCCGGACACGCCGACGCGGGGCCGGCCGACACCGCCGACCCCCGCTGGCTGCCGCGCTACCGCGCCTGCCTGGCCCTGCGCGGCGTGGCCTGGGGGCTGTGCAGCCTGCTGCTGTGGCCGGCGGTGGAGACCGGCCTGCAGACGCTGCTGGTCACCGCGCTGATGATCGTGTGCGCGATGACGCTGGCCGCCACCCCGATGGACCGGCTGGGGGCGGCCCTCTTCGTCGGGCCGGCGCTGCTGCCGCTGCTGGCCCGACTGTTGGCCAGCGGCCACACGCAGGCGCTGGTGCTGGCGCTGATGCTGCTGGTGCTGCTGGTGGGTGTGGCCCTGACGGTGCAGAACGCCCGCCGGCAGCTGATGCGCTCGGACGCCCGGCGCACCGCCGACGCCATGCAGACCAAGGCCGTGCTGCGCAGCGAACAGCAACTGCGCGAGGCCGAGCACCTGGCCGCCCTGGGCAGCTTCGACTGGCAGATCGACCTCGGCCAGTTGCATTGGTCGGACCAGCATTTCCGGCTCTGGGGCCTGGAGCCCGGCACCGTGGTGCCCACCTACGCGGTGTACCGCGCCGGGCTGCACGCCGACGACCGCAGCGCGGTCGAGGCCCTGCTGGAGCGGGCCCTGACGGGCCCCACCCGCTACGACTGCACCCACCGCGTGGTCGGGCCCGACGGCTCCGAGCGGCGCATCCACGCGCGCGGCGAGGTGTTCTTCGACGCCGCCGGGCGGGCCCAGCGCATGATCGGCACGGTGCAGGACATCACCGAGCGGGTGCGCGCCGAGGCCTCGCTGCGCATGTTCGAGTTCGTGGTCAACGCCATTGCCGACCCGGTGAGCGTGGTCGACGAGCGCCAGGCCTACCGCATCGTCAACGACGCCTGGTGCCGCAACAACGGCCTGCCACGCGAGGCGGCCGTCGGCCGCACGGTGGAAGAGGTCTTCCCGGTGGTGACCAGCCAGCGGCGGCGGCAGGCCATCGTCGACTGCATCGCGCAAGGCACCGAGCAGGTGGTGCGCGGTCCGAGCCCGAGCCTGCACACCCGCGACCGCTTCCTCGAGACGCGCTACTTTCCGTTCATCGACCCGGCGGTGGACTGGCGCGGCGTGGTGATGATCTCGCGCGACATCACCGACGCCGAGGCCAGCCGTGCCGCGCTGGCTTCGAGCGTCGAGCACCTGAGGCTGACGCTGAACACCACCGGCGATGCGATCTTCGCCACCGATGCACGCTCGCCCCACGAGCCGGTGCTGTTCGCCAACGAGAAGCTGCTGCAGCTGTGGGACATCCCGGCCAGCGAGGGCAGCCGCGTCACGCCGGCGATGATCATCGCCCACGCCCGGTCGCACTTCGTCGATCCCGACCGGGAGGTGGCGCGCATCGCCGAGGTCATCTCCAGCGGCCTGCCGCAGGAAGACCGCCTGACGCTGCGCGACGGGCGCGTGCTGGTGCGCCGCTGCATCCCCACGTTGGAGCTCGGCCGGCAGGTGCGGGTGTGGGGCTTTCGCGATGTCACCGCCGAATCGCAGGCGCTGCAGGCGCTGCGCGAGGCCGAAGCGCGGCAGCGGACGCTGCTCGATGCCTTCCCCGGCTACATCACGGCGCTGGACGAGCAGCTGCGGTACCGCTACGTCAACGCGCGGGTGGCCGAGCTGCTGGGCGTCGACCCTCAGCAGGTGGTCGGCAAGCACCTGACCGACCTGCACCCCCCCGAGCATGCCGAGCACCTGGCCCGCGGCCTGCGCCGCGCCTTCGCCGGCGAGTCGGTGATCGAGGACCGGCACTACAGCGCCGTGCCCGGTCGCCCGTCGCGCGACCACCTCATCACGCTGGCGGTGGGCCACCAGCCCGACGGCACGGCGCTGTGCTATGCCTTCGGCACCGACATCACCACGCTGAAGGCCACCGAGGCCGCGCTGGTGGCCGCACGCGACGAGGCCGAGCGCGCCAACCGCGCCAAGTCGCAATTCCTGGCCAGCATGTCGCACGAGCTGCGCACGCCGCTGAACGCGGTGCTGGGCTTCGGGCAACTGCTCGAGCGCAATGCCGGCGGGCGCCTGACCGACAAGCAGTTGCACCAGGTGCGCGAGATCCAGCGCGGCGGGCAGCACCTGCTGGCCCTCATCAACGACCTGCTCGACCTGGCCCGCATCGAGGCCGGCCGCATGGACGTGAGCATCGAGCCGGTGGCGCTGCCCTCGCTGGTGGACGACTGCGTGCAGCTGATGCAGCCGGTGGCTGCGCGCCACGGCATGCGGCTCGAGATGCCCTCGGTGGAAGACTGCTCGGTGGTGGTGCTGGCCGACCGCATGCGCTTGAAACAGGTGCTGCTGAACCTGCTGTCCAACGCGATCAAGTACAACCGACCCGGTGGGCGCGTGCGCCTGGCCTGCCGCGCGGTCGACGGACAGGCCCGGCTCGAGGTGCACGACGAGGGGCCCGGCCTGGACGAGGCCGCGCAGTCGCGGCTGTTCCTGGCCTTCGAGCGCCTGGGCGCCGAGAAATCGGGCACCGAGGGCACCGGCATCGGCCTGGCGCTGAGCCACCAGCTGGTGCGGCTGATGCACGGCGAGATCGGCATCGACAGCGTGCCCGGCCAGGGCAGCTGCTTCTGGGTGCGGCTGCGCCAGGCCGATGCCTGGTCCGCGCAGCCTGGCCGCCGCGATGCCGAGGCCGAGGCGCCCACTGCCGGCGGCGCGCCCAAGCTGGTGGGCAAGGTGCTGTGCATCGACGACAACCCGGTCAACCTGGCGTTGATGGAGGGCCTGCTCGACGAGCACACCGGCCTGCGCGTGTGGACCACCGAGCACCCGGCCGAGGGCATCGAGCTGGCCCGCCGCGAGCGCCCGGACCTGGTGCTGGTGGATCTGCAGATGCCCGGCATCGACGGTCAGGGCGTGCTGCGCCGGCTGCGCGCGGATGCGCTGACCGCCGCCATCCCGGTGATCGCGATCAGCGCCAACGCCATGCCCGAGACGATCGAGGCCTGCCTGCGCGAGGGCTTCGCCGACTACATCACCAAGCCGGTGGACGGGCCGCGCCTGCTGCGGGCGATGCGGGCGACGCTGGGCGGCAGGGGCTGATCACAAGCCCTGTTTGGAGCGCGTCAGCAGCGTGGCCACCTCGAGCGAGGCCTGCGCGAAGCGCGAGCCCGAGCCGATCAGCCGATCGGCCTCGGCGTAGGCGCCGGCGTTGATCTTGCGGGCCACGTCGCCCGCGGCCAGGTGGAAGTCGGCGTGCCGGTCGATCAGGGCGGTGAACATGGGGCGGCCGCCCCACTGGGCGCCGCCCGGGCCGTGCAGCCAGCGGCCGAGCGGGCACTGGTCGTCGCGGCAGATCGTGTCGGCGTCCAGCCGCTGGTGCTCGGCGATGGCCGCGCGCAGTTTCACGCGCCACTGGCGGTGGGCGTCGATGGCCTGGTCGAAATCGAAATCGGGCACGCCCTGCGCCGCGCCAGGGCCGGCGGCGCTGCCGCCACCGGCGGGCGCATCGGGCAGCTTGAACCGGTCGACGTCGCTGGCCAGCATGTGGGCCTGGTCCTTCATGGCACCGGCCGCCGCGGCCGTCTGCTCCACCAGCGCGGCGTTCTGCTGGGTCATGCGGTCGAGGTCGGCGACGGCCTGGCCGATCTGACCCACGCCCGATGCCTGCTCGCGCGCGCCGGTGGCGATCTGGTCGAGCAGTTCGTTCACCTGGCCGGCGTTGCCGACGATCTGCTCGATGGCGCGGCCGGCCTCGCGCACGATGCCGGTGCCGGTCGTCACCTTCTCGACGCTGGCCCCGATCAGCGCCTTGATCTCCCGCGCCGCGGCAGCGGACCGTTGTGCCAGCTGCCGCACTTCGCCGGCCACCACGGCGAACCCACGGCCCTGCTCGCCTGCGCGCGCCGCCTCCACCGCGGCATTGAGCGCGAGGATGTTGGTCTGGAAAGCGATGCCGTCGATCACGACGATGATGTCGGCGATGCGGTTCGAGGCGCCGTGGATCTCGGCCATCGTCGACACCATCTGCTGCATCACCTGTCCGCCGTGCGTGGCCACCTCGGCATTGCTGCGCGCCAGGTCGGCGGCCCGCATCACGTGGTCGGAGGTGTGGCGCACCGTCGACGAGATCTGCTCCATCGACGCGGCCGTCTGCTGCAGGTTGGCCGCGGCCTGTTCGGTGCGCGACGACAGGTCGAGCGCACCGCTGGCAATGTCGCTGCTAGAGTGCACGATGTCCTGGCTGGCCAGGCGCACGCGCGTGACGGTGTCGCGCAGGCTGTCCTGCATGGCGCGCAGGCTCATCATGAGCCGGGCCGACTCGTCGGTGCCCCAGGGCGAGGGCTGGGTGGTCAGGTCACCGCTGGCCATCGCGTTCAGGTGGTATTCGGTCTCGCGCAGGCCGCCGTCCATCACGAGGTAGAAGCACCAGAACAGGTAGCAGCCGAAGGCCAGCGCGGCCACCACCACCACGACGCCGACGCGCCAGCGGGCCTGCGCCGCGGCCAGCACGTGGTCGACGTAGATGCCAGAGCCCACCACCCAGCCCCAGGGCGCGAAGCCCTTCACGTAGGAGACCTTGTCCACCGGCTGCTCGTGGCCGGGCTTGGGCCATTGATAGGCCACGAAGCCGTGCCCGCCACGGCGCACGGTGTCGACGAAGGCCTGAAACAGCGCCAGGCCGTTCGGGTCCTTGAACGCAGCCATGTCCTTGCCGTCCAGCTCGGGCTTGACGGGGTGCATGACCATGCGCGGCGCCATGTCGTTGACCCAGAAGTACTCGGCGCCGCCGTCGCCGTAGCGCATGCGGGCGATGGCCGACAAGGCCATGGCCTGGGCCTGTTCGCGCGACAGGCGCCCCGAGGTCTCGAAGCCGTGGGCCCAAGCCAGCACGCCATGGGCGAGCTCGACGTGCTCGCGCGTGGAGGCCTTCTCGGCCTCCAGCTGGCCCCGGTAGTCGCCCAGCGCCTGCCAGGCCAGCAGGGCCAGCAACGGCAGGATCGCGGACCAGGTGATGATCGTCGCCTTGGTCCGGAAGCCCAGCTGCCGGAACAGCCGGACGCCCGGAGCCCAGATGCCGTGGTGGGCAAAGAAGCCCTGCGATCGGGCGCTCGCACGGGCGGCGGGTGGGCTGGGGGAACGGCGGGTCATCGACATGTCCTGGCGGCTGGCGTCGCACCACAGTGGTACGCCGACAGTGTCGAATGGCCTCGAATGCTCAGATCGCCCGATCAGGCCTGTCGGGATCTCTCAATTAATGCCTTTTCATGGTGCACGCGGCGGGGACCCCAGGGCCCGGCCGTTGGGCGCAGAACCGTCGCGCCGACGCCGTCCGACACGCCGTCCGACACGCCGCCCGCGCGGGCCGGCCTGCGATCAGCCAGCCGCCGCGTCCAACGGCCACATCGGCCGCCGCCGCTTGCGGTAGGGCAGCTGGCGCAGGTCCTGCGTGACCACGCCGGGCGCCGCGGCGTACAGCACCTGGCGGGCCAGCGGGGCGTAGGCGGCGTGGAAGTGCTGCGATGACTTGACGACGACGACGCGGCGCGTGGCCAGGTCGCAGCCCAGCTGGGTGAACAGGTCGGTGCCGATGGCCTGGTTGCGGATCGTGTTGAGCACTACGTCGACGCCGCCGGCCGGTGCGCCCACCCGCACCAGCGCGCAGTCGCCCATCGGCGTGGGCGCGCCCGACAGGCCGCTCATCACCATGTCGCGCCGCAGCGCCAGCACCGTGCAGTCGGCATCGAGCGGGTCGCCCGACAGCGGCCCCACCTTGCCGCCCAGGCGCATCGGCAGGGTGGCGCCGACGCCGGCCTCGAAGGCGATGCGCACGGCGCCGGGGTCCCACAGCGGGCCGAGCGCCGCGCCGGCGATGCCGCGCTCGACGAGCCGCCGCAGGATGAAGGTGGCATCGCTGGCGGCGCCGCCGCCGGCGTTGTCGGCGCCGTCGGCGATGACCACCGGTCCGCCGTCGGGCGCGGTGGTGAGCGCCAGCGCCTGATCGAGCGCCTCGTCGACGCCCAGCAGCGGCGGCGCCAGCGCCTCGCGCATCGCGAACAGCTCGTCGGCCAGTTGCCGCGCCAGGCGCTCGGCCGGCGTGCGGTCGCCGTCGGCGTACACCAGCAGCTTGGTGCCCATGTCGGCGGTGTCGCCCCAGGGGAAGCCGTGCGTCAGTGTGATCGACAGGATGCCGCCCTGCCCTTCGAGCGCCATCAACCGGTCGACGAAGCCGCGCGCCGGCGGGCGCGTGGTGTGCACCACGGTGATCATGT
This sequence comes from Ideonella sp. A 288, assembly GCF_002198735.1. Taxonomy (GTDB): domain Bacteria; phylum Pseudomonadota; class Gammaproteobacteria; order Burkholderiales; family Burkholderiaceae_C; genus Pseudaquabacterium. Next base: position 85,893 of record NZ_MWLO01000118.1, read on the forward strand.
GGCAGTCGGCCACCGCGGGCACCGGGTGGATGCGGCCCTGCACCTGCGCCTCGCACAGGTCGACCAGTTCGAAGGCGCGCGCCAGCACGTCGGTGTGCGGGTACTCCTTGAAGGCGATCAGCAAGTCGGCGTGGCGGACCATCGCGTCGCTGAGGTGGTGGTGCGGGTCGAGCTCGGCGCCCACCACGACGCCGGGGCCGACGATGGCGCGCACGCGGCCGAGCAGGTCGCCCTCGCAGTCGTCGTACCCATCCGCCACCATCGCGCCGTGCAGGCCCAGCACCACCATGTCCACCGGCAGCGCGGCGCGCAGGTCGGCCAGCAGTTCGTCGCGCAGGGCCTGGTAAGCCGCGCGGGTGGTGACGCCGCTGGGCTGCGCGCTGGCCACCAGGCCCTCGACCAGCTGCCAGCCACGCTCTCGCGCGCGCTGCCGCGCCGCCCACAGCGGGCCGGCGAACAGGGTGAGGTGGTCGGGGTGCGTGCCGGCCTTGAAGGTGCCGCGCTCGAGGAACGAATCCAGCCCGGTGGGCATCGGCGCGAAAGTGTTGGTCTCGGTGGCCAGCGAGGCGGTGAAGACTTTCATGGTCCTCCGTGGGTCTTGGCCAGCGCCTGCTCGATGCGGTGCCGGGCGACGCGGGTCTTGGGCACCGGCAGGTCGAACCAGCGGCGCACGTCCTGCTCGAGGCCGAGGCCGTGCATGTAGTTGTACAGCGCCTTCTTCAGGCCCACGCCCAGCGCGTCGTGGTCGGTGCCGGTGGGGTCGGAAAAGCCGATGTCGTTCTTCGCGAAGCGGCCCGGCGGCAGCGGCTTCAGGGTGACGCCGTACTGCTCGGGGTGCTGGCCCACCGGCGAGTGCACGGTGCAGGCGAAGCGGTGGAAGAAGCCCGACTGGATGCAGCCGGCGGCAAACAGCTGCCGCACGTACTCGAGCGCGTCCACCGTGTCCTGCACGGTCTGCGTCGGGAAGCCGTACATCAGGTAGGCGTGCACCAGGATGCCGGCGTCGGCAAAGCCCTTGGTGACGCGCGCCACCTGGTCCACCGAGACGCCCTTCTTCATCAGCGCCAGCAGCCGGTCGGACGCCACCTCCAGTCCGCCCGAGATGGCGATGCAGCCGCTGTCGGCCAGCTGCTCGCACAGCTCGGGCGAGAAGGTCTTCTCGAAGCGGATGTTGCCCCACCAGGTGATCTCGACGCGGCGGCGCTGCAGCTCGGCCGCCAGCGCCTTCAGCGACTTGGGCGGCGCGGCCTCGTCGACGAAGTGGAAGCCGGTCTGCCCGGTCTCGGCCACGATGGCCTCGATGCGGTCGACCAGCGTGCCGGCGGTGGCGGCGTCGTAGCGCGAGATGTAGTCCAGCCCCACGTCGCAGAAGCTGCACTTCTTCCAATAACAGCCATGCGCCACGGTCAGCTTGTTCCAGCGCCCGTCCGACCACAGCCGGTGCATCGGGTTGAGCATGTCCAGCAGCGACAGGTAGCGGTCGAGCGGCAGGCCGTCCCAGGTGGGCGTGCCCACCTCGTCGAAGGGCACGTCGGGCTCGACGAAATTGGTGTAGCGCACCTCGTCCGTGCCGGCCGGTCGCGAGAAGGTGCGCACCAGCCGGCTGGCCGAGCGCCGGCCCGCCAGGTGCTCGAGCAGCGCCAGCAGCGGGCGCTCGCCGGCGTCGAGGGTGACTAAGTCGATGGTGTCGAAGAGTCGCGGCTCGGCCAGCTCGCGCAGCTCGGTGTTGACGAAGCCGCCGCCCAGCACGGTGACGATGGCCGGGTCGTGCGCCTTGATCGACTGCGCGATGCGCAGCGCCGCGTACACCGCGCCGGGGAACGGCACCGACAGCAGCACGATGGTGGGCCGGTGGCGCTGCAGGGCGTCGAGCGTGAGGCGGTGCAGGGTGCGGTCGACCAGGTTGGGCGGCGCGGCCAGCGCCCGGGCCAGCGGGTCGAAGCTGGGCTGGCTCTGCGCCAGCGACTCGGCGTAGCGCACGAACTCGAAGCGCTCGTCCACCGCCTCGCGCAGCACGTCGGCGATGTCGTTGAGGTACAGCGTGGCCAGGTGGCGCGCGCGGTCGTGCGTGCCCAGCGCGCCGAAGGCCCAGGCCATGGGGTCGCCGCCGTCCTCGTCCACGTAGACGTCCAGCGAGGTGAAGCGCGGCCCCTCGGGCAGGAAGCCGCGGCCGGCGATGCGGTGCATCAGCGTGGCGTCGCGCCCCTGCAGGAAGGCGATGGTGGGACCGATGGTGGATTCATAGCGCGCGAACTGAGCGTCGAATTCGACCGCCCGCGGCGTGCGCTGCGCCGGCGGCAGCGCCACGATGGCCTCGCGCACCGCCCGCAGGCCATCGGCCGACAGCAGCGCCAGGATCAGCGCCAGGGCCAGGTCTTCCTGCACCGCATCGACGCCGCGCGAGCGCAGGAAGCCGGTCAGGTAGGCGGTGGACGGGTACGGCGTGTTCAGCTGCGTCATCGGCGGGATGACGGAGAGCACGCGGGCGGGTCGATCGGGGTGGTCGGGCATGGTGGCGGCAGCGGGGCCGCCCGATTGTCGGCGCAAGCGCCTGAGCCCCGCCGGGCCAGGCCATACCCGCGCTGGCTGCCTCGCTGCCTACCCCGGCGCGGCCGGAGCGCCGCCCGGCGCGGCGGCGTCCAGGGCCGGCGGCGGCGCGCCAGCCGGCGAGGCGGTTCGCCCGGGCAGCCGCAGGCGCAGCAGCGCCCCGCCGCCATCGGCGTTCTCGGCCTGCAGGCTGCCACCGTGCGCGACCATGATCTTGCGCGCGATGGTCAGCCCCAGGCCGGTGCCGCCGGAGTTGTCGCGGGTGCGGCTGGACTGCACGAAGGCGTAGAACACCGCCTCCAGTTCGTCCGGCGGGATGCCGGGGCCGTGGTCGCGCACCGTGATCTCGACGCCCTGCCCGAGGTGCATCGCCACGTCGACGACGCTGTCCTCGGGCGCCACGCGCAGCGCATTGGCCAGCACGTTGCGCAGCGCCTGCTGCAGCCGGAGCACGTCCACCTCCATCGGCAGCGGCGCGGCGGGCGCGTCCAGCCCGATCGACACGTCGCGCCGGGCCGCCTGGGCACGCAGCGCGTCGACCACGTCCGACACCAGCACCACCAGGTCGCAGCGCTCCAGCGCCAGCGAGCCTTCGGTGGTGTCGATGGTGGACAGGTCCAGCAGGCTGTTGACCAGCCGCAGCATGCGCTCGCCACCGTCCTGGATGCGCGCGAACATGTGCTGCAGGCGAGTGTTCGCCTGGGACATGGCGAACTGCTCGCCCAGCTCGGAGAAGCCCAGCACCGACTGCAGCGGCGTGCGCAGCTCGTGGCTGATGGTGGCGATGAACTCGCTCTTGGCGCGACTGCCCTGCTCGGCGGCCTCCTTGGCGCGCACCAGGTCGGTGATGTCGATGCGGAAGCCCACCAGGTGCCCGTCGGGCATGCGCCGCTCGACGATGCGCAGGGTGCGCCCGCTGTCGATGCGCTGCACCAGCGTGGCGTCGCCGCTGCGGTGCGCGACCATGCGCTCGGCCACCCACTCGTCGACGCGGCCGATCGCGTCGCGGTACTGGCCGCGCTCGGCACCGCCGCGCACGATGGACTCGAAGGTTGCGCCCGGCACGATCAGATCGGCCGAGGACGCGTAGATGGCTCGGTACTTGTCGTTGCAGAACACCAGCCGGTCGTCGGGACCGAAGAGTACGAAGGCCTCGTCGATGGCGTCGATGGCGCCGCGCAGCAGCCTCGCGCTGTTCTCGACCTCGGCCTGCATGGCGTGCAGCGCCGTGATGTCGAAGCGCACCGACACGTACTTCTCGATGCGGCCATCGGCGCCGGCGAGGGGCGCGATCATGCTGTCCACCCAGTACAGCGAACCGTCCTTGGCCCGGTTGCAGATCTGCCCCCGCCACGGACTGCCGCGCGCGATGGTGCCCCACATCGCCCGCCAGAACTCCGGCGGGTGCACGCCCGAGTTGACGATGCGGTGGTCTTGCCCGAGAAGCGCCTCGCGCGCATGGCCGCTGATGCGGCAGAACGCGTCGTTGACGTCGACGATGGTGCCCGACCGGTCGGCCACCGAGACGATGGCGTGGGTGTTCATCGTGAGCTTCAGCGCCTCGTGCTGGCGCCCCAGCGCCTGAAGGCGCTGCTCGGCCTCGGGTAGGCCGGCGAGCAGGCGGTCGCGCTCGGCCGTCGTGCGGTCCAGGGCGCGTTCGGCTCGGCGTCGCAGCACCACCTGGCGGCCCAGCGCCACGGCCAGTGCCAGGCCGGCCACCAGGGCGCCGGCCGTCCATGCGGGTGACAGCGCCGTCATCGCGCCGCCGTGGTAAGCCGCTCGGCGCCGGGCGCCGGGCGCGGGGCGACGGCCATGGCGCCCTCCGGCCACGTGGTCGACGCGGAACCAGGCGGTGGGTGCGCGAACGCGCAAGGGCGGCCTGTCATCGGGGCGGTGGTGGCGGCGGTGGGGTCGCAGGGGCGGACGCGCCCCTCGCGGGGTGGGCGTCGGTGGCCTGGCCGGGTGATCCATCGGGAGCCCCGTGGCGACATCGGGGGCGACGCAGGCCATGCTATCGGGCGCCCGGGCCGCCGAAGGCCCGATCAAGGGGGTGCGTCGGGGCCATCTCGGGGCCATCTCAGCCCACGCTCGCGGCCACGGCGGCCACGGCGGCCATGGCCTCCGCGGCCGCCGACCGCCGGGCGCGCGCCGACGCGCCCTGGCGGCCTCAGCCGCAGAAGGTCGAGACCGACTTGGTGTTGAGGTAGGCCTCCAGCGCCTCGGGGCCGCCCTCGCTGCCGTAGCCCGAATCCTTGATGCCGCCGAAGGGCATCTCGGGCCAGGCCGGCGCCGGCTGGTTGATCCACAGCATGCCGGCCTGCACGCCGTGGGTCAGCGCATGCGCCGTCTTCAACGACGTGGTGAAGGCATAGGCCGCCAGGCCCCAGGGCAGGCGGTTGGCCTCGGCCAGGGCCTCGTCCAGCGTGTCGAAGCCGCGCACCGCGGCCAGCGGGCCGAAGGGTTCCTCGTTGAGCACCAGGCTGTCGCCGGGCACGTTGACCAGCACCGTGGGCGCGAAGAAGTTGCCCGCGCTGCCGATGCGCTCGCCACCGGTGGCCACGGTGGCGCCGCGCTGCACCGCGTCGGCGGTCAGGCGTTCCATGGCCGCCACGCGGCGCGGGTTGGCCAGCGGCCCGAGCGTGGTGCCGGTCTCCAGGCCGTGGCCCAGCGACAGGCCGCGGCTGGCCTCGACCAGGCCGGCGACGAAGGCCTCGCGCACGCTGTTGGCGACGATGAAGCGGGTCGGCGAAATGCACACCTGCCCGGCGTTGCGGAACTTGGCCGCCGCGGCCACCTTGGCGGCACGGGCCACGTCGGCGTCTTCGGCCACGATCACCGGCGCGTGGCCGCCCAGTTCCATCGTCACCCGCTTCATGTGCGCGCCGGCCAGCGCGGCCAGCTGCTTGCCCACCGGCGTGGAACCGGTGAAGGTGACCTTGCGGATCACCGGGTGCGGGATCAGGTACGACGAGATCGCGGCCGGGTCGCCGTAGACCAGGCCGATCACGCCGGCCGGCACGCCGGCATCGACGAAGGCCCGCACCAGTTCGGCCGGCGAGGCCGGTGTTTCTTCGGGCGCCTTGATGACGATGGAGCAGCCGGTGGTGAGCGCACCGCACAGCTTGCGCACCACCTGGTTGATCGGGAAGTTCCACGGCGTGAACGCGGCCACCGGGCCCACCGGCTCCTTGAACACCTGCTGCAGCGTGCCCTCGCTGCGCGGCGCGACGATGCGGCCGGCGACGCGCTTTCCCTCCTCGGCGAACCACTCGATGATCTCGGCGCCGAACAGCACCTCGGCCTTGGCCTCGGCCAGCGGCTTGCCCTGCTCCTGCGTGAGCAGGCGCGCGGTGCGGTCGGCACGCTCGCGGAACAGTCGCGCGGCCTCGCGCATCAGCTTGGCGCGGTCGGCGGCGGGCACCCGCTTCCAGGTCTCGAAGCCCTGCGCGGCAGCGGCCAGCGCGGCGTCCAGGTCGGCCTGGCGGGCCACCGCGACGCGGCCCACCTCGAGCCCGGTGGCGGGGTCGTGCACCGGCAACGTCTCACCGCTGCTGCCGTCGCGCCACTGGCCGGCGATGAAGAGCTGGACGTCGGGGTAGGAGGATTCGGTCATGGCGGCGCTCACTCGGTGTCGGGTCGATGGAGCCCGGCATTGTCGGCCAGCCGGCTCGGGCCCCGGCGTGCGGTCTACCCCAAGCGGCCGGCCAGCCCGACGCCGATCAGCCGGCCCGACGGCCCGGCCGGGGGCCGCTCGACGCTCAGCCCCCGGCGCCCAGGAAGGCGCGCGCCCAGTCGCCTCGGGCCCCACCGGCCACGGCGTCGTAGGGCCCGTCGGCGATCAACCGGCCGTCGCGCATCAGCAGCACGCGGGCGCCCAGTTCCACCGCGTCGGCCGGGTCGTGGGTGATCACGATGGCGCCCAGGCCGCCGCCCAGCCGGGCCTTCAGCCGCACCAGCAGGTCGGCACGGGTGAGCCGGTCGACATTGCCGAAGGGCTCGTCGAGCAGCAGCAGCGCCGCATCGGCCGCCAGGGCGCGGGCCAGCGACACGCGCTGGGCTTCGCCGCCCGACAGCGTGGCGACATCGCGGCCGTCGACATCGGCCAGGCCCATGTCGCGCAGCGCCTCGCGCGCCTTGTGCTGGCGCGCCGCCTTGTCGCCGCCGCGGATGGCGAAGGCGGCATTGCCCACCGCGTCGAGGTGCGGGAACAGCGTGGCGTCCTGGAAGGCCACGGCCACACGACGGTGTTCAGGTGCCACCAGCACCCGGCCGTCGGCCGAGGCGTCGCGCTGCGCCAGATGCACGCTGCCGCCGGACGGTGCGTCGAAGCCGGCGATCAGCCGCAGCAGCGAGGTCTTGCCGCTGCCCGAGGGCCCGAGGATGGCCACGACCTCGCCGGGCGCCATGTCGAAGGACACCTCCGACACGATGGCCCGGCCGGACACGACCCTGGACAACGACCTGACTGAAAGCATCTCGAACCCATCGACTCAACACACTGCATTGCGACACCCGGCCGACTGCGCCGCCCCGTCCCACCCCGGGCCCGGCCCGCCGGGCTCAACCCGCCCGGCGCTCGCCGAGCCGCTCCATGCGCCACACCAGCAACGCCAGCGGCAGCAGCATCAGCACCTGCGTGATCAGCACCCACACGGCCGCCCGGTCCATGTTCTGGTGGCGCGCAAAGGCCCAGATCTTCAGCGACGGCGAGGTGTAGCCGAAGGGCTGCAGCATCAGGCTCATGTCCAGTTCCTTCAGCGATTCCATGAACACCAGCGCACAGCCCAGCACCAGCGCCGGCCACAGGTGCCCGGAGAAGGCCACCATGCGGGCCCGCACCGGGCCGGCACCGAAGGCCCGCGCGGCCTCGATCATCGCCGGCGGCGTGCGGCGCAGCGCATCGAGCGTCGGCAGGATCGCGAAGGGCATGAAGCGCAGCGCCTCGGTCAGCACGATGAGCAGCCGCGTGTCGCGCAGCGGCCCCAGCAGTTCGGCCAGGACGGCGCCGTCGCGGCTCATCATCACGAAGGCCAGCGCCAGCACCAGCGAGGGCAGGAAGTAGTTGGTGAGGTACAGCCAGGGCATGCGCTCGGCCAGCCGAGAGCGCGAGCCGGCACGCATCAGCACCGCGGTGAGCGCGCACACGGCGCCCACCAGCAGCGCGGTGGACAGCGAGGTGAGCGCGGCGTTGAGCATGTCGCCCGGAATGGCCGCGAAGCGGGTGCGCTCCCAGCGCAGCCAGGCCCAGCGCACGGTGATGGCCTCGGGGATCCAGAAGCCCGGCAGCGAGCAGAGCATGCTCCAGCCCACCAGCGCCCAGGCCGCCGGGCCGGCCAGCGGCTTGCGCGAGGACGCCGCCGCGGCCGGCGGGATCGGGTTCTGGCTGATGATCGAGGTGGACGCCCAGGCCGCCACCGCCACCAGCACCAGCGCCGGCACGATCAGCAGCGTTGAGGCGATGGCCGCCACCCACGAGTTCTGGCTGGCCAGCCACAGGTTGTGGATGCCGACGCTGAGCGTGTCGATGCCCAGGCGCTCGGCCGCGCCGTAGTCGCCGATGGACTGGGCGAAGACGATCATCAGCGACGCCGCCGCCGGCACCGCATGGCTGGGCAGGTGCACCCGCCACAGCCGCTGCCAGGGGCCGCAACCCAGCGCCGCAGCCAGTTCGGAGAACGCGTTGGGGATGCGCGAGGCCGCCACCCGGAAGACGATGAACACGTAGGGGCCGCAGGCCAGCCCCAGTTCGATGGCCAGCGCGTGCCGGCCCTCGAAGAAGGCCGACGAGAAGTACGTCATCCAGGTGCTGGCGGTGACGTAGGGCGCGAACAGCAGCGGCAGCAGCGCCAGCACGGTGACCAGGCCGCGCAGCCGGAAGTCGAAGCGCGACACGGCCACCGCCGGCACCGCGCCGGCGGCGAAGGCCACGGCCGAGGCCTCGAGCGCGACCGCCAGGCTGGCCCAGGCCTGGTGCGGCAGCGTGGTCGAGGCGAAGTGCACCAGCCAGCCGCCGTCCAGCAGGATCGGCGCGGCCACCCACAGCAGGTAGGCCGACGGGACGACCGCGGCCAGCGCCAGCACCCCGGCCAGCAGCACCCTGGCCACCGCCGCACCGCCGAGAACGAGCTTCGGCCCCGCGGGCGCCACGAGGCCCGTGGCAGTGGAGGCGGCGACGGTCACCCCTTCACTGACCGGAGTCGAAGCCGATCTCGTTGACCAGCTTGATCACCTGATCGCGCCGGCCGGCCATGGCGACCAGGGGCACGAAGTCCATCCGGAACTTGCCGTCGACCAGGCCTTGTTCGGCCCCCAGCTTGACCATCAGCGGGTGCACCGGCACGTCGCGGTGGACGGCGTACTGCTTGGTGGCATCGACCATCTTCTGCTGGCCTTCCCGCGACGCCAGGAACTCCATCAGCTGCAGGCCCAGGTCGCGGTTCTCGCTGGCCTTGGTCAGGCCCACCGCCGAGCGCATGATGAAGGTGCCCTTGCCGGCCTGGCTGGGGAAGTACACGCCCACCGAGTCGGCCCAGGCCTTCTGGTCGGGGTTGGCCGCCATCATCGGGTGGTAGTAGGTGTTCATCAGCGCGAGATCGCACTTGCCCTCGAAGATGGCCTTGGCCTGCTCGCGGTCGTTGCCCTTGGGCGCGCGGGCCAGGTTGTCGGCGATGCCGGTGATGACCTTGCGCGCCTTGTCGTCGCCGAACGACGCGAAGAACTGCCCGAACAGCGCCAGGTTGTAGTCGTGGCTGCCGCTGCGCACGCAGATGCGGCCCTTCCACTTGGGGTCGGCCAGGGCCTCGTAGCTCGACAGATCGGACGGCTTCACCCGCGCCTTGGAGTAGAAGATGATGCGCGCGCGGTAGGCGTCGACGAAGAAGCGGCCCTGCGGGTCCATGAACTCGGGCGGGATCGACGCCGAGATGGCGGCCGACTTGAACGGCGAAAGCAACCCGCGCTCGGCGGCCAGTTCCAGCAGTTCGGCGTCCTTGGTGATCACCACGTCGGCCTCGGTGGGCCGCGATTCCAGGCGGTTGACCAGGCCCTGGTCCAGGAACACGCCGGTGACCTTGGCGCCCGACTTGGCCTCGAAGGCCTCCAGCATGGGGCGCAGCGTGCCCTGGTCGGTGCGGTCGGAGATGATGCGCAGCACGCGCTGCTGGGCCAGCGCGGCAGTCGACGCCGTCAGCGCCATCGCCAGCGTCAGCAGGCCAGACAGCCAGGGGGTACGGCGTGTCGTCATCGGTGTTCTCCTGAAAAGGGTTGGCTCGCGGGCCGGGGCCATGGCAGGCACCTGGCGGACCCGGACGAAAGTCTAGTGCAGCCCCCCCGGCCGACGAACGCTGCCCCCCGTGAATGAAGGCACGTTGATGCCCATCATGTCCCCCCCCCGAACGCGGGGAGAAACCCCCGGTTACCGTATCCAATTGCGGCTGTCGGCCCTGATTCAGGTTGGGACGACATGATCCGCCAAGCCATCGAGCAACCCAGGGAAATTTTCATGATCAAGCACCCATTCGCCAAACTTCTGCTGGCCGTCACCGGCGCGGCAGCCTTCATGCTGACGGCACTGCCGGCCTCGGCCGCCGAAACCGAATCGTCCATCGCCCGCGGCGGACGCCTTTACGACAAGTGGTTTGCCGAGAACAAGGCAGCCAAGCCCACCACCGACCATCCGGGCTACATCAAGGACGGCAAGTACGGCAAGGACAACTCCTGGCGCTGCAAGGAATGCCACGGCTGGGACTACAAGGGCAAGGACGGCCTGTACGCCAAGGGCAGCCACTTCACCGGCGTGAAGGGCATCCAGGGCGCAGCCGGCAAAGACCCCGCGGCCATCGCCGCCGTGCTGCGCGACAAGAACCACGGCTACACCGACGCGCAGCTGAGCGCCAAGGATGCCAGCGACCTGGCACTGTTCGTCAGCAAGGGGCAGGTCGACATGGCCAAGTACCTGGACGCCGCCAACAAGGCCAAGGGCAACGGTGCCAAGGGCGAGGTGTACTTCAACACCCTGTGCGCCGGCTGCCACGGCCTGGACGGCAAGAAGGTCAAGGACGGCCCGCCGCTGGGCTCGGTGGCCGACAACGGCGCCGAGATGCTGAACAAGATCGCAAACGGGCAACCCGGTGAAGCCATGCCGGCCCTGCGCGCACTCGACCCGCAGATCGCTGCCGACATTGCCGTGCACCTGACCACGCTGCCGGCCAAGTGATGGGCTGGCGCAAGTGGGGTGCGGCCACGCTGCTCGTCGTGGGCGGCGTGGTCGGCGTGGCTCTGTGGGGTGGCTTCCAGGGGGCGCTGGCGGCCACCAACACGTCCGAGTTCTGCATCTCGTGCCACGAGATGAAGGACACGGTGTACGCGGACTACATCAAGACGCCGCACTTCAAGAACGCCTCCGGCGTGCGGGCCGAGTGCGCCGACTGCCACGTGCCGCGCGAACTGGGCCCCAAGCTGATGCGCAAGCTGATGGCCGCCAACGACCTGTACCACCACCTGCTGGGCACGATCGACACGCCGGAGAAGTTCGAGGCCAGGCGGCCGGTGCTCACCGAACGGGTGTGGTCGTACATGAAGGCCACCGACTCGCGCGAGTGCCGCCACTGCCACAGCTACGAGGCCATGGACTTCCACAAGCAGACCGAGCGCGGCCGCGAGAAGATGCAGGAAAGCCAGAAGAAGGGCGAGACCTGCATCGAATGCCACCAGGGCGTGGCCCACTCGCTGCCCAAGCGCGACGACTGAGCACCCGGGCGCGTCGGTCGCGGCATCGGTGACGGCAGGCGCATGACGCCCCGCCGGCACCGATCTCACCGCACCGATCGCACGGCAGCGAATTGACAAATCGCATGTCCGAACATACCCAAATGGGTACCCTCGCGGTCCGGGAGATTCCCCGAACCGACACGAGACCGACATGCGCCTGACCCACACCCTCCTCACCGCGGCACTGGCTGCCGCGTTCGCGTCGCCGCTGCAGGCGGCGGACGCCGTCACCGACGCCATCCAGGTGGCCTACGCGCCCTACCGCGCGGCACTGTCACGCACCAACGGCAAGTCGGTCCCCGAGGCCAGGCAGGCGGTCCTGCAGGCGCAATCGGCCTGGCAAGACCTGGTGCAGCGGCTGGGCGGTCAGCCGGTGGTCGCGCCCTACGACCGCGACGCCGCCTTCCGGGCCACGCTGGCCCAGGTGTCCAAGGTCTACGAGCAGGCCGCCGCAGAGGTGGGCGACGGCCAGCTCCCGGCGGCGCACGCCACGCTCGAAGCGGTGCGCGAGCAACTCGCCGACCTGCGCCGGCGCAACCAGGTGGTGGTGTTCAGCGACCACATGAACGCCTTCCACGCCGAGATGGAGCACCTGCTGGCCGATGGCCCGAAGGCCCTGGCCGAACCGCAGGGCCTGCCCCGGCTGGTGGCCCGTGTCGGCGCGCTCGACCACCTGGCCGGGCGGCTGCGGCAGGAAGCCCCGTCGGCGCTGAAGTCCCAGCCCGAGTTCGATGCCCTGCTGCAGGCCCTGGAGGGCTCGATGGGCCAGCTGAAGACGGCCGCGCTGGCGATGGACGCCGCCGCGCTGCGCGACGCGATGGGCAAGGTCAAGCCGGCCTACAGCAAGCTCTTCATCAGGTTCGGCTGATCCGACCGGCGCCGCTCGGCCAGCGCGGATTCGAAGGCCGCCAGCGCCAGGCGCGCCCGTGCCGGCGCCAGCGCATCGATCGACGCGCCTGCGCGCACCGCGGCCTCCATGGCGCCGACTTCGGCCGCCAACGCCATCGCACCCACTTGCGCGGCCGACGAACGCAGCGTGTGCAGTTGGCGCTGCAGGCCGGCGCCATCGCCGGCTGCCGCGCAGGCGTCGATCGCCTCGACGCCGCGCCGCGCGCCGTCGACGAAGACCGCCAGCAGTTCGCCCACGTAACCCGGGTCGGATCCATCGGCCACCATCGGCAAGGCGTCCAGCACGTCGGGGTCGTACACCGGCAGGTCGACCTGCCGGGACGCGCGCGCGGCGGCCTCGGATGAGGCTGCCATCGCCGGCAGCGGCACGCCGGCCCAGCGCTGCACCACCGCCAGCAGCCGATCGGCCAGCACCGGCTTGGTGAGGAAATCGTTCATGCCCGCCTCCAGGCAGGCCGTCCGGTCTTCGGCAAATGCGTTGGCGGTGAGGGCCACGATGGGCATGCCCTGCGCGGCACCGCCGGCCTGGCCGGCCCGGATGCGACGGGTCACCTCCAGGCCGTCCATGTCGGGCATCTGCCAGTCCATCAGCACCAGGTCGAAGGGCCGCGCAGACAGCTGGGCCAGCGCCTGCGCGCCATCGGCCGCGGCGGTGGTGATGCAGCCGGCGTGCTGCAGCAGCCGGCACACGATGATCTGGTTGAGCGGATCGTCCTCGACCACCAGCACCTGAACGCCTCGGTGGCCGGTGGCGGCTCGCGGTGCCAGTGTTGGTGCGGGGGTCGGTACGGGGGTCGGCACCCGATCGGCGGCCGGCGTGGCCCGCGGCAATGGCAGCTCGAACTCGAAGCAGGTGCCCTGGCCCAGCTGGCTGCGCACCGAGATGCGACCGCCCATCGCCTGCACCAGCTGGTGCACGATCGACAGGCCCAGCCCGCTGCCGCCGAAACGCCGGTCGGCGCCATCGTCGGCCTGCCGGAAGGGCTCGAAGATGTGCGGCAGCGACGCCTCGCCGATGCCCACGCCCGTGTCGCTGATGCTGAACCGAACGCGGTCGGCTGCCTCACCGGGGCCGACGCGCAGCCGCACCTCGCCCGCCGGGGTGAACTTGACGGCATTGCCCAGCAGGTTGAGCAGCACCTGGCGCAGGCGCGTGGCCTCGCCGTGGCGCCGCGCAGGCAAGGCGGGGTCAATGTCGCAGGCCAGTGCCAGGCCCTTGGCCTGCGCCACCAGCGCGGCCGTGGCGAGGGCGGATTCGACGCAGTCGTGCAGCACGAATTCGCCGTGCACCAGGGACAGCTGGCCGGCCTCGATGCGCGACAGGTCGAGGATGTCCTCGATCAGCCCGAGCAGGTTGGTGCCGCTCTTCTGGATCGCCTCGACCAGCAGGGCCCGCGACCCGGCGTCGCCATGCTCCAGGGCCAGCAACTGGGCCGCGCCGATCACCGCGTTCAGCGGCGTGCGCAGCTCGTGGCTCATGTTGGCCAGGAAGCGCGACTTGGCGCCCGACGCCGCCTGCGCCTCGGCGCGTGCCCGCTCGCGCTGTTCCACCGCCCGCGACAGCTCGAACTCACGCTCGATGGAGGTGCGGATGGTCGCGTTGGACACGCGGCCCACCGCTGTCATGGCGAGGTAGGCGGCCAGCACCACCAGGGCTGCAGCGTTCTGCACCTCGTCGGCGCTGGCCAGCAGCACCGCCACCGTGGGCAGGAGTGCCGCCGTCAGGAAGGCCAGCAGCGCCGAAAAGCGTGCCGCCTGCGTGATGGCCGCCACCGAGCTGACGGCCAGCAGAGTGCCCACCAGCAAGAGGGCCTGGCCGCGGTCGAGCGAACCCATCATCACCGGCCCGCAGGCCCAGGCGCCGCCGGCCAGCAGGTTGAACCCGACATACAGGCGGTCCCAGCGCGCCAGCGCGTTGTCGGCTGGCGCCGTGCGCCGGAAGGCGTACCAGAGCAGATAACGCCCGGCCGTCACGGCCAGCATCACCGCCAGCCACGCCAGCAGCGTCGTCATCGGGAAGAACAGCACCATCGGCGCGAAGAACACCGCGCAGGTGCCCACGGTGAGCAGCACCGTCAGGCGCAGCCGCCCATAGACCATGTGCAGTTGGGCGGCCGCCACCGCGCTGGCCGTGGCGGCGGCGACGTCCGCCGAGGCGGCGTCGGGCTCGCCCGCGCCGGCCTGGCGGCTGGGCGAGGTTGGCGGCCCGGGCGACCAGGCCCGGCTCAAGGACCAGCCCTTCGCGCTGCGCGCGGCAGGATTCGCGCCCTGGAACGGCCACGCACGCTCATTGGGCTACCTTCGGGCGGCGGCTGGCCGAGCGGGACCGGGCGACCTCGTCGGCCAGCCGGTCGACGGCCTGCCGCAAGCGCGCGGGCGCGCCGTCGGCGAGGGTGTCGCCCGCGCGCAGGCCTTGTTCCAGGGCCAAGGCCGCGCCGGCGAGCGCCAAGGCGCCGACCTGCCCGGCGCCGGAGGCCAGCGTGTGCACCGCGCGCACCTGGGCCTCGCGCAGGCCCTGACGCTGGGCCTGGTCGAGGGTGTCGATCAACGGCCCGGCGCCCTCGATGAACAGGTCGACCATCTGGTCCGCGAAGGCCGGGTCCGATCCGTCGGCCACCATGGGCAGGGCCTCCAGGACACGGCGGTCGAACACCGCCGGTGCGGTGTCGGACGGCGCCTCTGCGGCGGCCGACCCCTGGCCGACCGCGGCCGACCGGGCGGACGCCGGCAGGTGCTGCGCCAGCGCCGCCTCGAGGGCCGCGCTGGTGAGCGGCTTGGCCACGTAGCCGGTCATGCCGGCGGCCAGGCAGGCCTCGCGGTCGCCCGCCAGCGCATTGGCGGTGAGCGCGACGATGGGCACCGGCCCACGGCCCGGCTGGCCCTGCTCCCAGACACGGATCCGGCGTGTCGACTCGAAACCATCCATCACGGGCATCTGGCAATCCATGAAGACCAGGTCGAAGGGCGCCTTCTGCAGCCACGCCAGGGCCTGGGCGCCGTCACCGGCCAGTGTCACCTCGACGCCCAGCCAGCCGAGCAGGCCGCTGATGACCTGCTGGTTCACCGGATTGTCTTCCGCCACCAGCACCCGGGCCGCCGTCGGCTGCGACGCCGGCGCGCGCGGCGGTCTGGCCGGCACGGGCGGCGGTACAAGCGCTGGCAAAGGCGCCGGCACAAGCGCCGACACGGGAGCCGACACGGGCGCCAGCACCGGGGCCACGGCGGGCTCGAAGGGCAGGTCGACATGGAAACGCGCGCCGCGGCCGGGCTGGCTGTCCAGCCCGATCCGGCCGCCCATCATCTCGATCAGGTGCTTGCAGATCGACAGGCCCAGCCCGGTGCCGCCGAACTGGCGCGTGGTCGACGCATCGGCCTGCACGAAGCGCTGGAACAGGGTGGCCTGGGCGGCCGCGGAGATGCCGATGCCGGAGTCTTCCACCGCGAAGCGCCACCAGGCCCGGACATCGCCGTCGGGTGCCGCCAGCCGGCGGCTGGCCAGGCCGACGTGGCCCTGCAGGGTGAACTTGACCGCATTGCCCAGCAGGTTGGACAGCACCTGGCGCAGGCGGGTGGGGTCGCCGCTGACCCACTGGCCGTCGAGGTCCTGCAGGTCGAGCCGCATCGCCAGGCCGCGCGCGGCGGCCATCTCGCGGTACACCGCACCCAGGTCGGTCAGCAGGCGGCCGACGTCGAAGTCCACACGCTCGAGCTGCGCCTGGCCTTCCTCGATCTTGGCCAGGTCGAGCACGTCACTGAGCAGGTCGTGCAGCATGCGCCCGGCGGTGTCGATGGCCTGGACATGGCGGGCCTGCTGCTCGTCCAGCCGCGTGCGTCGCAACAGCTCGGCCATGCCGAGCACGCCGTTCAGTGGCGTGCGGATCTCGTGGCTCATCGCCGACAGGAAGTGCGACTTGGCCTGGCTGGCGGCGTCGGCCGCCCGCGTGGCCTCGACCAGCTCGGCGTTGCGCTGCACGAGCCGGTCGGTCAGCGTCTCCAGCACCTTGACCACCGAGCCCACCTCGTCGGCGCCGGCGCTGTCGATGGCCGCGCCGGTGAGGTCCACCGCCGTGCGCTCGGCACGCTCGCGCAGCCGGTGCAGCGGCCGCAGCGCCAGGCGCAGGGCCAGCAGGCCGAGCAGGATGCTGACCACCGTGGTGAGCGCACCGTACATGGCCGCGCGCCGCTTGCCGTCGTCGAGCACCTGGTAGGCCGATCGGCTGTCGATGCGCGCCAGGATCACGTAGGCCTCGTCGACGATGGTCACCGGCAGGTAGGCGTGGGTCGTGCGCGTGCCGGCATCAAGCCGGTAGACCGGCACCTTGCGCAGGAAGGCCTCGTCCACGGCGCCGCGGTCGACGTCGCCGGCCGTGCCACGGTCCGTGCCGAACGACTGCCCCTGGCGGCCCAGCAGCGCCAGCCCGGCACCGACCTCCTGGCTCAGCTCGTCCACGAAGGCGCGGTCCAGGCGCAGGCCCGCCGCCACCGTGCCGACCACCCGGCCGTCCAGCGACAGCGGCTGGATCGCCCGCACCATGACGCCACCACTCTCTCGCTGGCTGACGACGACGCCGGTGCCGGCCAGGCCTTCCGCCACGCCCCAGCCCGTTGCCCGCCCGCCCCAGCGCTGGGGCTCGTGGGCGCGAAACACCACTTCCTCCGCGGCGTCGGTCACCTCCAGCCCAGCCACCCGACCGATGCGCATCGCGGCCTCGAGATGCCGCGCCAGCGCGCTGCGGCGATCGGCACCCTCCAGCGCCATCGCGCGGGCGATCAGCGGGTTGGCCGCCAGCAGGCGGGCCATCATCTCCACCTGGTCGGTGTGGGCCTCGATCAGGCCGCGCAGCACGCCGGCGATGGTGTCGACCTTGTCGATCTCGCGCTGTCGCACGGTCTGCTCCAGCACATCGGCCGCCACGCGCTGCGACACCCACTGCCCGGCCAGCGCCAGCAGCCCGATGAGCAGCGCCAGGGTCAGGCTGGTGGACGGTCGCAGGCGCGCCATCATGGCCGGTGTGTGGGTCAAGGCGCCGGGCTCATGGCGAGCCCGGTGCAGCCAGCACGCCCATCTCGCGCAGCAGCCGCACGCCCTCGGACGACCGGACGTAGGCGACGAAGGCCTCGGCCGCAGGCGAGCGCAGGCCGCGGCGGTGGACGAAGCCGAACTCCAGCCACAGGGGGTAGCGCCCGGCGCCGACGTTCTGCGGCGACGGCTCGACGCCGTCGAGCGCCAGCGGCACCAGCCGGGTGCGCGCGGCCGCCAGCGCCGAGCGGTTGATGAAGCCCAGGCTGCCGGGAAAACGGTCGAGCAGGTCCAGCATCTGCGGGTCGAGGTGGACGACCTTGACGTGCTCGCCGAAGACGATGGTCGAGAACGGTTCGATCACCCGCTGGATGGACTGCCGCGAGGTGTCGGTCGGTTCGCGGCCGATCGCGCGGATCGGCCCGGGCCGGCCGCCCAGCTCCTGCCAGTTCGCGTATTTTCCTGCATAGATGTCGACGACCTGCGCACGGGTCAGGCCACGCAGCCCGACGCCCGCCCCGCCGACGAAGGCCACCGGGTCACGGCCGATCGGCACGAAGACCAGCCCACGGGACCGTTCGTCGTCCGTCAGGGGCCGGCCGATGCGGCCCAGCACGGCGGTGCCCTCCTGGATGGCGCGCAGTGCGCCGGCCGTGCCGGTGCTGCCGGGGATGACGACGCGGTGCGCCGGCTGGCTGCGGTGGAAGGCATCGGCCAGCACGCGCAGCACCTGCTCGGGGTTGCCGCTGCCGGGCACCACCACTTCGTCGGACCGCGCCGCGGCCGGCAGCAGCGCGACGCACAGGCCGAGCGCCCAGGCCAGGGCCGATCGGACAAACCGCTGGGAAGTCATCATCGGGTCTCGCTCGATCGGGGTGGACGCCAGGGTCATGCCAGGCTCGACTCGACCGGCGCCACCACGCCCTGGTCGGCACCCGAGGATGCCCCCCGGCCGATGGCGGCCTCGAAACGACGCACCTGCGCGCGCAGGCAGGGCAGCGCGCCCGCATCGGGCGGCGCCCCGCGCCGCAGCGCCAGTTCGTGGCGTTCGGCTTCGGCGGCCAGCGCCAGGGCACCCACCTGGCCGGCCGAGGATTTCAAGGTGTGCATCAGTCGCGCATGGGTGGCGGTGTCGCCGCGGGCCAGGCTGTCCTCGAGCGTGGCCAGCGTGCCCGCCAGGCTCTCGGCAAACAGGGCCAGCAGCGCATCGGCGCAGCCTGGATCGGACCCGTCGGCCACCATGGGCAGGCTGGCCAGCAGCGAAGGGTCGTAGGCCGGCGGGTCGCCGGCCTCGGCCGGCAGGCCCTGCGGCGACGGGGCGGCCGTCGGCCCATCGGCCGAGGCCGTGTCGACGGGTGGCGGCGACGGCGGCAGATCACCTGCATCGCGCACCGGCCGCTGGCCGGCCCAGCGCGACACCATCTCGGTGAGCTGCGCGGCGAGCACCGGTTTGGTGAGGAAATCGTCCATGCCGGCGGCCAGGCAGGCGTCGCGGTCCTCGGCAAAGGCATTGGCGGTCAGCGCGATCACCGGCGCCTCGCGGTTCAAGGCACCCGCTTCGCCGGCGCGCAGGCGACGCGTCACCTCGAGCCCGTCCATGTCGGGCATCTGCCAGTCCATCAGCACGGCATCGAAGGGCACCTCGGACAGCAGCAGCAGCGCGCCGTGCCCGTGCGATGCCACCTGGCAACGGAAGCCGGCATGCGCCAGCATCGAGCGCACGACCGACTGGTTGATCTCGTCGTCCTCGACCACCAGCACCAGCCTGCCGGGCGCGGCGCCGCCGGCCTGCGGCGCGCCGTGGTCGGCCGGCAGCGGTGCCAGGCCGCGGCCTTCGGCCAGACGGCTGACCATGGCCGAGCGCAGCAAGGGGCGCGCCACCGGCCGAGGCACGCCGGCGGCGTCGCAGGCCATGGCTTCGGCGGCCACGGCTGCACCGCCCATCGGGATGACGTGGGCGGCATCCAGCCAGGGCCGCGCCTGCGACAGCAGGGCCCGGCCCTCGGGGGTGTCGGTGGCCACCATGACCCAGGGGGCGCGACCGCGGCCGTCGGGCTGGGCCACGAAGCGCCGCAGCGATTCGAGGTCGGCACAGGCCTGCTCGACGCAGCCCAGCCGGTGCAGCAGCGCCGCCAGCGCCCTGGCGCTGGGCGGGTGCGGCTCGAACCAGGCCACGCGCAGGCCCAGCGGGGCCGGCGTGGCCGGCGGCGCGACCACCGGCGGCAGCGGCAGCCACAGCGTGAAGGTCGAGCCCTGCCCATGGACCGAGCTCACCTCGATGTGCCCGCCCATCAATTGCACCAGTTCGCGGCAGATGGTCAGGCCCAGGCCGCTGCCGCCGAAACGGCGCGTGGTCGACTCGTCGCCCTGCTGGAAGGGCGCAAAGATGGCGGCCAGGGCCTGGGCCTCGATGCCGATGCCGGTGTCGCGCACGTCGATGCGCAGTTCGTCCGGCGACCGGCCGGGCTGCACCTCGACGACCACCTCGCCCCGGGCAGTGAACTTGACGGCATTGCCCAGCAGGTTGAGCAGCAGCTGGCGCAGCCGGTGGCCGTCGCCGCGTCGCCACGGCGCCAGGCCGGGGTCGATGATGCAGTCCAGCCGCAGGCCCTTGGCCACCGCCACCGCCGCCGACGACATGACCGCCGCATCGACGCATTCGCCGAGGTTGAAATCTTCCTCGGTGAGGCGCAGCGCGCCGGCCTCGATGCGCGCCAGGTCGAGCACGCCCTCGATGAGGCCGAGCAGGTTGGTGCCGCTGGTGCGGATGATGCCCACCAGCTCGGCGCGCCGGTCGGCGTCGGCGCCCTGGGCCTGCAGCAGCTGGGCGGCGCCGATGACGCCGTTCAGCGGACTGCGCAGCTCGTGGCTCATGTTGGACAGAAAGCGCGTCTTGGCCAGCGACGCGGCCTCGGCCAGGCGGCGCGCGTCCTGGCTGTCGCGGGCCTGCTGCTGCAGTTCGCGGTTGACCACCGACAGCGCCTGGCCGCGCCGCTGCACCTCGTCGAGCATGCGGTTGAAGGCCTGCACCGCCACGCCCACCTCGTCGGCGCCGGACGGCAGCAGGCGGCGCTCGAAGTGCTGGTCGCGGGCGATGGCGGTGGCCGTCTCGGCCAGGGCCACCACCGGCGCGGTGAGGCGGCGCGCCAGGCGCCGCGAGATCAGCACCGCCAGCACCAGCGCGGCCAGCGCGCCGCCCACCGCCGCCGCGGCCTGCTGGCGCAGGCCATGCAACACCTCGCCGAGATCGATGTGCAGCGTGACCCACCCCAGCTCCTCGGTGTCGGCATTGGCACGGATCGGCTCGCTCACCTGCAGCCAGCCGGCCCACAGGCCGCCGGCCTCGTCGACACCTTGGTCCCGCTGCTCGCCGAAGCTGTACAGCGGTCCGCCCGCCGCATCGACCACCCACGCGCCGGTGACCTGCGGGCGTGCCTTCAGCACGGCCACGGCCTCGCGGATGCCGGCATCGTCGACGAAGGCCACCGGCGCCTGCAGCGCGAAGGCCAGCGAACGCACGTTCTCGCGCGCGTCCTCGCGGGCGTGGGCCTCGGCGCTCCACCAGGCGATGACCAGCATGGCCGCCGCCACGAACAGCGCCGCCAGCCCCGCGCTCAGCGCCAGCACCACCGCCAGCTTGAAGGCCAGCGGCCGGTCGTGCCATCGGGCGTGGGGGGTCGCGATCATTCCTTCACCTGCCGTGCCAGCTTGAGCACCTGGCTGGACAGACCCAGCTGCGCCTGCCGCACGGGCCCCAGGTTGACGTCGAAGCGCAGCGCGTCGTTGACCACCACCAGCTCCACCATGCCGCCGTGTGCGAGGAAGCCCTCGCCATCGCCGATGGTCAGCGTGGCGCCGCCCTGGCAGGCCCGGACCAGTTCGGCCCCGCGGTCGGCGCTGGCGTGCACGTACAGCACATCGCAGCCCTGCACGGGCGGTGCCTTCTGCAGCACGATGCGGCGGCCGTTGACCAGCTTGCCTTCGAGTTCGCCGAAGGCCTGCTCGAAGGCTGCATCGCGGTGCGCCAGGCACAGCCGCAGGGGCTCGCTGGCCGCCGCAGCCGGCCGCTGCGCGAAGCGCGCCAGGTTCAGTGCCAGGCGCGCCTTCACCATCAGCTCCTGCGAGGGCTGCGCCGCTGCCATGCAGGGCAGCCATGCCACGCCCAGCAGCAGGCAGAACGACAGGCGGGTCATGTCAGCGCCACCCGGCCATCTGACCGCGCCGCGCGAAGGCCCTTCGGCTCGGGCGCGTGGCAGCGAACACCATGCGCTGGCGCTGGTGCGATGTCGGCGGGCACGGGGCTCGCATCGGTGCGCTCAGAAGGCCAGGCCCCAGCGCAGCGCCAGGCTGCGGCCGTCCTGCTCGATGCGGTCGCCGACGAACTCCGGGCCCGACGGGTCGGCGGTGCGGCGGTTGCCGAGGTTGTACAGGCTGGCGGCCAACGACCAGGCGCGGCCGGGCGGGTCCCACAGCACGGTGGCGTTGGCCAGCCAGTGCGCGGGCAGCGTGGCACCGGCCAGCGTCAGCCGGGGGCCCAGGCCTTGCAGTTCCAGGCCCAGGCGCAGCGGCCAGCCCGCCACGGGCGCGGTGCCGTGCAGCTTGGCCAGCCAGCGCGGCGAGTTCGACACCGCCTGCCCGCCCTCGCCGGTGACGCGCTGGCCGGTCCAGCTACCACGCAGACGCCACCCGGCGGCCGCCAGGTACTCGGCCTCCGCCTCCACGCCGCGCGACGTGGCCGCGCCGACATTGCGATAGATCAGCAGCCCGGTCTCGGCGTTGTCGACCTGCTCGATCATGTCGGTGACACGGTTGCGGAACCACGACGCCGACACGCGCAGGCGCTCGGTGGCACGCCAGTCGATCACCACTTCGCGCGAATCCACCTGCTCGCGGCGCAAGGCCTCGTTCCAGGGCCGTCCGTCGGCCTCGGGGGCGCGCTCGTAGACGTTGGGCTCGCGGTAGGCCGTGCCGGCCAGCAGCTTGGCCACGAGCCCGGGCGCCGCTTGCCACAGCAGCGACAGGCGCGGCGTGCTGTGCCACGAACCGCTGCTTTCGCGGTCCAGGCGCACGCCCAGGCCCAGCCGCAGGCCGGGGTTCAGCGCGATCTCGTCGTTGACGAACAGGCCCAGTCGCGTGCCCGTGCTCAGCGACCCGCTGTCCGAGACCTCGGGCTCGAGCACCGTGTTCGAGATGGCCTGCCGGAAGTTGCGCTGCACGTCCACGCCCGCCAGCACCAGGTGCGCGCCGCCCAGGCGCAGCGTGCGCCGCAGTTCTCCCTGCAACCAGCGGCCCTGGTTGCGGTAGGCGGTGAGCAGGCGGTCGGGCTCGTAGCGGCCGATGTCGTGGTAGTCGTACTGGCCCAGGCCGGCCTGCGCATGCCAGCCCTCGCCGGCGGCGTCGATCGACTGCCAGGTGCCGCCGACCAGGGTCATGCGGTCGGTCCACACCGCGGATTCGCCGAAGACCAGATCGAACGAGGCGTTCGGGATCTGCTTGCGGCGCTCGGCCGCCAGCGCCGTCAGGGTCCAGGCGCCGCCGGTCCAGCGGGCCATCAGCTTGCGGTCGCGCTCGCCGTCCAGGCCGACGGCGCGGCCGAAGCCCGTGTCGGGGCTGTCGAACTCGGGCAGGTAGAGGTCGCCGCCCGGCCGCGATTCGGCGCTGCCGGCCACCAGCAGCGCGCCGGTGTCGAACTCGCGCGCCAGGCTGAGCTGCAGCTTGCGCCCTCGATCGCTGTCGAGCGTGACCGCCACGGCCCCACCGCGCAGGCTGGCCGCGCTGCGCGTGACCACGTTGATGACGCCGAGCACCGCGTTGGAGCCGTACATCGCCGAGCCGGGACCGGGGATGAACTCGACCCGCTCGATCAGGCCCACGTCGAGCGGGAACTCGCGGCCGATGAGCACCGAGTCGTAGATGTTCTCGTTGGCGCGCATGCCGTCGATCAGCACCAGCAGGCGCGAGCTGTAGTCGCCCGGGCGGCTGAGGCCGCGCACGCCGGCATAGGTGTAGGCCCGGTCGTAGCGCAGGAACACGCCGCGCACGCCGTTCAGCACCTCGCCCAGCGTGCGCCAGCCGAAGCTGCGGATGTCACCCTGGGTCAGCACCGTGGGTGCGGCCGGCGCCTCGGCGGCCGACTGCTTGTACTTGGAGGCGGCGTACACCGGCACGGCCATCAGCTGCTCGAGCTCGTCCAGGCCGGCGTCAGCCTCCTGTGGGACCGGGGCTGCGGCGGCGGACGCGGCCCCGGGGATGGCGAGCACCAGCGCGGTCAGCAGGGCGGCGATCGGCACGAGCCGGCGAAAGGTCGGGGTGGCCACATCGGGCAGGCCGGCAGGTCTCATGCGACCTCCAACGGAAGGGGGACAGGCAGGCGCTGGGCCAGCAGTTCGCGGAACTGTGCTGCGGGCATCGGCCGCGCGTACAGGAAGCCCTGGTGCAGCTGGCAGCCCTGCGCCATCAGGGCCGCGGCCTGGGCATCGGTCTCGACACCCTCGGCCACCACCTTCAGGTCGAGCATGCGCCCGAGCGTGATGATCGAGGCCACCAGCGCGCCGTCCTTGCCGCCGTGCTGCACGTCGCGCACGAAGGAGCGGTCGATCTTCAGCTCGTCGATCGGGAAGCGCTTGAGGTAGCCCAGCGACGAGAAGCCGGTGCCGAAATCGTCCAGCGACAGGCGGAAGCCGCGCGCGCGCAGCGCCTCCAGGCGGGCCACGGCGCGGTCGATGTCGCTCATCAGCAGCGTCTCGGTCACCTCCAGCATCAGCTGGCCCGGCTGCAGGCCGTGGCGGGCGATGCGGGCCGACAGCATGTCGACGAGGTCGTCGGACATGAAACACGGCGTGGCCACGTTCACCGCCACCGGCACCAGCGGCAGGCCGTCGCGGGCCCAGCCGGCGAGCAGGCTGCAAGCCTCTTCGAGCACCCAGTCGGTCAGCGGCAGGATCAGGCCGGTTTCCTCGGCCAGCGGGATGAAATCGACCGGCGGCACCAGGCCGCGCTCGGGGTGCTGCCAGCGCACCAGCGCCTCGGCGCCGACGATGCGCCGACTGGCGGCGTCGACCTTGGGCTGCAGGTGCAGGCGCAGCTCACCATTCCCGATGGCGCGGCGCAGGTCGGCCTCGCGCGCCAACCGGGCGCTGGCCTCGGCGTTCATGGTCTCGTCGAAGAAGCGGTGCCGCGCTCGGCCGGTGCGCTTGGCCTCGTAGAGCGCCTGCTCGGCGAAGCGCACCAGCTCTGCCGGTTCGCGCGCGTCGCGCGGGAACAGCGAGATGCCGATGCTGGCGGTGACCTGCACGTCGCGGCCCGCCAGGTGGATGGGTTCGGCCACCGCCTGCAGCAGGCGCTGCGCGGCACCGGCGGCATGTTCGGCGCGGTCGAGGTCGACCAGCATCACGGTGAAGGCATTCGCCCCCAGGCGCGCCAGCACCTCGACGTGCCCGCCGTGCCGCCCGATGGCGGTGAGGTCGGCCCCGCGCGTGCCGGCTTGCAGGCGCTCGGCGATGACCCGCAGCACGCGGTCGCCGCCCTCGTGGCCGATGGCATCGTTGACGCTCTTGAAGCGGTCGATGTCGAGCTGCAGCACCGCGCACAGGCTGTCGCTGCGCCGCGCCTGCTCGAGCGCCGGCGCCGCCAGTTCGAGGAAGAAGTCGCGGTTGGGCAGGCCCGTCAGCGTGTCGTGCAGCGCCAGGTGGCGGATCTGCCGCTCGGCCTCGACCCGGTCGGTGATGTCCTGCGTGATGCCCTCGGCGGCCACCTGCCGGCCGTGCACGTCGCGCACCGGCGCGGCCTGCTCGAAGACCGTGCGGGCCACGCCGTCGAAGCGCTCGACCTGGAACACCAGCTGGTACGGCATCCCTTCGTTCTGCAGGCGCTCGCGGGCCTGGCGCACGCGCTCGCGGTCGAAGTCGCGCACCCGCTCCAGGAAGGCGTCGGCCGACGCGCACTGCATGGCCTCGGCCGGCGCGCCGAAGATGCGGGCCAGTTCTTCCGAACAGCCCATCTGGCCGCCGACGCGCAGTTCCCAGTTGCCCATGTGGGCCATGCGCTGCGCGCGGGCCAGGCTGTCGCCGCTGCGCCGCATCGCGTCCGCTGCTGCGGCCGAGCGCAGGCCGTAGCGCACGCGGTGGGCCAGCAGCACCCACTGGATGGGCTTGGTGATGAAGTCGGTGGCGCCGGCCTCGTAGGCGCGGTCGATCGACTCGGTGTCGTTCAGGCCGGTGAGCATCAGCACCGGCACGCGCGCGCCGCCGGGCAGGCGGCGCAGGCGGCGGCAGGTCTCGAAGCCGTCGATGCCCGCCATCAGCACGTCGAGCAGGACCAGGTCGAAGGGCGTAGCCTCGAAGACCGAGAGCGCCTGCTCCCCGCTGTCGGCCTCGACGATGTCGAATCCCGCATGCCTCAGCGTGCGGGCGGCCATGCCGCGCAGCAGACAGTCGTCGTCCACCACGAGCAGGCGGGAACCAGCCGGGACAGGATTCATCGGGTGCAGCCTCTTGGGGTCATCGGTCGTGGGGCACCGCAGCCGGCCGGGCGGTGGCCGCCGACTGCGGTCCGATGACGCTCCCCCGGCAGGACTCGGCCCTGCGTTCCCCAGTTTCGGCCACCATTCCAGGCGGCTTGAGCCGATGAAGGGCGCCGATCGGCCCTTGTTCACGCTGCGACGGGCCGAATCGGGCCCAATCGGGCCCGTCGGGCCCGGGATGCCGTCCCGGCGCGGCGTTCAGCCGGCGGCGAAGAAGCGCTCGACCAGCCCGAAGTGCTCGGGCGTGTTCAGCGCCGGCGCGTGGCCGCAGTCGGGCAGCGTGACGACCACCGCCCGCGGGCCGCGGCTGCGCATGGCCTCGGCCACCTCGGGCAGCAGCAGGTCGCTGGTGGCGCCGCGCAGCACCAGCACCGGGATGTCCAGGCTGTCCCAGGCCGGCCACTGGTCGTAGTCGTCGGGGTGGGCGGTGAACTGGCGCACCATCGCCGGGTCGTAGTGCGGCGTCACCCGCCCGTCGGGCAGCCGGCGCATGCTGGACTCAGTCAGCCGGCGCCACTGCACGTCGCTCAGCCAGCCGTAGGGCTTGTAGACAGTGCGGAAGTACTGTTCCAGCTCGCCCATGGTGTCGAAGGCCGGCGGGCTGCCGGCATAGCTGCGGATGCGCTCGACCGCCGGCTTCGCCAGCTCGGGACCGATGTCGTTGAGCACCAGGCGGCGGATGCGGCCGCGCAGCGGGCCGGCGGCCGCGTGCAGGCCGATGGCCCCGCCCATCGACGTGCCCAGCCAGCGGCACTGCGAGATGCCCAGCTGGTCGAGCAGCGATTCGGCCAGGCGCGTGTAGAACGCCAGGCAGTACTCGTCGTCGGGCGCCGGGCTCCACTGCGACAGGCCCCGGCCCAGCGTGTCCGGGCAGATGACGCGGTAGCGGCTGGACAGGTGCGCGGCGATGTCGTCCATGTCGCGCCCGGTGCGCGCCAGGCCGTGCCAGGCGATGACCACCTCGTGGTGCGAGGCACCCCATTCGGTGACGTGGAGTTCTCGGCCTGCGCAGCGCAGGTAGCGGGAGGCGAAGCTCATCGCGGTGGCACCCGGGTCGCGGTCAGTCGGGCACGGACAGCGTCGTGCCGCTCATCGTGATGGCGTCGGCGTTCTGCGGCGCGGCCGAGATGGCCGGCACGTTGGCCGCCGTCAGCGCCGGCGCCGAACCCGGCGTGCCGCCGCGCGGCAGCGTGCGCACCACCTGGCTGGGCGGCAGCGCGGTGCCGTTCTTCAGGTGCGCGTACATCGCGTCGAGCGCACGGAACAGGTACAGGTGCAGCGGCACGTAGCGCGTGTCGTAGCCGGGCAGCACTGCCGGCAGGCCGATGAAGCCGTCGAAGTGCTGGGCATTGGCCACCTCGATGTACGACAGCTTGCTGTTGGCACCTTCCACGGTCTTGCTCATCGCGGTGTAGGGCCGCGAGGTGTGGTTGACCGGCAGCAGCGCGTCGTCACGCCCGTGCACGATCAGTGCCGGCTTGCCGCCCAGGCGGCCGCTGCGGCGGGTTTCGTCGACGCCCGCCTGCAGCGCCCGCGCGGTGGGGCCGGTGCCGCCGATCAGGTCGCGCAGGCACAGCGCGCCGTCGAGGTTGAAATCCTGCACCAGCGTGGACGGCGAGAACGAGAACAGGTCGCGCAGCGGCGCGCCCGGGCTCAGGTTGTTGATCAGTTGCACGCCGGCCGACGGCGGCACGCCGTTGCCGGTGGCGAACAGCGGCAGCACCGCCGCCGTGGCCAGCGCCGTGGGCACGCCCTGCGGGGTGGTGGCGCCGAAGCTGTAGCCGCACAGGTGGTCCTTGACGCTGGCGCGGGACAGCGCGTTGGCGAAGGTGACGCTCACCGCCGAGGCGATCTCGAAGGCCGCGTGCGACGCGTGCAGCACCGCCGCCTCGGGCTCCCAGCCGTAGTCGCGCAGCTTCTGCAGCGCCTCGTCGGCCTGGGCCGTCGTGGTGCTGGCGGTGAGCAGGCCCTTGGCCTTCAGCGACGCGCAGCGGTTGGTGGCGAAGGCCGTGACGACGAAGGCCGCGCCCGGCGTGCCGGCCACCTGCGGCGACAGCGCGGCGCAGCTTTGGTAAAGGTTGGCGTAGGTGGTGAAGTCGACCAGCGTCTTGCCGATGGTGGGCTGCGCGGTGATGCCGCGGCGCACCGTCACGCCCGGGTTGGGCGGCATCTCGATGGCCGGCTCGGCCACCGCCACGCCGTCGATCAGGCCGGCGCGGTCGATCTCGGCCGCGGCGATGGCAGCGCCGCCGCCGTTGGACACGCTGGAGGCGATGACGATGGTGTTCTCGGGCCGGATGCGGCGCTCGTGCGCGCCGGTGACCAGCGTCTGGCCGTAGCGCTCGTTGAGCACCCAGAACGCGAACTCCACCGCCTGCAGCGTGAAGTTGCCCCAATCCTTCTCGGGGTTGCGCTGCGAGTGGGCGTGCTTGAAGGCAAAGCGGTTCGGCGTGGCGGCGTTGAAGGCCGTCAGGTCGGTGGCCGACAGCGCGGCGCGGAAGGCCGCCTGCGCGCCGGCGGTGGCCGACGCGCTGCGCGTACCGTCGATCAGCGGCACGGTGTCGGCCGCCAGGTCGTGCGGCGCGCTGCCGGTGCCCTTGTCGGTGTAGGCCACGGCGCAGCCGCGCTTCAGGCCCCATTCGCCGGTGGAGATGGCGCCGTAGACGCCGCGCGAGCCCGACGAGGTGGCGGTGACGATGCAGGGCTGCGCGGGGTCGAAGCCGGCCGGCACCTGCACCATCAGCGTGACGTTGCGCTGGCCGCTGCCGTCGTCGCTGAAGGTGATGGTCTCGGTGCCGGCGATGCGGCCTTCGCCGCTGCCGACCACGCCGGCCGCGTCGACGTTGGGGCCGTAGAACACGCCGTAGCCGCCGTTGGTGGTGGTGTCGACCAGCCCGCGGTAGCTGCTGTGGATGGCCAGCCGGCGCAGCTCGGCCGCGGTGGGCACGGCCGACAGCGTGGGCGCCACGGCCGAGGCCAGGCCGCTGCGGCCCAGGCCGGCGGTGAGCAGGTCGTCGGTGACGCCGTCGTAGGTGGTGGTCTTCACCGTGCCCACGAAGCTCGGCTTGACGCTGACCTCGACCGAATCGCCGCCGCCGCAGGCGCCGAGGGCCAGGGAGGCGGCCAGCGCCACGGCCACGATCGGCGGGCGGGGCGGCGTGAGCATGCGGATGGGCAGGTGCGGTGCGTCGTGGGTCATCGGGTCTCTCCTCGTGGTCATGTCATTTGTTCGATGGCGCCGGTGCCATCGCGCGCAAGCGGCCCACCACCCCGGCGGGGAAGTGGTACACCGACAGCACGAACAGCACGCCCAGCCACAGCAGCCAGCGGTCGGGCGAGACCAGCTGCCCCAGCACGGGCACGCCGTCGAGCGCGCCGCCGGCCAGCTTCAGCAGGTCTTGCAGGTAGTTCTGGGCCAGCACGAACAGCACCGAGCCGATCACCGCGCCGTACATCGTGCCCATGCCGCCGATCACGACGATGAGCAGGATGTCGAGCATGATCTCGAAGCTCAGCGTGGTGTCGGGCCCGGTGTAGCGCAGCCACAGCGCCAGCAGCACGCCGGCCAGGGTGGCGAACAGCGCCGCCAGCACGTTGCCGAGCGTGCGGTACACCACCGTGCGGAAGCCGATGGCCTCTGCGCGGAAGTCGTTCTCGCGGATGGCCTGCAGCACGCGGCCGAAGGGCGAATTGACGATGCGCAGCATGGCCAGGAACAGCACCACCGCGGCCACGAACAGCAGGTAGTAGGCCACCAGCTTGCCGTCGACCGCCACCCCGAGCAGCGGCTGCTCGAAGGGCTCGAAGCTGGGTGACAGCCATTCGGGGTTCTTGAAGGTGAGGCCGTCCTCGCCGCCGGTGAAGTCGCTCAGTTGCGACGCCAGGGTCTGGAAGGCCGTGGCCACCGCCAGCGTGATCATCGCGTAGAAGATGGCCTTCACGCGCAGCGAGAACAGGCCGATCACCAGCGACAGCACCAGCGACACCGCCAGCGCCGCGGCGGTGCCGGCGGCCACCGCCGGCCAGCCCTCACCCAGCCGCGTGCTGGCGATGGCCACGCCATAGGCGCCGATGCCGAAGAACATGGTGTGCGCGAAGCTCACGATGCCGGTGTAGCCCAGCAGCAGGTCGTAGCTGGCCACCAGCACGATGAACACCAGCATCTTGGCCGCCACGCCCAGCGCCTTGCTGCCGGGGAACAGGAACGGGGCCAGCGCCAGGCCGACCACCACGAGCACCAGCGCCAGCGCCAGCAGGCGGCTGCGCGGCAGGTCGTGCGAAAGGAGTCTGGCGATCATGGCTCAGCGATTCGTCACGGGATAGAGCCCCTGCGGGCGCCACAGCAGCACCGCCACCATCAGGCCGATGTTGGAGAACAGGGCCACCTTGGGGGCCAGGAAGCCGGTGTAGTTGGCCATCAGCCCCACCAGCAGCGCGCCGACGAAGCAGCCCAGCGTGCTGCCCAGCCCGCCGATGATGATGACGATGAAGATGAGCACGTTGACCTGCGCGCCCATCTGCGGCGTGACGCTCTGCTGGTACAGGCCCCACAGCACGCCGCCCAGCCCGGCCAGCGCGCTGCCCGCGGCGAACACGCCGACGAACAGTCGCCGGATGCGGTAGCCCAGCGACTCGACCATCTCGCGGTCTTGCACGCCGGCGCGGATGAGCAGTCCGAGCTTGGTGCGGTTGAGCGTGAACAGCAGCACCGCCAGCACCAGCGCGCCGATGCCGGCGGCGAGCACGCGGTACTTCTCGATGGCGGCATCGCCGACGAACCACGAGCCGCGCAGCAGTTCGGGCAGCGGCATCGGGATCTGCAGCGGGCCCCAGACGACCTTGATCAGCTCTTCGCCGACGATCATGCCGCCCATGGTGATGAGGATCTGCTTGAGGTGCAGGCCGTACACCGGCCGCACCAGCAGCCGCTCGAACACCCAGCCCAGCGCCCCGGCCACGGCCATCGCGGCCAGCATGCTGACGAAGACGATGCCCAGCGCCGCCGGCCCCGAGGCCGACTCCAGCCCGCCGAAGCCGGCGTAGACGCTGGTGGCCACGAAGGCGCCGAGCGCGATGAACACGCCGTGGCCGAAGTTCAGCACGTCCATCAGGCCGAACACCAGCGTCAGGCCCGAGGCGATGACGAAGATGATCATGCCCATCGCCAGGCCGGCCACGGTGAGCGTGAGCCAGGTGGCGGGCGAACCCACCAGCGGCAGCGCCAGGCCCAGCACCGCGGCCAGCAGCGCCAGCGGGCGCCAGTCGAATTCGGCCTTCGGCACCGCGCTGGGCACGGTGCTGCCGGCGGTGGTGGTGGCGGTGGTCATTGGTGCACTCCCAGCGACAGGCCCAGCAGCCGCTGCTGCAGCGACTCGTCCTCGGCCAGTTCGCGCATGGCACCGGCGTGCACGACGCGGCCGTTGTCCATCACCGCCACGCGGTCGCCCAGCGCGCGGGCCATCATGAAGTTCTGCTCCACCAGCACGATGGTGGTGCGCTGGCGCTTGAGCTCGTTGAAGGCGGTGATCAGGTTCTGGATGATCGCCGGTGCCAGGCCCTTGCTGGGCTCGTCGATCAGCAGCAGCGCACGCGGCTCGCAGATGGCGCGGGCCACGGCCAGCATCTGCTTCTGGCCGCCGCTGAGCTTGCCGGCCGGGTACAGCCAGAACTTCTTCAGCGCCGGGAACAGGCCGAAGATCCAGTCGAGCCGCTGCGTGTCCAGTTCGCCGGCATGCCGCGCGGCGCGGGCCGCCAGCACCATGTTCTCCTTCACCGTCAGGTCGGTGAAGATGCCCATGTTCTCGGGCACGTAGGCGATGCCCAGGCCGGCGATGCCGGGCGTGTCGGTGGCCTTGATCGACTGGCCGCGGAAACGCACCTCGCCCTGCGTGGCCCTCCACAGGCCCATGATCGTGCGCAGCGTGGTGGTCTTGCCGGCACCGTTGCGGCCCAGCAGCATCGTCACCTCGCCCTCGTGCGCCTCGAAGTCCACGCCGTGCAGGATGTGGTACGCGCCGATGTGCGTATGCACGCCGCGCAGTTCCAACAGCGGTTCGGTCATTGGTGCACCCTACGGCCTGCGGCCGGTCCCGCCAAGCGGGAATGAGCCCCTTCGGGCGGCCGGGCGGGGCTCATGGGTGCACCCTACGGCCTGCGGCCGGTCCCGCCAAGCGGGAATGAGCCCCTTCGGGCGGCCGGGCGGGGCTCATGCCGGCTCTTCCGCTGCGATGCCGAGGTAGGCCTGCTGGACGATCGGCGAGGCGATCACCGCCGCGGGCTCGCCGTCGGCCACCAGCGCGCCGTTGTGCAGCACGATGATGCGGTCGCTCAGTTCGCGCACCACGTCCATCTTGTGCTCGACGAGCAGGATGGTGCTGTCGCGCCGGGCCTTCAGGCCGCGGATCAGGTCGAGGATCACCGGCACCTCGTCGACGCTCATGCCGGCGGTGGGTTCGTCGAACATGAAGACCTTGGGTTGCAGCGCGATGAGCATCGCCACCTCGAGCTTGCGCTGGTCGCCGTGCGGCAGCGCACTGGCCGGCACGTGGCGCTTGTCGGCCAGGCGCACCGAGTCGAGCAGCGACAGCGCCTCGTCGATCCAGGCCTTGCGGTCCGACCAGACGCGCAGCAGGTCCACGCCCCCCCAGCCGCCGCCCTGCCCGCGCCCAGCCTCGCGGGCCTGCACCGCCAGGCGCAGGTTCTCCATCACGCTGAGCATCGGGAACAGCTGCGTCAGCTGGAACGCCCGCCCCAGGCCGCGCCGCGTGCGCAGTGGCGCCGGCAGCGCGGTGATGTCCTCGCCATCGAGCAGCACCCGGCCCTCGCTGGCCGGCAACTGGCCCGAGACGAGGTTGAAGTAGGTGGTCTTGCCCGCGCCGTTGGGCCCGACGATGGCGGTGAGCGTGCCCGGCGCGAACGCGCACGACACGTGGTCCACCGCCACGTGGCCGCCGAAGCGGATGGTCAGGTCGACGGTTTCGAGCATGGGTCGATATGGGGAGCGCAGCACTCAGAGGCGTAGCGAGCGGCCGGCAGCCTAGGCGCGGGAGGACCCGGGGACCGGAATGCACTGGAGGTGCATGAGGATCCCCGGGGGGACCCGCAACGACGGATCCCGGCCGCGCAGTAGCCGATCGATCAGCGCTTGTTGCGGATGGGGACCTGCATCTCCTCGGGCTTGATCTCGCGCACCAGCTCCGGCACGCCCCAGTCGAAGGCCGGGTCCACCTTGATCTTGAAGTGGTACATCGACTGCATGGCCTGGTGGTCTTCCTTGCGGAAGGTCATCTTGCCCTTGGGCGTCTCGAAGCTCATGCCCTCCATCGTGGCGATGAGCTTGTTGGTGTTGGTGTCGCCGCCGGTCTTCTTCAGCGCCTCCACCGCGGCGATGGCCGCGCTCATGCCGCCGGCGGTGAAGAAGTCGGGCGGGCTCTTGAACTGCTTGTAGTGGTTGGCCACCAGCCACTCGTTGACCGGGTTCTTCGGGATGCCGAAGTAGTAGTACAGCGCGCCTTCCATGCCGGGCAGGCGCTTGTACAGCGTCATCGCGGGCAGGATGTTGCCGCCGGTGGCCAGTTCGATGCCGTAGCGCTTGGGCTCCATGTCGATGATCTTGAACGGCACGGCCAGGTTGCCGGCCCAGATGATCGAGATGATCTTGCGGCCCGGCAGGCCCTTCATCTTGTCGAAGATGCGCTGCGCGGCGGCGGTGATGTCGGTGGCGTTCTGCGGCACGTATTCCTCGTGCACCACCTTGGTCTTCTTCAGCGAATCCTTCAGCGCCTTGACGCCGTCGCGGCCGAAGGCGTAGTCCTGCGCCAGCGTGGCGACGCTGACGTTGTCCTTGTCCAGCACGATGGCGTTGGCCAGCGCGTCCTGGCTGCTGCTGCGGCCGGTGCGGAAGATGTACTTGTTCCACTTCTCGCCGGTGATGGCATCGGCCACCGCGGGCTCGACGATCAGGATCTTCTTGTACTCCTCGGCCACCGGCAGCATGGCCAGCGCCACGCCCGAGCCGGTGGTGCCCACCGCGAGGTCGACCTTGTCGTCGCCATAGGCCGCGGCCAGCAGGTTCTTGCCCAGGTCGGGCTTGCCCTGGTCGTCCTTCTCGATGACGACGATCTTCTTGCCGGCCACCGTCATGGTGCCGCCGGTGGCGTAGTCCAGGCCCATCATGAAGCCGGTGACGGTCTGCTTGGCATAGGCCTCGAGCGGGCCGGTCTTGCCGCTGATGAGGGCGATCTTCACCTCGCCCTTGGCCTGGGCCGACACGGTGCCCGGCAGGGCCGCGGCGGCCAGTGCCAGGGAGCTGAGCGCAAGGGCGCGACGGGACATCGACATGTGGTTCTCCTGGGTTTCGCGGGCCGCCGGGCAAGGCCAGCCGGTGGGGGATGGGCCACCGATCGCACGGCCCATGCCATCGCGCACGGGCTTGGTGCAAACCCCGAGTTTTGGCGCTGAATCGGTCCGAAGGGCCGGGTCAGGGACCGTCGGCAGGCCGCCCGATGCCCGATCGGCGGACACCCACCGACGCACCGTCTGTCCTTCGGACGCCTGAAAGCCGGACACCCCAGAGGCCGACGTTCGAAAACCCCGGAGTGACCGTGTCGCAGCGGGACGGTACATTGCGCGGCGGATCACCCCCCGCCCCCTACCCACGGAG
>NZ_MWLO01000119.1 GCF_002198735.1 Ideonella sp. A 288
GGGGGGCCTGGGCGTGACAGTCCGCACGGTCGCCGGGTTGCCTTCGCGCCGCAACGGCCGAGATCGATCCCGACCCGCCCGCCTGGGCACGGACCCGCCCGAGGTCACTTGACGGATCGCGGCACCCACCCTAGCCTGTGCCGATGACGACAGCCTTCGCAGCTCGCCCCGGCCCATGACCGCCCCCGACACCCTGGCACCGCGCGCCGCGCCGGTGCGGCTGGTGCTGCGCTGGAGCCTGTTCGGCGCGCTGCTGCTGGCCTTCATCCTGGTGCCCTTCCTGGTGCTGGAAGACCAGATGAATGCGCTGGTGCAGGACACCTTGAAGTCCGAGCACTCGCTGGCCCTGGTCACGCTGGCGGTCATCGCGTTCCTGCTCGCCGACATCGTGCTGCCGATCCCGTCGAGCTTCGTGCTGGCGACCACCGGCTTCCTGCTGGGCGCGGGCGCGGGCACGCTGGTGTGCTTCATCGGGCTCACCTGTGCCTCCGCCGCGGGCTACGCGATCGGCCGCTTTGCCGGCGAACCCGTGGCCGAGCGCATCGTCGGCCGCGCCGAACTCGATCGCTTCCGCGGGCTGTCCACGCGCTTCGGCGACGCGCTGCTGGTGGCCTTCCGGGCCATGCCGGTGCTGGCCGAGGCCACCACGCTGCTGGCCGGCATGGCGCGCATGCCCTTGCTGCGCTTCGGGGTGCTGGTGTCGATCGGCAATCTGGTGGTGGCGGCCTTGTACGCCGGCATCGGGGCCGCCTCGGCCGACCGCTCGTCGTTCCTGATGGTGTCGGTGGCGGGCATGGTGCTGCCGGTGCTCATCGTGCTGGTGATGCGCTGGGTGATGCGGCCCCGCGCCGCCGGGCCCACCGCCCCCTGAAGTCCATCGCCCGGCGTGGCGCGTCAGCGCGCCAGGCCGGTCAGCCGACGGCGCCAGCGGTGCCAGCCGGCGCGCAGGGCGGCGAGGTCGGGGCGCCAGCGATCGACCAGCACGCCGGCCAGCGAGAGCGCCAGCGCCAGTGCGACCAGCGTGCGATCGATCGGGCCGGTGCCGGGCCGTGCCCCATGCCGGACGGCCAGCGACGCCGGGTCCCAGGCCGCCACCAGACCGGCCGCGCGCCAGGCGTCCAGTGCCGGGCTGGTGCCCCAGGTCCGGTCTTCGGCGGCGTGGCGCCGCAGGTGCAGTTGCCGCTGCGTGCCGCCGGGCGTCGCCGACTGGAAGGTGTAGAGGCCCGGGCCGGCGTCGGGCAGCCGGGCCTGCCACCGGCCCGGAGCCGCCGGGTCCATGGGCAGCGTGCGGCCCTGGGCCGTCGGCGTGTCCACCGTGACGGACGGGGCGGCCTCGCCGGGCCCGTCGGCCTCGATGTGCAAAGCACCCGGCCCGTCCGACACCGCCAGGCGCAGCGCGCCGCCTGGCGGCGTGCCGCTGGCCCAGTGGGCCAGGCCGCCGGCCAGGCGCGGCCATTCGCGCCAGGCCGGCCAGGCCGGGGTCCAGGCGCCCATGCCGCTGGTCACGGCCACCACGCGGCCGAGCCCCGCCTGGTGGAAGGCCAGCAGCGGATCGCCTTGCGCGCTCTGCACGGCCACCACCGCGCCGGCCTGGGCGCGGGTGGCGGCATGGGCGGCCACCGGCGGCCAGTCGGCCAGGGTGCCGGGGGCGAAGGGCAGCGGCTGGCGCTGGGTGGCGGCGATGCGGCCGCGCTCGATGCGCGCGCGCCGCCGCTCCAGCCCCGAGCGCATCACTGCCGGCAGCTCGGCGGCCTCGGCCACGCGCAGCACCACGCCGGCCTCGGCGCCGACCAGGCGCTGCAGCGCGCCGACGTCGGCCTCCGGCCCGACGGCCAGCGCGATCAGTTCGACGCGCGTGCGTTCGAGCCGCGCGCGCAGCCCGTCCAGCGGCGCGCTGTCGACGAAGCCGTCGGTGACGACGACCAGCAACCGCCGCGCGGCGCCCGAGCGCTCGAGATCGCCGATCGCCAGGTCGAGCGCCGGCGCGAGCGTCGTGCCGCCGTTCGGGGTGACAGGCCAGTCGCGGTCGAGGGCCACGCGCCCGGCGGCGGCGGGGCCAAGCGGGATCAGCACCCGCGGCGCCACGTCGAAGACGACGAGGCCCAGCGCATCGCGGTCGCTCAGGCCTCGGGCCGTCTCCTGCACCGCGCGCTGGGCCAGCGCGAAGCGGTCGACGCCGCCGCTGCCCTGGCCCATGCTGCCCGACTTGTCCACCGCGAAGACGATGGCCGCCGGCGCGTCCAGCGCCGCCGGCTCCGACAGCACCGGCAGCACCGATTCGAGCGCCGAGCCGCGGTAGCCGCCGCGCGCGAACGAGCGTTCGCCGCCCAGCACCACCAACCCCAGCCCGCGCTGCCGCACGGCGGCCACCAGCGCGGCCCAGAACCGCGGCCCGGCATCGGCGATGGCCACGTCGTCCAGCACCACCGCCTGGTAGCCGTCCAGCCCGTCGGCGTGGGCGTCCAGCCGCGAGGCCGGCACCACCTGCAGCGACCAGCCACCGTCGCGCAGGCTGCGTGCCAGCGGCCCGGGCGATCCCTGGGCGTAGAGGATGGCGGCGCCCGGCGCCACGTCGACGACGGCGGCGTCGGGCAGGGCGTCGAGCGGCGTCGTCGCGTCGGGCGCGTGCAGCGCCACGTCGATGACCGCTGCGCCGCTGCGCAGGCCGTCGAACACGACCGTCGCGCGGCCCGCGCCATCGGCCTCGGCGCGGGCCGACTGCAGCTCGCCGCCGGCCAGTCGGGCGGTGGCGTCGACGCGCAGCGGGCCGTCCAGCCGACCGGCCAGTTGCACCGTCAGCCGCACCGGCTGGCCGACCTGCGCGCGGTCGGGCGCCAGCACCTCGGCGATGCGCGTGGCCGGCGGCGGGCGGCCGACCGCGATCCACTGCAACGGCATCCGCGCCTCGCGGGCCGCGCGCAAGGCCCGCGCCGCGTCGCCGGCGTTCTCGAGGCCGTCCGAGACCACGACGACGCGGTCGAACGGCGCCTCGGCATGGGCCGCCAGGGCGGCGTCCAGCGCCGCCTCGATGTGGGTGGCCAACGGGTCGAGCCCGGCGGCGTGCGAGCCGGGGGCGCTCGGTCGGCCGGCGAAGTCGATCTGCTGCAGCGTCGCGCCGCCTGCGGCCTGCGTGGCGCGCAGCACCTCGGCCACCGCCTGGTCGGCGGCGGCGCGCGGCACGCTCTGCGAGCGGTCCACCAGCACCAGCACGCGCGGCCGGTGGCGCGTGTCGAGCCAGGCCGTGCCCAGCAGCGCCAGCGCCAGCACGGCCAGCGCGGCCGCCTGCAGCGCCAGTGCCAACAGCGTTCTGGAGCGGCCATCGGTCATGGCCGCGGCGCCTCGGCGACGGGACGCAGGCGCCGCCACTGGCGGCCCAGCGCGGCGATCTCCCACAGCAGCACCAGCAGCGCCAGCCCCAGCAGGGGCCGCACGCCATCGGCCAGTGCGCGGGCGCGGTGCGCGTCGGACACCGCCGCGCCCTTCGGGTCGCCCGGTGGCGTCACCACTGCCGCCGCCGAGGCCGCCGGCGCCACGCGCGACGCCGCGGCCCCGCGGTCGGTGACGGCGATCTCGTCGAGCAGCCGCGCGTCGAGCACCTGCTCGGCCATCAGGTTCACCAGCAGCGGTGTGTCGGCCCCCGGCGCCAGGGCCATCGTCGCGAAGTCCAGCGACGTGTCCACCTGCGTGGGCGCGCCTGCACGGCCGACGATCACCGGCTCGCCGCCGATGGCCAGCAGCACCGTGTCGGCCGGACGCGGCTGCAGGCGTGCCGCGAGGGCCAGCCGGTCGGTGTCGAGGCGCACGCGCCGCGCGTCGGCCACTGCGGTCGACCACTGCACCGCGCCGGTGGCGCGCGCCGGGGCACGATCGGCCCGCGCGTGGATCGTCGGCACGCGGCGGGCAGCGTCCGCGGTGCCGCAGTGCAGGGCGGCGTCCGCGTCGGCGGCGCCGGCGGCCGCCACGGTGAGCGCCGGGTGCGCGGCCACGGCCGCGGCCAGGGCCGGCGGGCAGGCCGGGTCCACCGCCACCTTGCGACGGCGCAGCGGGGCCAGGTCGAGCGCGATCTCGTCGTCCTCGGCCAGGGCATCGCCCGGCTGCAGCGTGGCGCGTACGCGGGCCGAGGCCGGCACGGTGGCGGCCACCTGCACGCTGCGGCCCGGCTCGATCTGCCGGGTCGACCGCAGCGCCTCGCCCGCGTCGGTGCTGACGACGATCTCGCGGGTTTCGGCGCTGGCGCCGCCGTTGGCCACCGTCAGCAGCAGGTCGATGCGGTCGGCATCGTCCGGATGCCGCCGCGCCGACAGTCGCGCCAATCCGATGTTGCTGGCCACCCGACCCACCTGCACCACGCGGTCGGGCCGCCGGCCGCCGGGCCAGTCGAGCAGCGCCGCGTCGGCGCCATCGGTGAGCAGCCAGTGCAGGCGGTCGGAGCGCAGCAGCGGCGCCGGTGGCGCGCCAGGCTCCTGCCGGCCGGCGGCGGCGGCCGACACGGTGGCCACGGTCGACGGCGACAAGGCGCCGAGGTTGTGCCACGGGTCACCCAGCGCGCGCACCTCGACTTCTGCTCCGGCCACCTCGTCCAGCGCCGTGCGCGCACTGGCCAGGCCCTCGGCCAGCCGCGTGGCCGGGCCTTCGCGCGTGCGCATGCTCAGCGAATCGTCCACCCACAGCGTGATGCGGGTGGCCTGCAGCGGCCACTGCGGCTCGGCCAGGGCCAGCAGGCACAGCGTGGCCAGCAGCGCGCGGCGCCGCCAGGCGGGGTCGGGCGGCCGGCGCGTGCCCGCGGCCGGCGGGCTGACGGCCGAGCCGCGCCACAGGCCCAGGCGCGCGACCTGCACCACGCGGCGGTGCGCGCCGCCGCGGTGCAGCCAGCGGATCACCGGCAGCAGCCCCAGGCCGAGCAACCACCACGGAGCGGCCAGCGTCAGCAATTGGATCGCGCCTGGACCAGGTGCCGGATCAGCGTGTGCTGCCAGGGCTGGGCGATGTCCCAGTCGGTGAAGGCCGCGCCGCTGCGCAGGCAGAAGCCGCGCAGCCGCGCCGTCATCGCCCGGCGCTCGGCGGCGGCCAGTGCCTCGGCGGCGCCGCCGGCCTGCGCGGGCAGGTGCACGCCGGTTTCCACGTCGAGCAGTTCCACCTCGCCGTCCGTGCCCAGGTGCATGTCGGCGGGGTCGTTCACCTGCACCAGGTGCAGCGCGGTGCAGCGCTGCAGCAGCGCGGCCAGGTCGCGGCGCAACTCGTCGTCGGCCAGGCCGTCGGAGAGCACGAACACCGACGCCGCGCCGCGCAGGTGTCGTGCGCAGGCGCCGAGTTCGGAGCGCTCGCCGGTCGTCGACGGCTTCAGCGTGCCCAGCAGCCGCGCGAGGGCCGCGTAGTGGTGCTGCCCACGGCCCCCCGGGCACTCGGCCAGCACGCGCTCGCCGAAGGCCAGCAGGCCCACGCGGTGGCCCAACTGCAGCAGTGCATAGGCCATCGCAGCGGCCATCTGCAGCGCGCCGCGCCACTTGGCTGCGCCATGCGTGGCCATCGACGAGCTGGTGTCGAGCAGCAGGGTCCAGTCGGTGGCCGATTCGGCCTCGAAGCGGCGCAGGATCGGCCGCCGCTGCCGCGCCGTCTGCCGCCAGTCGATGTGGCGCACCTCGTCGCCGGGCGCGTAGTCGCGGTGGTCGAGGTGCTGCAGCCCGACGCCGGCCTGGCGCGACACCGCACGCGACCCGGCGGTGCGCGGCAGGCGCTCGACCAGCAACTGCGCGGCCGCGGACGCGAAGGCCTGCAGCTCCGGCTCGCTGGGCAGCGCGGCGCGGGTCAGAGTCGGCGTCGCCATCCGTCGATGATCGAGGCCAGCGTCGAATCGGTGTCGAGGCCGTCGAGCTCGCTCTCCAGCCGCAGCAGGATGCGGTGGCGCAGCACCGGCAGCGCCACCGCCGCCAGGTCGTCGACGTCCACGTGCGGGCGGCCGGCCATCAGCGCCCGCACCCGCGCGGCGCGCACCACCGCCTGCAGCGCGCGCGGGCTGGCGCCGTAGCGGATGTGGCGGCGCGCGCCGGTGTCGGCCGGGCCTTTGCCGTCGGCGCTGGCGGGCTCGGGCTGCGTGGCCATGATCAGCTCCACCGCCGCGTCCTTGCAGCGCTCGCCCAGCAGCACCGTGCGGCACAGCGCGGTGATGCGCAGCACGTCGGCCGGGCCGGCGATGGCCTTCAGCGTGTCGGAGGGCTCGGCGTCGAGCGACACGTCGAGCAGCGCCCGCAGTGATTCGCGCGCCGGGAACGGCACCGTCAGCTTGAACATGAAGCGGTCGAGCTGCGCCTCGGGCAGCGGGTAGGTGCCTTCGAGCTCGATCGGGTTCTGCGTGGCCAGCACGCAGAACGGGCTGGGCAGGCGGTGGGTGGTGCCGGCCTGCGTGACCTGGCGTTCCTGCATGGCCTCGAGCAGGGCCGCCTGCGTGCGCGGCGTGGCGCGGTTGATCTCGTCGACCAGCACCAGCTGCGCGAACACCGGCCCGGGCCGGAACTCGAAGCTCGACGCGCCGCCCGCCGCGGTGGCGTAGACCTCGGCGCCGGTGACGTCGGCGGGCATCAGGTCGGGCGTGCACTGCACGCGTGCCCAGTGCAGCCCCAGCGCGGCGGCCAGGGCCTTGGCGAGGTGGGTCTTGCCGAGGCCGGGCAGGCCCTCGACCAGCACGTGCCCGCCGGCGAACACCGCGGTGACGAGGTGGGTGACGAGTTCGCCCTGGCCGACGATGACGCGGCCCAGCAGCGCCTGCAGGTCCAGCAGGCAGCGGTGCGCGTCGGCGTAGTCCCGGTCGGTGGCCGGCGCGCCGGTCAGCGGGTTCGCGCGCTGGACTTCATCCATGCTTGTACATAGCTCGTTTCGGTTGCGGTCAGCCACGCGGCCTCGGTGGCTGTCGGGGGCGGGGACGCGGCCGCGGCGACCCCGGCCGGCGCCGCCGCGCCACCTGGCGTCGACGGCCCGTCGTCCATGGCCGCTCCACGCGCCATGTCGGCCTGTCGGTCGGCCGACGATCGACGGGCACCGGCCTCGGATCTTTGCACGGGAATCGCGCCGCGCAGCGCCCGCGAAACGCCAACATCGGCACGCTCGTCGCGGCTGTCGCCGGCCTCGCGCCCCGACCCGGCACCGGCCACCTGCGTGGCCCCGGTGGGGGGCGCAGCGTCCACCGGCGCACCGGCCGCGGCCATGTCGCGGGCGGCGGCGGCATCGCCCCTGGGCGTGGCCCCGGGCGGCGCGGTGGCGGCGGGCGGACGGTCGTCGGGCGTGCCGCCGCCAGCGGTCGGGGCGCCGCCGCCCGATCCCGGCGGTTCGGGCGTCTCGCGGGACGCCGCGGGCCGCAGGGCACGGGTGATCTCGGTGGCCAGGGCGGTCGGCGCCTCGGCGGCCGCCAGCGGGCGATCGCCCAGCCCGGCCGGTGCCGACGCGGTCACCGCGGCGGCCGGCGCCGCGGCCGGCGCGGGGTCCGGCAGCACCTGCACCAGGGCCGCCAGCGCCGTGCAGACCAGCATCGACAGCAGCGGCCGGGCCAGCCGCAGCGGCTCGTGGTGTTGTGCCAGGCGCTGGTGCGCGTCGGGCACCCGGGCCTGCGCCCACTGCACGAGCCATCGCACCGCGGCAGCGTCGCGGCCGGCCGTGCCGGGCCGGCCCGCCTCGATCAGCGTGCCGAAGGCCGAGGCGCCGCCCAGGTGGCGGTCGGCCCAGAGGGCGCAGGCCGACTCGGCGGGCCGGCGTCGGCCGGCCCAGGCCAGCGCCACCCCCCACGGCAGGGCCAGGGCGGCGAGCACCGCACCCGCGGCCACCGGCCGTGCGACGACGTGCACCGCTGCGGCCAGCAACATCAGCCCCGCCGAGGCCCACGCCGCCCGACGCCCCGCCACGATGAACTCGTCGCGCCACAGGCGACGCCGCACCGCGGCCAGCAGAGCCTGCACCGTTGGCGGTGTCCTGTCGGCACCGCCGCCCGGGCCGCCCGAAGGGACAGGCGCGCCCCTTGGGGGGCTGCGAACGGCGAGGCCCTCGGGGTCTGGCGTCATGGCGGCGGCGCGGCCCACCAGCCCCTTGCCAGCCACACCGCGGCCAGCAAGGCGACACTGGTCAAGGTGGCCACGGACTCGGCCAGCCCCGCGCGGCGCACCGTGCGCCGCAGCCCCTGGCCGACGAGCGGCAGCGCCGCGCCAGCGGCCAGCAGCAGGCCTTCGGCCAGCGCCAGCCGCGCCCAGGGCAGGCTGCTGGCCGATCCCGCCAGCAGCACCAGCGGCCACGCGGGGGCCACCCACGCGGCCGCGGCTGCGGCGCCCGGACCCCAGCCGTGCAGGCTGCCGGTGCGCAGGCCGACCAGCCCCAGTCCCATCGCGCGCACCAGCCACAGCGCCTGCAAGGCGTCGGCCGCGGCGCGGCTGGCGTCGGCACCGGTGCCCAGCGCGAGGCGGGTGCTGCCCAGCCACCACACGGCGATGGCGGCGGTCAGCGCCAGGCCGGAGAGCGCGGCCCCGCGCGGCAGGTGGGCGTCGCGTGGCGAGGTCATGGCGACGGCAGGGACACGAGCAGCCAGCCCGTCGACCCGCCCGGCAGGTCGGTGACGCCGGCGAGTTCCAGGGCCCACAGCGCGGCCACGCCGTCGGCCGGCATGCGCGACAAGGCCATGCGGCCGACGGCGTCGCGCAGCGGCTGGCCAGGGCGTTCGCCGATCACTGCCGTGGCCCCGGCCGCGAGCATCGGCAGGTCGTGCGACAGGCCGCCGGCCAGCAGCCGGCCGGCTGGCCAACCGGTGGTGCCGGCGTTGCGCAGCAC
This sequence comes from Ideonella sp. A 288, assembly GCF_002198735.1. Lineage (GTDB taxonomy): Bacteria > Pseudomonadota > Gammaproteobacteria > Burkholderiales > Burkholderiaceae_C > Pseudaquabacterium. The sequence continues at coordinate 8,803 of NZ_MWLO01000119.1, forward strand.
GCGCAGGCCGTCGGCGCGGGCCTGCAACGACGGCGCCCGGGCCATCGGAAAGCTGCCCGAATAGCACAGTGCCACCTGCCGGAACAGCCGCGTGTCGAACTCGGCGAACGTGGGCCGGCCCTGGCGGGCATCGTGGTCCAGGCGCATCGGCTGGGTTGGGTGGCAGGGCTGGGCGCCGCTGGCGAGCTGGGGTGGCAAGGGCACGCGGACGCGCTCGCGCACCCGTCCCGGCACATGCTGCCAGGCCTGGTAGCGCGCCACCTGCGCCCCCGATTCGCCCTCGCTCCAGACGATCAAGGTCGACGGCGCGGGCATCGCATGCAGCCAGGCCAGCGAGGCCGCGGCGGCGACGGCGGGCGTCAGCAGCAGCGCCGGCAACGAGGCCGAGAAGATCAGCACCAGGGCCATCGCGGCGCCGTACACCGCCAGCGCCACGGCCACGCGGCCCCACACGCCATGGTCTGGCCGGGCCAGCGCCCCCACGGCACCCGGCGACACCGGCTGCGGCAGGCTGCTGGCCAGCGAGGCGTCCAGCATCGCCACGCCCTCCGCCAGCGAGGCGGCGCCCATCAGCGCGCGGCCACCGCACCCGCCGGCGCCATCCAGCACGCGGCGCATGCGGGCGTCGGCGTTCACCACCACGATGCGGGCGCAGCCCGCGGCGTGGGTCAGCAGCGCGCCGAGCTGCCGCGGGTCGAGCGCACCCAGCGTGGCGGCGTCGAGCAGCAACGCGTCCACGCTGGCGTAGGCCGACGCCTGGCGCGGCAGGTCGTCCGCGGTGAGCGCCACGGGGTGGAAGCCGTCGAGCCGCAGGGGCTCGTCGGCCGCCAGGGCCACGCCGAGCAACGGCGCCTCGGACCTCGACAGGGCCACCTCGCGCCGCTGGGGTGGCCCGTCGGGCGTGGCAATGCTCACCGACACCGCCTCGGCCGGTGGCAAGGGCAGGTGCAGGCGTTGCGCGCGGCCGGGCTGCAGGTCGATCTCGGTGCGCACCGATTGGCGGCCCGTGGCCACCTCCACCGACACGCGGGTGGCGCTGTCGGTGCTCAGGCGGATGTCGAGCTCACTGGCCCGGCCGGGCCGGGTCCAGCCCTTCCAGGCCGGCGACACCGTGAACTCGACGCTCGGCGGCGTGGCCGCATGCGCCGTGCCGCACAGCGCGAGTGCTAGCAGCAGGCGGCGCAGCACCGGGTCACTTGAGCACGTGCTCGAGGGCGATCACCGACCACGAGGTCACGAGCTGCGGCCGGTCTTCCCACCAGGCGTTCGATTCGGCGTTGGCCCAGCTGCCGTCCGCCGATTGCAGGCTGAGCAGCTTCTGTGCGAGCTCGTTGCGCCAGTTGCGCTTCTGGCCCTTGCCGTCGGTGAAGGTGTCTTCGCCGTAGGCCGCCATCACCTTCGAGAAGGCGTTGTAGAAGTAGAAGATGCCGTGCTTCTTGCTCGTGCCCGGGTTGGTGTCGAGCGTGTAGTTGGCCGTCATCCACTTGTAGGCGGCCTGCACGCGGGGGTCGGACTTGTCGACGCCCGCGAACAGCAGGCTCAGCAGACCGGCGGCCGTCATGCCGCCGTAGGACGCGGTGCCGTTTTCGTACTCGGGCGGGTTGGTGCCGGGCCGGTAGGCGAAGCCGCCGTCGTTGGCTGCCCACTTCTGGTCGTTGCTCTCGCTGCGGTTCTGCGAGCGGTTGACGAACATCAGCGCCTTCTGCCACACGGCGTCCTTCGGGTCGGTGGCTGCGGCCTTCAGGCCTTCCAGCGACACGTAGACGTTGGACAGGTCGGGCCGCTCGCCGCCACCGTACCCGATGCCGCCGTAGTAGACGTGGTCGGGCTTGTAGCCTTCCTCTTCGTCGATCTGGTGCTTGGACAGGAACTTGCGCCCGGCCTCGATGACGGCCGTGTGCTTCGGGTTCTTGGTGGCGGCCAGCGCGTTCAGGGCCACGGCCGTGTTGTAGGCGGTGGACTGCAGCGACGCGCTGATCGAGCCGTCGGGCTTGGCATGCGACAGCAGGAAATCGACCTGGCGCGTGACGAAGGCACCGTCGGCCTCGTTGTACTTCTCGGGGCTTTCGAGGAAGGCGCGCAGCGCCAGCGCGGTGATGCCGACCGACTTGAGCAGCGATCCATCGGGCGCCTGCTGCCCGCGCAGGTAGTGCAGGCCGCCGGCGATGGCGCGCACGACACGGCGGCGCAACTGCGGGTCCATCGCGTCCGCGGCGGCGTGGGCCGCCGGTGCCGCGAGCATGGCAAGGGCCGGGACGGCCAGCACGTGTCTTCTCTTCATGATGGGGTGTTCTCCGAGGTGGATGAGTGAGGGGCCGGGTCGATGGCCGTGTCGCGGGCCGTGCGGCGCCGCCGACCCAGCGCCAGCGAGGCCAGCACCAGCGCCAGGCCGATCGAGGCATAGGCCCAGGCCAGGTCGGCCGGGGCGGGGTCGTTGGCCTGCAGGCTGGCGAGGTTGGCGTGCTGGTACAGCCATTCGTTGCGCAGCAGGTCGTTCTCGCTGGCCACCGCCAGGTGGGTGAGCGGGCTCGCGCCGAGCACGGCATCGACGAGCCCGGGGTGGCGCTGCGACAGCAGTTCGGCCACGGGCCCCAGCCACAGCGGCAGGGCCCCCAGCAGCGCCAGCGTGAGGACCACCGCGCGGCCGGCCGCTTCTCGGGCCTCTTGTGGGGCGGTTCGTGGGGCTGCTTCGTGGGCAGCGTCGCCCTGCCGTCCGCCGGCCTGGCCGGCATCCGCCGAGCGGCCGCGCCACCAGCCTTCGAGCGCTGCGGCCGCGGCATGCGCCAGCAACAGCACGGCCATCAGCATGGCGCTGCTCGACAGCAGCCGCGGCAGCGTCTGCGCCGGGCCGCCGAGCAGGCGCGTCACGAGCGCCGCCAGGCCCGCCGCCGCGGCCGACCAGGCGACGATGCGCAGCGCCGTGCGTGCCGGCGTGGCGGCCAGCCCAGGCCAGAACAGCGGGGCCAGCAGGCCGACGATGGCCGCGACGGTGAGCCGCAGCGACGACGGCGACGTGTCCGGCGCCGTGGCGCCGAAGGCCGCGAGGACCAGCAGGGTCGACACGAGCAGCATCCCCCAGCGTGCGACGATCACTTGGCGCTGTTCACCGCTTCGACGATCAACTCGATGGCCGTGCCCACCGGGGGCAGCAGCGCATGGCCGCGCACCGACCCGTAGGCCCCGAGGCCGATGCCGGACGACGCCTCGATGATGCTGTTGGCGTCCTGCACGAAGCCGATCAGCGTGCCGGTTTCGTCGGCGACGAATCGGCCATGGTGGTCCGATGCGGGGGCTCCCGTGTAGACCCATTCCACTGTTTCGGGCTTCACGCCGGCTTCCGGATTGAGCAAGGCCTCTGCCGCAGGCACCTGGCGGCGCTTGCCGTTGTCCGTCCAGGCCACCGAGAGCCCCACCCGCGGGCCGATCAGCCGAGGGGCCGTCCGGAAGTGGGTCAGGGGCACCTGCTTCGGGTCGCGCTCGAGCCCGATCAGGATGCACGCCAGGTTGAACTCCGACCCGCTGGCGTCGAGTTCGAGCATCGACTCGTACTCCTTCATGCCGCGCGGACTGGTGGCCAGGTACTCGAGCGGCTTGCCGACCACATGCACGCGTCCGGGGACGATGAAGCTGCCTGCCCGCTTGTCGACGACGATGCGCCCGATCTGGAAGCGGTCCTGGCCCAGCGGCTTCATGTCGCCCAGGTTCGGCGCCTGTGCCGCGGCCAGCGGGCTGTGCATCACCGCCGACCAGCCGAGTGCGGCCAGCAGGCCGTCGCGCCGCCTCATGGCCTGACCCCCAGCACCACGCGGTGCGGCATCGGCGGCGGCAGCGGCACCATGCGCATGTCGCGGAAGCCGCAGTCGCCCATCCAGCGCATCACGTCGGCATCGGCGTGCACGCCGCCGTCGGGCGCGGTGAGCATCATGTTCAGGCCGAACATCGCGGCGAAGGTGGGCAGGGCGCCGCCCTGGTCGGTGAACACATCGCTGATCACCAGCAGGCCACCGGGCTCGAGGCAGGCCGAGGCGCGCTCGATCAGGCCGCGGCAGGTGGCCTCGCTCTCGCGGTGGAACATGCCGGACATCAGCACCACGTCCTTGCCGGTGCCGAAATCGCTGCTGTGGTAGTCGCCGTCGCGCAGCGTCACGCGGTCGCTGGCGCCGGCCGCGGCCACCAGCTCGCGCGCCACCGCGGCCACGCCGGGCAGCTCGAGCACCTCGGAGCGCAGGCCGGGGAAGCGTTCGGTGAGCAGCACCGAGTAGGTGCCCGGCCCGCCGCCGACGTCGAGCATGCTGCGGCGGCCCTGCAGGTCGAGCACATGGACCAGCACGCGGGCGATGCCCAGCGCGCGCTCGTGCATCGCCATCACGAAGCCGCGCGTGCGCGCGGGGTCGTCGCCCAGGTAGGTCTCGGCGGGCAGGGCCGGCTTGCCGGCGCGCAGCGACCCTTCGAGCTGACCCCAGGCGCCGTAGAGCTGGTCGCTGTACTTGATGACGTTGCCCATGAAGGCCGGGCTGCGCGACACCAGGAAGGTGGCCGCGACGGGCGTGTTCTGGAAGCGCCCCGCCACCTCTTCGAGGAAGCCCAGGCCGGCGCAGGCGCGCAGGAACAGCGCCGTGCCGCGCGGGTCGAGCTGCAGCACGGCGGCCACCTCGTCGGCCGTGCGGCCGCCGTCGGCCAGCGTGTCGAAGACGCGCAGGCGGTTGGCGGTGAGCAGCGTCTGGCTTTCCCAGTACGAGGTGCTCAGGCGGACGATCGACGACGGATCGGGCGGCCGGGTGCCGGCGGGGGCCATGGGCGCGGTCATGCCACCACCGCCTCGGTGCGGTCCATGTCGCATTCGAGCTGCATGTAGGCGCAGCGGTGGCACATGAAGCCTTCGGACACCGACAGGCCGTGGCGCTTGCGGATCTCGTGGTAGCCCGCGCTCAGCGTCTCGAAGTAGCTGCGGATGCGCGCGTGGAAGTCGGACCGCGTGCGCCCGCCCACCGGCCACACCAGCGAGTAGATCGGGATGATGCCGCGGCTGCACAGGTCTTCGGCGCCCTGCAGCGCGATGCGCGCGGCCTCTTCCCATTCGAGGCCGTGCTCGGGCTCGAGCTCGATGCCGGCCACCATGGCCGAGTAGACGTTGCCGCGGCCCCAGTAGCGCACCGCCGTCTCGAGCGATTCGATCCAGCGGGCATAGCCGACGAAGCGGTTCTTGCCGGGGCACACCTTGGCGAACAGCGGCTCCGACCACATCTCGAGGTTGAAGCAGACGTGCTGCACCAGGTCTTCGGCGTGGAACTGCGCGATCAGGTCGTCGGGGATCGAGCCGCAGCCCAGCGCCACCGGGATGCGGCGGGTGTTGATGGTCTTGACGTAACGCGCCAGTTGCAGGAAGCGCTCGCCTTCCTTGCGCGCGTCGGTGAGCGAGCCGCCCACGAGGTAGATGTGCCGGATCTCGGTCTGGTCGATCACGGCGTTCAGCGCCTCGCACATGCGGTCGAGCGTGGGCGGCGGGATCTCCACCTGGCCGGTCTTCTGGCCCAGGTGCATGGTGCGCTCGTCGGGCGCGCCATAGGCGCAGAAGCTGCAGCGCATCGACACGCCATCTTGCTTGTGCAGGAAGTACTCGCAGCCCGGGGCCACGTTGATCACCAGCATGTCGCCGTGCGTGGTGATGCCGGCCTGCGAGAACGGCATGCCGTCCGAGGTCTTCTGCGTCAGCCAGGGCCGCAGGGGCTCGAACTCGATCGGCACCGTCTGGCCGCTGCGGTCGTCGATCAGCACGTAGCCCTTGGCCAGGTCGCCCTCCACGTGCCACGGCGAATCGCCGTTGCCCAGGATGCGGATCTCGGTGCCGTCGGCCGTGTTGATCAGGTAGGGGATGGTCGTGATGCCCCGGCCGGTGGGGTCGTGCTCCCCTTCCTTGAAGCGGTAGGGGTAGTAGTTGGGCATCGAATGCTGGGTGGCCTGGCCGAGGGCCGCCGTGTAGCGGATGCCCTCGCACATCACCTGAACCTTCAGCGCCGGCGAGCCGGTGAGCATGACCATGTCGACTGTTCCTTTTGATGCGTGAACCGGAGGGCGCCACAACAGGGCGCCGCATGAGGCCGGCGCCTGTTCCTGGCCGCCCCGCAAAGCCTCGGCGATGATGCCACGCACGGCCCGGCGAGGCGCCGATTTCCGCCGTGGCGACGTGTGTTCCTTCACTACCTTTGACCCGCGTCCAAGAGCGGCGGCAAGGCCTGCCGCAGCAGCGTCGATCGGTGCCTGATCTGGTGCAAGATGGGCGCCCCAGACCGCCGAGGAGAACCCCGCCATGCTGTTCCTGCTGACCAACCGCACCCGAGCCGGCCTCACCGGCGCGCAATGGGGCGAACTCGCCGCGCTGGCCAAGGCCTTCTACGCCTCGATCCCGCCCGACGTGAAGATCCGCGGCGAGTGGGTGGCGGCCGACCAGTCGCACAACTACTCGCTGATCGAGGCCCCCGATCTCGACACCGTGCAGCGCATCCAGGCGCCGTTCGAGCCGTTCACTGAGTCGGTGATCGTGCCGGTGAACGAGATCACCGGCTGGACCGCCAGCTGACCCGCCGCGCGGCGGCGTCGCCATGAAAAAGGGCCGGCATTGCCGGCCCTTCGCATGGTGCAGGGCGACGCTGGATCAGGCGGCCGTGCGGGCGTTGCGGCGGCGCGTGCGACCGGCAAAGCCGGCAGCCAGCAGGGCCACGGCGGCCAGGCCGTAGCTGGCGGGTTCCGGCACGTCGCAGGAGCCGGTGCCCACGGAGATGCAGGCCGAGCCGACGTTGACATTGAGCGTGGCGAATTGCAGGCCGACGTGGTTGCGGTCGAAATCGGGATCGGCACCCAGCGTGAAGGTCGTGGCGCCGTTGGCCTTGCCATCCAGATGGAACCTGAACAACAGGAACGAGTTGGCCTGATTGGCTGCCAACGTAGCGTCGTCGTCGATCGAGATATCGTCCACGGCGAGGTTGCCATTGACCGACATGTCGTTCAAACCAAACGAGTTGCCCAGATTGGCGCCGAAGTACTCGGTCAGCGTCCAGTCCAGCACGGTCGAGTTGTACAAGAAGTTCAGGTCGAAGCCGGACAGCACCTCGGCGTCAAGGCCGGTGATCGACACTTCGATCGCCACCGAATCGCCCACATTGATGTGCGTGGAGGCTGGCGTGAAGATCAACGCGATGGCGGCGCTGGCCGGCGCCGATGCGCACAACGCCGCCGCGGCCAAGGCTGCTGCTGAGAGAAAAGATTTCATGGTGGTTACCTCTTGGATGCGGGGGGTACTGGCAGGGGCCGCCCGGAGGGGCTGCCCCTGCCGCCGATGCCTCAGTTCGTGGCGCAAAGGGCGCGGGTGCACTTCAGGGTGCAGGCCCGCACGTCGTTGACGGTGATCTTGCCGTCGCCGGTGGCGTCGCGCTTGTCGCCAGCCACAGGCACCTGGCCGATGCCGGCACGCACCGCGTTCACGTCGATCGAGTCGACATCGCGGTCGCCGTCGATGTCGCACGAGACGATCGGACGCGGCTCGCAGGCATCACCGCGGGCGTCGCCGTAGGTGTTCTCCTGGCCCGGGTTGGGCACGGCCGGGCAGTTGTCTTCGGTGTCGCAGACGCCGTCACCGTCGGTGTCGACACAGCCACCACCCGTAGAGCGCTGCAGCACGAGCAGGGCGTACGAGTTGTGCGAGGTGTTGAAGCTGTCGCCCCACGAGCCCGGGAAGCCGGTGCAGGTGAACGAGCCGTTGGCGCACTGCATGGAGATCAGCTGGTGTGCATAGTCGAAGTACTGGCCCTTGGGCTCGCCGGCGTAGAAGCCGACCGCGCCCGCGCCGAACACGGCGGGCCGTGCGAAGGTGGCAGGTTCCTTGTTCACCTGGCGCACGTCGCACGCAGGGGCGTTCGCGGCCGGCAGGGTGCCGAAGTCGTTCGGGCCGATGTTGCCGGCGGACGGCGGCACGCCGGCCTGACGCAGCAGTTCCATCGCCTTGAACGAACTCCACATGTAGTAGCCCATGGACTGGCCGGGCCAGAAGTTGCCGAGGTTGGACAGATCCTGCCAGCGGTAGCGGTTCTTCACCCACTGCATGTAGTTCTGGACCATCGGCGTGTTGATGTTGGCGCCGCCGAACAGCTGGATGTAGATGCCCGAGGCCGTCTGCTGCAGCGACGGAAGGTAGCCCGTCGAGGCGAACGAGTTGTAGCCGTGGCCGCGCTCGGCGCCGGTCAGGTTGAAGCAACCGGCGCGGTCCGAACCCACCGCCGCGTTCAGCTCATAGGCCGTGCGGGAGCGAGCCAGTGCCGCGTCGATGGCGGTCACGCGGGCGGCATCGGCGAACGGGTTGTCCGCGCTCTTGTTCGAGGCGTAGAACGCCTTGGCCGCGGCCAGGCCGGCCACCGCGAACTGCGTCGTGGACGAGTCTTCGCAGAACTGGTTGGTGTAGCACCAGTAGCCCTGGTTGATGGGGTTCGGGAAGCCGTTGGTGGCCTTGCGCTGGTTGGTGATCGTGCGGTCGACCAGCGCGTCCATCGCCTCCTTGATGGTCTGGTAGTTCACGTTGCCCGGGGCCAGCACGCTCTTGTCGGGGCCGCCGGTGAGCGCATAGGTCGACAGCGCGAACATCCACTGGCCGTCGCGGTAGGCGTAGAACGAGGTGTTGTTGACCCGGTCGAGGATGAAGGCGGCGGCGGTGCGCAGACGGCCCTGATCGGTGGCGTTGGCGCCGGTGTAGCCCTGCGGCGGATCGGTGGCGACACCGCTGGCGCGCTTCTCGAGCAGCGCTTCCATCGCCAGACCGTTGGCTCCGTCGGTACCCAAGGAACTGGGGTTGTTGTAGACGCCTTGCGTCGCCAGGAACTCGATGCCGCGGTTGATGGCCGTGGACACGTCCACTTCGAACGGCGTGGCGGCTTGCGCCAGCCCTGCCGTCAAGGTCAGCGCTGCACCGACAGCCGCACCGAGCAGCGATTTCTTCATGTGATTCCGGATATTCAACATAACGGTCCCTCCGTTGACTGGACTGAACTGGACTCTGCGGCCCCGCCCGGGTACCGCCCGACAACATTTCTGCAATGTGTGTCGGCCTGTAGGCACTGTGCCCCCGACCCCCTGCGATGACAAGTGACCGCCGGGCTGAACCGGGCACTTTCACCCCCTTGTCCGTGGGGGAGATGCCGCGGTACACCGATCCACCCCCTTGGATCGGGGGTCAGGAGGTCTGGACAGAACTTCGGGACAGGTCGATTTGGGCGGGGCCGTGCTGGCATGTCCCGGCCCCGGTCGACGTCCCGGGTCGACCGGGCCGCCGCGGTGTCATGGAGGCCTTGTGTTTCTTGACCAGAATCAAGCCCCGGGGCCCGGTCGGAGCGCAGACTTCGCCCCACCACCTGCCAATGCCCCAATATGGGGCGGCTTTCAGTCCATGGACACCCGCCAATTCGACCTGCCGCGCTACCTGTCGGTGCTGCCGCTGTTCAACGAGCTGAGCCCGACCGAGCTCGAGCGGCTGGCCCATGGCTGCCAGCTGCGCCGGCTGGCGCGCGGCGACATGGTGTTCCACGTCGGACAGCCCTGCGAGGAGTTCCACGTCGTGGTCATCGGCCAGGTCAAGCTGTTTGCCATCTCACCGGCCGGGCAGGAAAAGGTGATCGAGCTGGTCGGCCCGGGCAACAGCTTCGCCGAAGCGCTGATGTTCACCGGCCGGCCCTACATCGTGAACGCCCAGGCGCTGACCGATTCGCTGCTGCTGTCGGTGCGCAAGCAGGCGGTGCTCGACGAGATCGAGCGCGAGCCCAAGTTCGCGCTGCGCATGCTGGCGGGCATCTCGCGCCGCCTGCACGGGCTGGTGCACGACGTGGAGGCCTATGCGCTGCACAGCGGCATGCAGCGGGTCATCGGCTACCTGCTGCGCGAGCAGGAGATGGAGGACGGCAGCGCCGTCGAATCGGTGACCGTGTCGCTGCCGGTCAGCAAGGCCACCGTCGCCTCGCGCCTGTCGCTCACGCCCGAGTACTTCTCGCGCGTGCTGCACGAACTGGAAGCGGCCGGCCTGATCGAGATCGACAAGCGCGACATCCGCATCCTCGACGTGCGCCGGCTGGCGAAGTACCAGCCCCAGTGAGCAACCATCGACGGCGCCGCCGGGCGCCGTGGCCGGGTCACCGCGAGGCGGCGGCCTGGGCTGCCACGGCGCTGGATGCGGCCGGCGCGGCGGTGTGCGGCGCCGTGGCCAAGGGCTCGGGCGCGGCGCCTGCCGCCGGATTCGGCTCCGCGGCGCCGACCTTCGGCGCGCCGATGTGCTGCTCGATCGGCGGCAGGGTGTGGGCGATGCCCTTGTGGCAGTCGATGCAGGTCTGCCCTTCGTTGAAGGCCACCTGGTGCCGCGTGGCGGCGCGCCGGTTCTGCTCGGCGTAGTCCATGTAGGTGTAGTTGTGGCAGTTGCGGCATTCCTGGCTGTCGTTGGCCTTCATGCGGTCCCACTCGTGCTGGGCCAGCACCGCGCGCTTGGCATTGAACTTCTCCGGCGTGTCGATCGAGCCCAGCAGCTTGTGCCAGACCTCGTTGCTCGCCTGGATCTTGCGGACCATCTTGGGGCCCCACTCGCGCGGCACGTGGCAGTCGGGGCAGGTGGCGCGCACGCCGGTGCGGTTCTGGTAGTGGATGGTGTTGCGGTACTCGACGAAGACGTTCTCCTGCATCTCGTGGCACGAGATGCAGAAGGCCTCGCGGTTGGTCCATTCCATCGCGGTGTGGAAGCCGCCCCAGAACAGGATGCCCAGCACGAAGAACAGGCCCGCGGTGCCCGAGGCCAGGCCCCAGGCCCAGGCCACCAGGCTGCGCTTGCGGCCCGCGGCGGCGCGGGGGGTGTCGATCTTGTCGTCGGCCATGTCGCGGTCCCTCACTGCAGCCCGCGGGCGCGCTGGAAGGTGTTCTCCACCAGCGGCTTGGCATCGGTCTGCGCCACGTGGCACTGGGTGCAGAAGTAGCGTCGTGGGCTGATGTTGTCGAGTTCCTGGCCCTCGCGGGTGCGGAAGTGCGTGACGCTCACCTTGGTGGCCCCGCTGGCGCGGGTCTTCTGCCAGGCGTGGCAGTCCATGCACTTGTTGAAGTTGAGGGTGATCTGGTAGTTGGCCACGGCGTGCGGCACCAGCGGCGGCTGCTGCACGAAATCTCGGTCGGACACCGCGTGGTCGCGCTCCTGGTGCGAGGCCGAGGGCAGGTTGTCCTGCGTCAGCGGCGTGCCGCCGCGCAGGCCCTGCAGCTTGACCGGCGCGTCGGCCGCCTGTGCCATCTGGGCGCCGAGCAGCACGAGGCCGCCGGCGAGCACGAGCTTGAGAAGGGTCTGGAATCTCATGGTCAATCCCTCAGCGTCTCGAAACGGTGGGTGGTGGTGAAGACATCGGTGGCGCAGACGTCGATGCAGCGGCCACAGTTGGTGCAGTTGCGGTCGGTGATCACCGGCCCGGCGCCGCCCTTGCCCTTGAGCGGCCCCACGATGACCTGGGGCTCGGGGCACACGGCGTAGCAATCGGCGCAGTCGTTGCAGCGGCTGCTGTGCCGGGCCGATACGCGCAGCAGGCTCTTGTGGCCGACCAGCGCGTAGGCCGCGCCCACCGGGCAGACATGGCCGCACCAGCCGCGCGGGGCGATCAGCAGGTCGAACAGGAACACCGCCGCCGCGGCGCCCCAGGCCACGGTGCCGCCGAAGATCAGCGCGCGCTGGGTCATCGACACCGGGTTGACGAGTTCCCAGGCGGCCTGGCCGCTGAGCGCCGAGGCCAGCAGCACCGCGCCGAGCAGCCAGTAGCGCAAAGCGCCGTGCGGCGCGCGGCCGCCGCCCAGGCGCAGCCGACGGCGCAGCCAGGCCGCGCCGTCGGTGACCACGTTGACCGGGCACACCCAGCTGCAGAACACCCGCCCGCCCACCACGGCATAGAAGGCCACCACGATCGCCGCGCCGAGCAGCGCGCTGGTTTCGGGCCAGTGGCGCGTGGCCAGCACCTGGGCCAGCGCGAAGGGGTCGGTCAGCGGCAGCACACCCAGCGTCAGGCTCGACGACAGGTTGCCCTTCACCACCCACACGCCGGCCAGCGGCCCGAGCAGGAACAGGCCCATGATGGCCAGTTGCGACAGCCGCCGCAGCACCAGCCAGCGGTGGGCGCCCCACCAGCCCTTGGCCAGCCGGGCCGCCTGGCCCGGGGCCGGCGCGGCGTTTGCGCGGGCCACGGCCGGCGATGGGCTGGCGGTGCCGAGGCCGGCGGTCGTCGGGCCGGGCGTCATTTCGCGGCCCTCGCGGCATTGGCCGACGCGGCGCCCGCCGGGTCATAGGCCGGGCGGCCCGAGCGCAGCGGTGCCAGGTCCCCCGGCACCGGTTGCGCCGGCAGGTTCTGCACCGGCAGGTCGAAGCTGGGCCGCCCGGCGCGGCTGGCCTTGTCCCAGCCCTTGCGGTAGTGGTGGCCGAGTTCGCCGCGGGCCAGGGCCATCGGCAGCACCTTGATCGCGGCCTTCTCGAGCACGCAGCTCTTCTCGCACTTGCCGCAGCCGGTGCAGGCGTCGGCGTGCACCACGGGCAGGAACATCGCGTGGCGGTCGCTGCGCGGGTTGTTGATCTTGTCGAGCGAGATGGCTTTGTCGATCAGCGGGCAGACGCGGTAGCACACGTCGCAGCGCAGGCCGAGGAAGTTCAGGCAGTTGTCCTGGTCGGCCAGCACGGCCACGCCCATGCGCGCGTCATTGATGTCGGTGAGCGCGTGGTCCAGCGCGCCGGTGGGGCAGGCCTTCACGCACGGGATGTCCTCGCACATCTCGCACGGGATGTCGCGGGCCTCGAACCACGGCGTGCCGATGGCCACGTCGCGGGCGATGCCCTCGCCCCAGGTGCTGAGCTTCAGGTTCTTCGGCGGGCAGTCGCGCACGCACAGGCCGCAGCGGATGCAGGCGCCCAGGAAGCGCTCCTCGGCGATCGCGCCCGGCGGCCGAAGTGCCTGCGCCGGCCGCGCCGTGGCCGCGCGCCCCAGCAGCACCGCCCCGCCGGCGATGAGCCCGGCGGTGGTGGCACTGGCGGCACCTTGCAGCACCGTGCGGCGGGAGAGGTCCACGTGGCGCTCCGGCGGGATCAGGTGCGCGTGACCTTGACCGCGCACTTCTTGAAGTCGGTTTCCTTCGAGATCGGGCAGGTGGCGTCGAGCGTCAGCCGGTTGATCAGCCGGCCTTCGTCGAAGAAGGGCACGAAGATCAGCCCGCGCGGCACCTTGTTGCGGCCCTTGGTCTCGACCTGCGCGAGGATCTCGCCTCGGCGCGAGGCCACCTTGATCTGCATGCCGCGCTGGATGCCGCGCGCCTTGGCGTCGTCGGGGTGCATGAAGACCACGGCCTCGGGCACGGCACGGTGCAGTTCGGGCACGCGGCGCGTCATCGAGCCGGTGTGCCAGTGCTCGAGCACGCGCCCGGTGCACAGCCACAGGTCGTAGTCCTTGTCCGGCGCCTCTGCAGCGGGCTGGTAGGGCAGCGCGAAGATGTTGGCCTTGCCGTCCTTGTGGCCGTAGAAGCGCACGCCCTCGCCCTTCTTCACGTAGGGGTCGTAGCCTTCGCGGAAGCGCCACAGCGTCTCCTTGCCGTCCACCACGGGCCAGCGCAGGCCGCGCACCTCGTGGTAGACGTCGAAGGCGGCCAGGTCGTGGCCATGGCCGCGGCCGAACTCGGCATATTCCTCGAACAGGCCCTTGTGCACGTAGAAGCCGAAGGCCTTCGATTCGTCGTTGCTGTAGCCCGGGATGTACTTGGCGTTCACCTTGGTCAGGTCGGCCAACGGGTACTTGTCGACCTTGCCGTTCTTGTAGAGCACGTCGAACAGCGTCTTGCCCTTGAGCTCGGGCTTCTTGGCCACCAGCTCGGCGGGCCACACCTCGTCCACCTTGAAGCGCCGGGCGAACTCCATGAACTGCCACAGGTCGGACCGGGACTGGCCCGGCGCGCTGACCTGCTGGCGCCAGAACTGCGTGCGGCGCTCGGCGTTGCCGAAGGCACCTTCCTTCTCGACCCACATCGCCGACGGCAGGATCAGGTCGGCCGCCATCGCACTGACGGTGGGGTAGGCGTCGCTGACCACGATGAAGGTGGCCGGGTTGCGCCAGCCGGGCCAGATCTCGCCATTGACGTTGGGCCCGGCCTGCATGTTGTTGGTGGTGCTGGTCCAGTAGCACTTGAGCTTGCCGTCCTTCAGCGCGCGGCTCTGGGCCACCGCGTGCAGGCCGATCTTGTCGGGGATGGTGCCGTCGGGCAGGCCCCAGATGGCTTCGGTGAGCTTGCGGTGCTCGGGGTTGGTCACCACCATGTCGGCCGGCAGGCGGTGGGCGAAGGTGCCCACCTCGCGCGCGGTGCCGCAGGCGCTGGGCTGCCCGGTCAGCGAGAACGGGCTGTTGCCCGGCTGGCTGATCTTGCCGGTGAGCAGGTGGATGTTGTAGACCATGTTGTTGGCCCAGGTGCCGCGCGTGTGCTGGTTGAAGCCCATCGTCCACAGCGACATCACCTTGACCTTCGGGTCGGCGTACAGCTTGGCCAGTTCTTCCAGTTGCTTGACCGGCACGCCGGAGAGCTTGCTCACCTTCTCGGCGGTGTAGTCGGCGACGAACTTGGCGTACTCGTCGAAAGTGATCGGCGTGGAGTCGTTCGGGTTGCCCTTCGGTCTACCGTCGGGCCCCGCGTAGCCATTGCTCTTGGCGTCCTTCTCGAGCGCATGCGCAGGGCGCAGGCCGTAGCCGATGTCGTCGGCGCCCTTCTTGAAGTTGATGTTCTTCTTGACGAACTCGGTGTCGACCTTCTTGTTCGCAATGATGTAGTGCGCGATGTAGTTCAGGATCGCCAGGTCGGTCTGCGGCGAGAAGATCATGCCGCTGTCGGCGAGGTCGAAGCTGCGGTGCTCGAAGGTCGACAGCACCATCACCTTGACGTGCGGGTTCGACAGCTTGCGATCGGTGATGCGGCTCCACAGCACCGGGTGCATCTCGGCCATGTTGCTGCCCCACAGCACGAAGCAGTCGGCCTGCTCGATGTCGTCGTAGCAGCCCATCGGCTCGTCGATGCCGAAGGTGCGCATGAAGCCGGTCACCGCGCTGGCCATGCAGTGGCGCGCGTTGGGGTCGAGGTTGTTCGAGCGGAAGCCCGCCTTCCACAGCTTGGCGGCGGCATAGCCCTCGAACACCGTCCACTGGCCCGAGCCGAACATGCCCACGCCGGCCGGGCCGTCGGTCTTCAGCGCCTCTTTCCACTTGCTGGCCATCAGGTCGAAGGCCTCGTCCCAGCCCACCGGCACGAACTCGCCGTTCTTGTCGTACTTGCCGTCCTTCTGGCGCATCAGCGGCGTCGTCAGGCGGTCCTTGCCGTACATGATCTTGGACAGGAAGTAGCCCTTGATGCAGTTCAGCCCGCGGTTCACCGGCGCGTCGGGGTCGCCCTGCGTGGCGACGACCTTGCCGTCCTGCACGCCGACCATCACGGCGCAGCCCGTGCCGCAGAAGCGGCAGGGTGCCTTGTCCCAGCGCACGCCCACATCGGCGGCGGTCTTGGCCGCGCTGCCGGCTGGTGCAGCAGGGGCGGCCTGCACGACGATCGGGATGCCGGCGGCGGCCGCGGTGGCGGCCAGGGCTTGGGACTTGATGAAATCGCGGCGGTTGGCGGTCATGGTGGGTTCCGTGTCCGTGGGAGGCGTTCAGGGCTGTTGCGACGATGGTGCCGGCCCGGCCCAGCGATGTCCTTGAACTGCTTCAATTCGCCGAGCGATGGGGCACCCGGGGGGCGGGCATCTCGACGGGGTCGCGTCGGTGGGCGGTCGATGCCGACCAGGTGTCGGGCCCGTGGCGGGCGCGGGCCCGGCCCGCCTTCAGCGCTTGGGGGCGGTGTCGTGCCGCCGGGCCAGGTCGGCCAGGCTGGAGCGCCAGTCGGTGTACTGCTCCACCGGCGTGGTCTGCGACGGCGCGTCGGGGCCGGAGTACTCGTAGACCAGCGAGGTGTTGAGCACCTGCGGCCACAGCGCCATCTCGGCCATCGAGGCGGCCGCCGCGCGGTCGGGCGTGTCCTCGATGACGATGACGAAGCGGCCATCGGCCTGCCCCGTCGGGCGTTCGGCGATGTCCACACCGGGCAGGCGGCGCAGGGCTTGTTCAACCGTGGCCAGGTCGGCCATCCGGCAGCGCACGATCACGCCGAGGATGCTCATGTCTGCCTCGTGCGCGAACGGCCTGTGCTGTCGCGCAGGGCGGCCGTCATTGGCGCGCCTGCGAGCCGGCGTGGGTGACGTAGATGTCGGTGTCGGGCATCAGGCGGCGCAGCGTCTGGAAGGCTGCGTCGGCGAGCGTGGCGCCGCTGCAACTGGGCCCGACGGCGAGGTTCAGCACCACCTCGCCCGGCATCAGCTTCAGCGAGCTCACCAGGGTGCCGTCGAGTTGCCCGTCGGCCATGCCCAGGCTGTCGGCCAGGGCCACCACCAGGCGCTGCAGGTCGTCGGGCGGGCCCATCAGCTGAGGCGCCGCGCATGAATGGCCGCCAGCGGAGCGGCACACCGGCCCAGACGGGGTGTTCAGACAGGCGCCACAGCCAAGGGCGCGACCGTCGTCCGCAACGGCCTTGATTCGAATCGGCATGGTGGCGTGGTTCATGACGCAATGGTCGGCGGGGCACCGGCGCGACCCCTTGATGGGTGTCAATTCAAAATTCATTGTCGTGTGAAATGACCCAAAAACAACGGGGCATGTCCCCCATTGATTTGGGCGACCTTTTTTCACCCGTTCGCGCAATGTAACGAAAAATCCAATGCTGGCAATGCCTTGAACGGGGTGTGGTGAATCTGGCCCGCTATGTGCTTTGGTGCACTTGCGCTGGGGGATCTGCCCCGCGCCGTGGTGCGGCGCAAGGCCAGTCGTCCCGCGCGGCTCAGCCCTTGGCGGCGCTGCGTGCTGCCAGCGCCTGGGCCTGGGTCGACAGCGTGGCGTGCAGCGACACCACCCCGCCGATGATGATCAACGCGGGCGGCTTCACGCCGTGCAGCCGCGCCAGCGAGGGCAGGGTGGCCAGCGTGCCGACGACGGTGCGCTGGTCGGGCCGCGTCGCCCGTTCGATGGTCGCCGCCGGCGTGTCGGCCGGCAGGCCGTGCTCGACGAGCCTGGCGCACACCGTCGGCAGGGTGCCCACGCCCATGTAGACCACCACCGTCTGGCGCGGCCGCGCCAGCAGCTCCCAGTCGAGGTCGGCGCCGCGGGCATCGCCCTCGCCTCGCAGGTGGCCGGTGGTCAGCACCAGCGAGCAGGCGTGGTCGCGGTGCGTCAGCGGCATGCCGGCCATCGCGGCGGCGCCCTGTGCGGCGCTGATGCCCGGCACCACCTCGAAGGGGATGCCGGCCTCGGCCAGGGCCTGCGCCTCTTCGCCGCCGCGGCCGAAGATGTAGGGGTCGCCGCCCTTCAGGCGCAGCACCGGCCGGCCCGACTTCGCGAGCCGCAGCATCAGGTCGATGATCGCGTCCTGCGGCATCGAATGGTGGCCCGCCTCCTTGCCGACGTAGACGCGGTCTGCGCTGGCCGGCACCAGTGCCAGCACCTCCGGCCCCACCAGCTGGTCGTACAGCACCAGCGAGGCCGACTGTAGCGCGCGCGCGGCCTTCACCGTCAGCAGGTCGGGGTCACCAGGCCCTGCGCCCACCAGCGTCACCTTGGCCGGGCGGTGCACCGCCTGCAGCGTCGTGGCGTCGAAGCGCAGCGGTTCGTTGAGCAGGCTCATGGTGCAGACCTCGTCGTTGTGAGGTGCCCATTCTTTCGAGGCCCCTCGTCGCGGTCCTTGAACCAGTTCAAGGACGCACCCGCCGGCCCGGGCGGACCATGCCGACGCTCGCACACAGACCATCCTCAACGACGAAGGAGCTACACACCATGAGCCAACCTCACCTGTCCCTGCTCGCCGGCCTGCTGCTGGCCGGGCTGGCCCTCACGGCCACCGCGCAGGACAAGAAAGCCGTCACTCCGGCCGAGATGAACTACCAGGCCGGCGGCTCGCCGCTGGGCAACGAGGCGATGTACCAGAGCACGAACCCCAAGGCCCCGCCGATGACGCAGGCCGAGTTCGACCTGGCCCGCAAGACCTATTTCGAACGTTGCGCGGGCTGCCACGGCGTGCTGCGCAAGGGCGCCACCGGCAAGCCGCTGACGCCCGACATCACGCTGGGCAAGGGCACCGACTACCTCAAGGTCTTCATCGCCTACGGCTCGCCGGCCGGCATGCCCAACTGGCTGACCTCGGGCGAGATGGACGAGAAGACCGTCGACGTCATGGCCCGCTACATCCAGCACGACGCCCCGGTGCCGCCCGAGTTCGGCATGGCGCAGATCAAGCAGACCTGGAAGGTCATCGTCCCGCCGGCGCAGCGGCCGACGAAGAAGATGAACAACTACAACATCGAGAACATCTTCTCGACCACGCTGCGCGACACCGGCGAGGTGGCACTGATCGACGGCGACACCAAGAAGATCATCAACATCGTCAAGACCGGCTACGCGGTGCACATCTCGCGCACCTCGGCCTCGGGTCGCTATCTTTTCGTGATAGGCCGTGACGCCAAGATCAACATGATCGACCTGTGGATGCCCACGCCAGACAACGTGGCCGAGGTGCGCATCGGCCTCGAGGCGCGCTCGGTGGACACCAGCAAGTACAAGGGCAAGGAAGGTGATTTCACCGACAAGCTGGCCATCGCCGGCGCCTACTGGCCGCCCCAGTACGTGATCATGGACGGCGACACGCTGGAGCCGAAGAAGATCGTCAGCACGCGCGGCATGGTCGTCGGCACGCAGGAATACCACCCCGAGCCGCGCGTGGCGTCCATCGTGGCCAGCCACTTCAAGCCCGAGTTCGTGGTCAACGTCAAGGAGACCGGCAAGACGCTGATGGTGGACTACTCCAACCTCGACGCGCTGAAGGTCACCGAGATCGGCTCGGCCCCCTTCCTGCACGACGGCGGCTGGGACTCGACCAAGCGCTACTTCATGGTCGCCGCCAACAACAGCAACAAGATCTCGGTCATCGACGCCAAGGAAGGCAAGCTGGCGGCGCTGGTGGACGTGGGCAAGATCCCGCACCCGGGCCGCGGCGCCAACTTCATCCACCCGACCTTCGGCCCCGTCTGGGCCACCGGGCACCTGGGCGACGAGACCATCTCGCTGATCGGCACCGACCCGAAGGGCCACAAGGCGCAAGCCTTCAAGCAGGTCGCCGTGCTCAAGGGCCCCGGCGGCGGCGCGCTGTTCATCAAGAGCCACCCGAAGAGCACGCACCTGTACTCCGATTCGCCGCTGAACCCCGACCCGAAGGTGTCGCAGAGCGTGGTCGTGTTCGACATCAAGAACCTCGACAAGGGCTACGTCACGCTGCCGATCGCCGAATGGGCCGACCTGAAGGACGACGGCGCCAAGCGTGTCGTGCAGCCCGAGTACAACAAGGCCGGCGACGAGGTGTGGTTCTCGGTGTGGAGCGCCAAGAACAAGCAGAGCGCGCTGGTCGTCGTCGACGACAAGACGCTGAAGCTCAAGGCCGTGATCAAGGACCCGAAGCTGATCACGCCCACCGGGCACTTCAACGTCTACAACACCCAGCACGACGTCTACTGACCGGGGTGACACGGCCATGACGACGATGGGTGCAGCACGGGCCGTGCTGGCACGCACGTGGCGCGTCCTCGCGCTGGTGCTGCCGACAGCGGCAGGTGCCGCGGGCCAGGGCGAACCGGACGCCGAGCGGCAGCGCGCCCTGGTGCGGGTCGTCCGGCAGGACTGCGGTGCCTGCCACGGCATGCGCCTGACCGGCGGCCTGGGGCCGGCGCTCACGCCGCAGGCCCTGGCCGACAAGCCCTTCGAGGGCCTGGTGGCCACCATCGTCCACGGCCGGCCCGGCACACCGATGCCGGGCTGGCGTTCCATGCTCAGCGAGGCCGATGCGGTGTGGATCACGCAGCTGCTGCAGCAGGGCTTCCCTGAAGAATCGCCAAAGGACCGTCCATGAACCGCCGCGACCTGCTGTCGCTGCTGGCCGCCGCGCCCGCGGCGGCGTGGCTGCCGGGCTGTGCCACCGCGCCGGCCCCGGTGGGCACCGGCGACCTGGGTGTCGTCATCGAGCGGGCCCGCGGCACGCTGGCGCTGGTCAACACCAGTGCGCGCACGCTGCTGGGCGAGATCGGTGGCCTCGGCGACCTGTCGCACGCCTCGGTGGTGTTCTCGCGCGACGGTGCCTTCGCCTATGTCTTCGGCCGCGACGGGGGCCTGAGCAAGGTGAACCTGCTCACGCGACGCATCGACGCCCGGGTGATGCAGGCCGGCAACTCGATCGGCGGCGCCATCTCGGCCGACGGCACCCTGGTGGCGGCGCAGAACTACACGCCCGGCGGCGTCAAGGTGTTCGACGCGCGCACGCTGGCGCTGGTGGCCGACATCCCGGCGGAATACGCGCCGGGCCAACTCTCACGCGTCGTCGGCCTGGTCGACCTGACGGGCCGGCGCTTCGCCTTCAGCCTGTTCGACGGCCACGCGATCTGGATCGCCGACCTGTCCGAGCCGGCGTCTCCCAAGCTCACCAAGCTGCCCGACATCGGCCGGCACCCTTACGACGCGTTGGTCACGCCCGATGGCCGGCACTACATCGCCGGCCTGTTCGGCGAGGATGGCCTGGCGATGGTCGACCTGTGGGCCGAGCGGCCGCAGGCGCGCCGCATCCTCGGCGGCTACGGCCGCGGCGAGCAGCCGCTGCCGGTCTTCAAGATGCCGCACCTGCGCGGCTGGGCGGTGGCCGGGCGCCACGCCTATCTGCCGGCCATCGGCCGGCACGAGGTGTTGGTGGTCGACACGGCCACCTGGGCCGAGGTGGCGCGCATCCCCGTCGCCGGCCAGCCGGTGTTCGTGATCGCGCGGCCCGACGGCCGCCAGGTGTGGGTCAACTTCGCGGTGCCCGACTACCACCGCGTGCAGGTCATCGACACGCCCACGCGCCAGATCGTGCGCACGCTGGAGCCCGGCAAGGCCGTGCTGCACATGGAGTTCACGCCACGCGGCGAGGCCGTGTGGATCAGCTCGCGCGATGCCAACCGGGTGTCGGTGATCGACACGCAGAACTTCGCCACGCTGGCCGCGCTGGACATCGACGCGCCCAGCGGCATCTTCTTCACCTCGCGAGCCGCTCGCATCGGCTTTTAGGATGTCCATGGCCGACGATCTCTCGCTCGCGCTGCTGAACGACTGGCAGCACCACTTTCCGCTGCAGCGCGATCCATTCGCGCGCATCGGCGCGGCGCTGGCGGTGTCGCCCGCGCGGGTCATCGACGCCTACTGCGGCTTGCGGGCCTCGGGCGCGCTCAGCCGCATCGGCGGCGTGTTCGCTGCCGGTGCTGGTGGCGCCGCGCTGCTGTCGGCGATGGCCGTGCCGGCCGATCGGCTGGAGGCGGTGGCCGCCATCGTCTCGGCGCACCCCGGCGTCAACCACAACTACGAGCGCGAGCACGATCTCAACCTGTGGTTCGTGATGACCGGCCGCGACGCCGCGGCGGTGGAGCACGCGATGCAGGGCCTGGAGGCCGCCACCGGCCTGCCCGCCCTGCGGCTGCGCATGCGGCGCGCCTACCGCATCGACCTGGGCTTCGACCTGCGCGGCGCGGTGGCGCCGGCGCCGCGCGCCTCGGCGGCGCCGCGGCTGCACGCCCCCGAGGTGGCCGAGGCCGACCGCGCGCTGGCCGCGCTGGTCGAGGCCGGCCTGCCGCTGGTCGAGCGCCCCTTCGACGCCTGGGCCGACGCGCTGGCCACGCCGCCCGACGCCGTCATCGCCACCCTGGGCCGCTGGCTCGAGGTGGGCACGCTGCGCCGCTTCGGTGCGGTGGTGCGGCACCACGAACTCGGCTTCGCGGCCAACGCGATGACGGTGTTCGACGTGCCCGACGATCAGGTCGACGCCTGCGGCGCCGCGCTGGCCGGCGAGCCCGGCGTCACCCTGGCCTATCGCCGGGAGAGAGCGTCCGGCTGGCCGTTCAACCTGTACTGCATGGTGCACGGCCGCGACCGCGGCAGCGTGGTCCAGGCGCTGGACGCGGCCATCCCGCGCTGCGGCCTGGCCGAGCGCCCGCGCACCGTGCTCTTCTCCCGCCGCCGCTTCAAGCAGGTCGGCGCGCGGCGTTTCCGCGAGTTGCCGGTGGCCTGGTCACCGGCCCAGGAGGTGTGCGATGCCCTCGTCTGACGACACGGTGGCGATGGACCCGGGGGCGTGCTGCGCGGCGCGCCCGCCGATCAGCGACGCCCAGTTGATCGACCGCCTGCACGGCGGCCTGCCGCTGGTCGACCACCCGTTCGCCGCGCTGGCGCCCACGCTCGGCATCAGCGAAGACGAGCTGATCGAGCGCCTGCACGGCCTGCTGGCTTCGGGTGTGCTGTCGCGCTTCGGGCCGCTGTACCAGATCGAGCGAGCCGGCGGCCTGTTCGTGCTGGCCGCGATGGCCGTGCCCGAGGCGCGCTTCGACGAGGTGGCTGCGCGGGTCAACGCCCGGCCCGAGGTGGCGCACAACTACCGCCGCGAGCACCGCTTGAACATGTGGTTCGTCGTCGCCACCGAGAAGGCCGACGAGGCCGGCGCCGTGCTCGCCGCCATCGAGGCCGAGACGGGGAACCCGGTGCTGGCCTTCCCCAAGGAGCGCGAGTACTTCGTCGAACTGCGCCTGCAGTTCGCCGGACCCGCGGGCCGGCCCGATGCGCCGGCCGCCCCCAGAGGGGGTGAGAAAGCACGGGAGCGGCCCGTCGTTTTCTCGAGAAGCACGATGTCGCTCAGTGACTTCGACCGCGCCCTGATCGCCGCCACCCAGGGAGGCCTGCCGCTCGTCGAGCGGCCCTATGAGGCCGTCGGTGCGGTGCTGGGCGTGTCGTGCACGCAGGTGCGCGAGCGCCTGGCGCAGATGCTCGAGGAGGGCCTGGTGCGCCGCATCGGCGCCGTGCCCAACCATTACCGCCTGGGCTTCACCGCCAACGGCATGACGGTGTGGGACGTGGACGACGACCGCGTCGACGACCTGGGCGCCGTCGTCGGCGCGCTGCCCGGCGTCAGCCACTGCTACCGCCGTCCGCGCCGCCTGCCCGGGTGGCGCTACAACCTGTTCGCGATGGTTCATGGCCGCGGCCGCGAGGCCGTGCAGGCCCAGACCGAGGAGATCGCGGCGCTGCTGGGCGAGGCCTGCCATGCGCACGAGATCCTGTACTCGAGCGCCATCCTGAAGAAGACCGGCCTGCGCCTCCGAGGAGATTGACTGATGTTCCGCGTTTCCCAATACATGCAACTCCTGGCGCGCGCCGAGCGCGACGGCGACATGCCGCCGGCACGCGACGCGCAGCCCCCCGGCCCGGTGGTCATCTGGAACCTCATCCGCCGCTGCAACCTCACCTGTGCGCACTGCTACGCGCTGTCGGCCGACCACGACTACGAGGGCGAGCTCGCCACCGGCGAGGTCTTCACGGTGATGGACGACCTGAAGGCGTTCCGCGTGCCGGTGCTCATCCTGTCGGGCGGCGAGCCGCTGATGCGCGCCGACCTGTTCGACATCGCCGCGCGGGCCAAGGCCCTGCGCTTCTACGTGGGCCTGTCGACCAACGGCACGTTGATCGATGCGCCGATGGCCGACCGCGTGGCCGCCGCCGGCTTCGACTACGTGGGCATCAGCCTGGACGGCCTGCGCGCCACGCACGACCGCTTCCGTCGGCTGGACGGCGCCTTCGACGCCAGCCTGGCGGCGGTTCGCCTGCTGCGCGAGCGCGGCGTCAAGACCGGCCTGCGCTTCACGATGACCGCGATGAACGCGCACGACCTGCCCGCGCTGCTGCAGCTGATGCGCGACGAGCAGGTCGACAAGTTCTACTTCAGCCACCTCAACTACGCCGGCCGAGGCAACATCCACCGCGCCCGCGACGCGCAGTTCGCCGCCACGCGCGACGCGCTGGACATGCTGTTCGACCGCGCCTGGGCCGCCGCCCGCGAAGGCCGCGACGAGACCTACGTCACCGGCAACAACGATGCCGACGGCCCCTGGCTGCTGCATTGGCTGGCGCGTCGCGAGCCGGCGCTGGCCGCTCGCTTCGCCGGCCGGCTGCGCGAGCACCTGGTGGCCTGGGGCGGCAATGCCTCGGGTGTGCACGTGGCCAACATCGACAACCTGGGCCACGTGCACCCCGACACCATGTGGTGGCACCACACGCTGGGCAATGTGCGCGAGCGGCCGTTCTCGGTGCTGTGGTCCGACCTGTCCGACCCGCTGCTGGCGGGGCTGAAGCGCCGGCCGCGGCCGGTGCAGGGCCGCTGCGCCGCATGCCGGCACCTGGCGCTGTGCGGCGGCAACACCCGTGTGCGCGCCGAGCAGGTCACCGGCAACCCCTGGGCCGAAGACCCCGGCTGCTACCTCGACGACGACGAGATCGGCGTCAGCGGCAGCGGCCCGCGCGTGGCGCTGACGCCGTTCGCCGGCAGGCGCCGCATCGCCATCGTGCCGGCCGACGAGGTGGCGTCATGACCATCGCCACAGTCTGCCGTGCCGCGGCACGGGCGCTGGCGCTCGGCGCCGCGTTGCTGATGTCGCTGACGGGCGCCGTGTTCGCGCAGGCGCCCGCCGCGGCAGCCCATGTCCCCGCCGCGTCGGCCCCGGCCACTGCCGCCGCGCCCGACGGCGCCGGGCTGTACCGCCAGCACTGCGCCGCCTGCCACGGCCCGCAGCGCACCGGCCTGATGGGGCCGGCGCTGCTGCCCGAGAGCCTGGAACGCCTGCGCCGCCCCGACGCCGCCAGGACCATCGCCGCCGGCCGCACCGCCACGCAGATGCCCGGCTTCAAGGACGCGTTGTCGGCCGACGAGATCGCCGCGCTGGTGCAGCACATCTACACGCCGGTGCAGCCGGCGCCGCGCTGGACGGACGACGACATCCGCGCCTCGCGCACCGCCCGCGCCGATGCGGCGTCCTTGCCGGCCAAGCCGCTTTGGTCGGCCGACCCGATGAACCTGTTCGTCGTCGTCGAGGGCGGCGACCACCATGTCTCGCTGGTCGACGGCGACCGCTTCGAGCGCATCCACCGCTTCGCCAGCCGCTATGCGCTGCACGGCGGGCCGAAGTTCACGCCGGATGGGCGCTATGTTTTCTTCGGTTCGCGCGACGGCTGGATCACCAAGGTCGACCTCTGGAACCTCACCGTGGTGGCCGAGGTGCGCGCCGGCCTGAACATGCGCAACGTGGCCGTCAGCGGCGACGGCCGCTGGGTGATGGCGGCCAACTACCTGCCGCACACGGTGGCGCTGTTCGACGCCGAGCTTTCGCTGGTCAAGACCATCGCCGCGGCCACGCTCGACGGCAAGGCCACGTCGCGCGTGTCGGCCGTCTACGACGCCGCGCCGCGCAAGAGCTTCGTCGTCGCGCTGAAGGACATCCCCGAACTGTGGGAGATCTCGTACGACCCCAAGGCGGAGCCCATCTTCGACGGCCTCGTGCACGACTACCGCATGGGCGAGGCCATCGCCAAGCCCGGCACCTTCGGCGTGCGCCGCACCGTGCTCAACGAGCCGCTGGATGACTTCTTCTTCGACCAGTCGTACCGCCATGTGCTGGGGGCGACGCGGCCAAAGCCTGCTGCCGAAGCCGGACCGAAGGGTGCCTCGGCGCCAGCCGCCGCCGTGCCCACCGCCCAGGTGGTCAACCTCGACATCCGCCGCAAGATCGCCGAACTGCCGATCGCCGGCATGCCGCACCTGGGCTCGGGCATCACCTTCGCGTGGAACGGCACCACCGTGCTGGCCTCGCCCAACCTCAAGGGCGGCGCCATCGACGTCATCGACATGCGCACCTGGAAGCCGCTGCGCAGCGTGCCGGTGCCCGGCCCCGGCTTCTTCCTGCGCAGCCACGAGGCCACGCCCTATGCGTGGACCGATTCGATGATGAGCCCCACGGCCAAGGACACGCTCACCATCATCGACAAGCGCACGCTGCAGGTGGTGGCCCAGGTGCGCGAGCCCGGCAAGACGCTGGCCCACATCGAGTTCACCAAGGACGGCCGCTACGCGCTGGCCAGCCTGTGGGAGATGGACGGCGCGCTGATCGTCTACGACGCCGCCACCTTCAAGGAGGTGAAGCGCCTGCCGATGAGCAAGCCGGTGGGCAAGTACAACGTCTGGAACAAGATCACGCGGTCGGAAGGCACGTCGCACTGAGTGATCGGGCCGGGGCCGGTGGTCCGGCTGCCGCGGCGCGCCGGGTGCCCCGGCACCCCTGCCGCGCCTGCGTCAGGCCACGGCCTTGAGCAGCGCGCCGGTGGTGGCGTCGCTGGCGCGGAACACTGCCAGGTTGGCGAGGAACGCGTTCTTGCCCTGCAACAGTCCGACCATGTCGGTCTCGAGCGATGGCCCGGTGATGTCGGCCTGGGCCAGCGACGTGGTCACGCCGCCGCCGGGCGCGGCGCTCTGCACCACCTGCTGGCGGCGAAAGCCGTCGGTGGCCAGGTTGGCCACGTTGTGCGCCGACGACTGCATCTGGTGCTGCGCAGCAGACAGGCCGGACAGGGCGATCGAGGCGGTGGCGTTCATGGTCGGTCGGGGCGGGTGACGCGCCAGCTTAGCCCGCGCCGCGCGCCTGCGCACGCCTGGCCGGTGCGCGGCCTGCCACCTTCGCGCGAGGATTTCACGGCACAGGGCCGACAGCGCGATGTCCCCCTGCCGCCGGCACGGTGATCCGCCGCCGCCAAGGCTCGGTTGCGCGGTGTCGTCCGGATTCTTGAACCGGTTCAAGGAACAAGTCCGACTGAATCCGTAGGCTTCCCCCCTGGCAATCAAGCACAAGGAGGCCGGCAATGAGCGCAGGCGTTTCGAGCGGGTTCACCAAGCAGGCGGCCCGCAACATCTTCTACGGTGGCACGTTGTTCTTCGTGCTGGTCTTCATCGCGCTGGTCACCCACAGCAGCGGGCAGATCCCCAAGCGGTCCAACCAGGCCGCGTTGACGCCGGCCGTCGAGCGCGGCAAGACGATCTGGGAGACGCGCAACTGCATCGGCTGCCACACCATCCTGGGCGAGGGCGCTTACTTTGCGCCCGAGCTGGGCAACGTGTACCAGCGCCGCGGCCCCGACTTCATCAAGGCCTGGATCAAGGCGCAGCCCACCAACACCCCGGGTCGCCGCCAGATGCCGCAATTCAACCTGACCGAGCAGCAGCTCGACGACATGGTCGAGTTCCTCAAGTGGACCAACGGCATCAACACTGAAAAGTGGCCGCCGAACATCGAGGGCTGAGGAGAAAGCCATGCAAGCATTCACCCTGAAGTACAAGTCGCAGTCGGTCGCGAAGCTCTATTTCATCGCCGCCCTCGCGCTCTTCGTCGGACAGATCACCTTCGGCCTCGTGCTGGGGCTGCAGTACGTGATCGGCGACTTCCTGTTCCCGTACATCCCGTTCAACCAGGCGCGGATGGTGCACAGCAACCTGCTGATCGTGTGGCTGCTGTTCGGCTTCATGGGCTCGGCCTACTACCTG
Source organism: Ideonella sp. A 288 (assembly GCF_002198735.1). GTDB lineage: Bacteria > Pseudomonadota > Gammaproteobacteria > Burkholderiales > Burkholderiaceae_C > Pseudaquabacterium. The sequence continues at coordinate 36,370 of NZ_MWLO01000119.1, forward strand.
GTGCCCGAAGAGGCCGAGACCGAGCTGTGGAGCCCCAAGCTGGCCATCGCGCTGTTCTGGATCTTCCTGGTGGCCGGCGCGCTGACGATCGTCGGCTACCTGGTGGTGCCCTACGCCAAGCTGGCCGAGCTCACCGGCAATGAACTGCTGCAGACGATGGGACGAGAGTTCCTCGAGCAGCCGCTGCCCACCAAGGTGGGCATCGTGATCGTCGCGCTGGGCTTCCTGCTCAACATCGTGATGACAGTGCTGAAGGGCCGCAAGACCAGCATCACGCTGGTGCTGCTGATGGGCCTCACCGGGCTGGCGCTGCTGTTCCTGTTCGCGTTCTACAACCCCAGCAACCTGGTCAAGGACAAGATGGCCTGGTGGTGGGTGGTGCACCTGTGGGTCGAAGGCGTGTGGGAGCTGATCCTCGCGTCGCTGCTGGCCTTCGTGCTGATCAAGACCACCGGAGTGGACCGTGAAGTGATCGACAAGTGGATGTACGTGATCGTCGCCATGGCGCTCATCACCGGCATCCTGGGCACCGGCCACCACTACTACTTCATCGGTCTGCCCGGCTACTGGCTGTGGATCGGCAGCATCTTCTCGGCGCTGGAACCCATCCCCTTCTTCATGCTGACGGTGTTCGCCTTCAACATGGTGCAGCGTCGCAAGCGCGAGCACCCCAACCAGGCGGCGGTGCTGTGGGCGGTTGGCACCTCGGTGCTGGGCTTCCTGGGCGCGGGCCTGTGGGGCTTCGCCCACACGCTGAGCGCCGTCAACTACTACACCCACGGCACGCAGGTCACCGCCGCGCACGGCCACCTGGCCTTCTACGGCGCCTACGTGCTGGTGGTCATCACGATGATCAGCTACAGCATGCCCATGCTGCGCGGCCGCGAGGCGAACTCCAAGCGCGCGCAGGCGGTGGAGATGTGGAGCTTCTGGATCATGAGCATCGGCATGGCGGTGATGGTGCTGGCGCTCACCGGGGCCGGCGTGCTGCAGGTGTGGCTGCAACGCCTGCCCACCACCGGTGCGATGGGCTTCATGGCCACGCAGGACCAGCTGATGTTCTTCTACTGGGTGCGGCTGGCCGGTGGCGTGATGTTCCTGGCCGGCCTGGTTACCTACCTGGCGAGCTTCTTCATCGGCGAAGGCGCCGAGGAGCGTGTCGCCGCCGCCGGCGGCACCATCGGCCGGCCGGCCACGCAGGGCTGAGGCGGGGCGCCCCATGGAAATGACCAGCGCCCGGCAGCTCAGCGAGCTGCCCTTCTATGCCGCGCAGGGCGACGAATGCGTGCTGTTCGAGCATGCCGCCGCCCAGCACCTGCCGCTGCTCATCAAGGGGCCCACCGGCTGCGGCAAGACGCGCTTCGTCGAGCACATGGCCGCACGCCTGGGCCGGCCGCTCGTCACCGTGAGCTGCCACGACGACCTGAGCGCGGCCGACCTGGTGGGCCGCCACCTCATCCGCGATGGCGACACCGCCTGGTGCGACGGCCCGCTCACACGTGCCGTGCGCACCGGCGCCATCTGCTACCTGGACGAGGTGGTGGAGGCGCGCAAGGACACCATCGTCGTGCTGCACCCGCTGGCCGACGACCGGCGCGTGCTGCCGATCGAGCGCACCGGCGAGCTGCTGCACGCCGCGCCCGGATTCATGCTGGTGATCTCGTACAACCCCGGCTACCAGAACCTGCTGAAGGGCCTGAAGCCCAGCACGCGCCAGCGCTTCGTGGCGCTGAACTTCGGCTACCCCACGGCCGCGGTGGAGCGCGAGATCCTCGTCGCCGAGGCCGGCGCCACCCCTGCGCTGGCGGCGCAGCTGGTGCAGCTGGCGCAGGCCCTGCGCCGGCTCACCGAGCAGGATCTGGAAGAGACCGCCAGCACCCGCCTGCTGGTGATGGCCGCCCGCCTGGTGGCGGCCGGCTGCTCCCCGCGCAGCGCCTGCCGCGCGGCCATCGTCGATGCGCTCACCGACGATGCCGACACCGCCGCCGCGCTCGACGAGGTCGTGCGCGCCGTGTTCGGCGATGGCCACTGACACCTCCACCGGCTGCGCGCCGCGCCCGGTGATCGTGCCGGCACCGGCCTGTGCCGCGCCGCCCCCGCCGCCGCGGGCGGCCTGGGCGACGTCGTCCGCCACACCCTCGGCCCCACCACCGGCCGCGGTGGCGATGACCGACACCGACCGCCTTCAGCGCCGCCGGCGCTGGTTCCAGGCGGCGTTCTTCCTGTTCTTTTTGGTCGCGCCGGCGATGGACTTGTTGCGCTTCGACCTGCATGAGGCCCAGCTGTGGGTGGCCGGCCAGCGCTGGACGCTGGGCATCGACGCCTTCCGCGCCGGCCAGGCCACCGCGGCCGAGACGGCGCTGGCCATGGTGCTGCGCGGCCTGTTGCCGGCGCTGGTGCTGGTCGTCGGCTTCCTGGCCGTGGCCTGGCGCTGGGGGCGGCTGTACTGCGGCTGGCTGTGCCCGCACTTTTCGGCGGTGGAGCTGCTCAATGGCCTGCTGCACCGGGCCATCGGCAAGCTGAGCCTGTGGGACCGCAGCCCCACGCGCCTGCCCGGCATCACGCCGCAAAAGCGCTGGTGGCCGGTGTTCGCGCTGTCGTGCCTGATCCTGGGCTTTGCCTGGAGCATCACGCTGGTCACCTACCTGCTGCCCCCGCGAGAGATCTGGGGCGGCCTGGTCACCGGCACGATGACGCCCAACCAGACGCGCTTCCTGCTCATCGCCTGGGCCGTCTTCACGCTGGAATTCGCCTTCGCGCGGCACCTGTTCTGCCGCTTTGGTTGCGCGGTAGGACTGTTCCAGAGCCTGGCCTGGATGGCCAACCCCAAGGGCATGGTCGTGTCGTTCTCGCGCGACCGCGCCAAAGAGTGCAAAACATGTGGAACCGAGCCCCTTGACCGCCTTCGGCGGTCGTCCCCCGAGGGGAGCGCCGGGCTTGGGGCGGCCCTGCGCCCGGCCCCACGCGGCTCCGCCTGCGACCACGCCTGCCCCATGCGCCTGAACCCGCGCAACATCAAGCGCATGATGTTCTCGTGCGTGCAGTGCGGCCAGTGCCTGCAGGCCTGCGATGCGTCGCAGGGCGCGCAGCAGCGCACTCCGGTGCTCGAATGGAAGGTGGGCCTGGACGCGGTGCGCGAGACGCTGCGCCAGAAGCGCGAGGAGCACCGCTGATGGAAGAGTGGGTGGGCCACTGGTGGCACCGCGCCGTCACGCGCGCGGCCGATCGGTCGCACGCCGATGCGGCGGTGGAACTGCCCGAGGTGCAGCGCGCCATCGGCCTGCTGTTCCGCGCCGCCGGTGGCGCGCCGGCCGTGCGCGTGGCGGCGGTGGGCGACAGCGCCGCCGGCGGCCCGCGCGGCTGGCTGCAGAAGCTGGCCGGAAGCGGCCAGCGCGAGGCCCGCGGCCGCCTCGAGCCCGAGGTGCTGTCGCTGCCGCCGCGGCTGGCGGTGTTCGCGCAGCGCGAACTCAACCGCGACCTGTACCTGTGGCTGGCCGCGCTGGCTGCCAGCCACTCGGGCCAGGCCGACTGGATCGCCGGCAACCATGCCGCCACCGCACGCGCGCTGCAGCGCTTTGCCGGCCTGCGCAGCCGCCACGCCGCGCTGGTGCAGGCGCACCTGGCTCAGCGGCCCGCGCCCACGTCGCTGCGCGGCGAGGCCGCGCACGCCGAAGCCGCGGTGCAGGCCGCGCTGCGCGGCGAGGCGCCCACAGGCCTGGCCGTGCTGCCGGCGCAGGTGGCCCCGGTGTGGCTGTGGCTGGAAGCCTCACCGGCCATGGTGGCCGCGGCCGAAGCCGCGCGCGTGCTGCGCGGGGCCCGCGACGCCAGCCGGCAGCCGTCGGTCAGCGACGCCACCCGCCGCAAGGCGCAGCGCAGCACCCACGAGATCGAGCGTGCGCCGCTGATGATGTTCTTCCGCGCCGAATCGCTGCAGACCTGGTCGGAGCTGGTGCGCGTGAACCGCGCCACCGACGACAGCGACGACGGCCATGCGCTCACCGCCGCCAACGACATGGAGCACCTGGCCATCACGCCCGACGGCGAGACCTGTGCGTCGCGCGTGCGCTTCGACCTGGACCTGCCCAGCGCCGCCGCCGACGACCTGCCGCTGGGCCCGTCGGCCCAGTTGCCCGAGTGGGACTGGCGCATCCAGGCCCTGCGGCCCGCGCACTGCCGTGTGCAGCCGATGGTGGCCCGACCCGGCCCCGCCTGGCAACCCGACGCCGCGCTGCGCCGCACCGCGCGCCAGGTGCGCCGCCGGCTGGAGGTGCTGCGCGCCGAGCCGCGCTGGGCCCACGCGCAGGACGAGGGCGAGGCGTTGGACCTGGACGCCTGGGTGCGCCACGCCAGCGACAGCGTGGGCGGCGTGCCGCGCAGCGCGTCGCCCGCGGTGCATGCCCGCCGCGTGCGGCAGGACCGCAGCCTGGCCACGCTGCTGCTGGCCGACCTGTCGCTGTCCACCGACGCGCACGTGGACAACGAGTGCCGCGTCATCGACGTCATCCGCGATGCGATGCACGTCTTCGGCGAGGCCCTGTCCGCCAGCGGCGACGCGTTCGAGATGCTGGGCTTCAGCTCGGTGCGGCGCGAGCAGGTGCGCATCCAGCACCTGAAGGGCTTCGACGAGCCCTGGGGCGCCATCGCCCGCCAGCGCGTCGGCGCCATCCGCCCGGGCTACTACACGCGCATGGGCGCGGCCATCCGCTGGGCCACCGCGCGCCTGTCCGCCCGGCCCGAGCGCCAGCGCCTGCTGCTGCTGCTGACCGACGGCAAGCCCAACGACCTGGATGTGTACGAAGGCCGTTACGGACTGGAAGACACCCGCCACGCCGTCGCCGAAGCCCGCTCCGCCGGGCTGGTGCCCTTCTGCGTGACCATCGACGAGCACGCACAGGACTACCTGCCCTGGCTCTTCGGCACCCAGGGCCATGCGCGGGTGCAGCGGCCGCGGGAACTGCCGTTGAGGTTGGCGCGGATCCACGCGACCTTGGCGCGGGGGTGAGCGGCCGGCTCTGGCCAGGGCGGGCACGCCGGCCGGTACGGTGCGCGGCAGCGGGCACGCTCGGATCTGCCCGAGGCTGCGGCAAGCCGAGGCGCCCGCCCGTTGCCGGGACGTGACCGCCGCGCGGGACCCCGCTATGCTGCCGTGGCCGGCGGCGCTCCGCATCGGCTTGGCGCCGTCGGTGGCGCAGGGCCCCCGCGCTGAGCACCGGCGTGCACCGCCGATGCGGCAGGCGAGACCAAGGCCGCGGGGCCACTGCGCTCCACGGTCTCGAGAGCGTCCCCTGGCCGACGGCATGCACCGTCCGCCACGGGCCTGCCGGCCCTCGGCCCCCGAGGGGTGAGTCGGCTCGGGATCGCCCCTTCGTCGACTCGAGAGGATGAACCCATGAATGGACATTGCCTGTGCGGCGCCGTCACCCTCGCGTCGCCCGACGCCCGCGAGATCGGCGCCTGTCATTGCGGCTTCTGCCGCCGATGGGGCGGCGGGCCGCTGCTGGCGGTCCACTGCGGTCCCGAGGTCCAGTTCCAGGGCCGCGAGCACATCACCGTCTATGCGTCGTCGCAGTGGGCGGAGCGCGCCTTCTGCCGCACCTGCGGAACCCACCTGTACTACAAGCTCCTGGCCACCGGCGAGTACTTCGTTCCAGCGGGCCTGTTCGACTCGACCGATTTCGCACTCGCGTCGCAGATCTACATCGACAACAAGCCCGACTACTACGCGTTCGCCAACGAGACCCCCATGCTCACCGAGCAGCAGGTGGTCGAGCAGTTCTCATCGCCTGGCAGCGGAACCGTGGCCTGACCAGGCGTTGGGCGCGCGCCTCGACCGGCGGGGCCCGCGGCGCGCGTCCAGCCCCTGCGCCGTATGGCGGGGCACGCCGGCGTCGGCTGGCCCGGTGAGCGCCAGGCCTCCGAAATGCCGGGCGCGACACGCCGGGAGCGAAAATGCACGATGCCCATCGACTATGGCCGCCGCCTGACCGGCAAAGACCGCACCCGCGGGGGCAACCGACACCTCGGCTGGGCGCTGGCCTTCATCGCCGGGGCGACCAACGCCGGTGCCTTCCTGGCCGTCAAGCAGTACACCTCGCACATGACCGGCATGGTGTCGTCGATGGCCGACTCGCTGGTGCTCGGCGACTTCCCGCTGGCGGCCAGCGCCCTCGGCGGCGTGATCTCCTTCGTCGCCGGGGCCGCCACGTCGGCGGTGCTGGTCAACTATGCCCGCCGACGCCAGCTCAAGAGCCAGTTTGCGCTGCCGCTGCTGCTCGAAGCGGCACTGTTGCTGCTCTTTGGCGTCATCGGGGCCCGGCTCGCCACGATGCACGGCCTGTTCGTCCCGGGCACGGTGGTGCTCCTGTGCTTCATCATGGGGCTGCAGAACGCGGTCATCACCAAGGTGTCCCGCTCGGAGATCCGCACCACGCACATCACCGGCCTGGTGACCGACATCGGCATCGAACTGGGCAAGCTGGTGTACTGGAACCGGATCCAGGAAGACCCGTCCCTGCGTGTCATGGCCGACAGGGACCGACTGCTGGTGTTGTCCCTGCTGGTGTTCGCCTTCGCGCTGGGGGGCGTGCTCGGCGCGATCGGATTCCAGCGCATCGGCTATGCGACGACCATCCCGCTGGCGGTAATCCTGGTGCTCATGGCCGGTGTGCCGGCCGCGGACGATGTCAAGGACTACCTCGGGCGCAACGACCACTGACCCGTCTGCCGGGCCTGGCTGCCCACCGGCCGCCCCGGGGCAGACCAGCGGCCTGACACAATTTGCGCATGCACATCGCCATCCTCACCTTCCAGGGCTTCAACGAGCTCGACTCCCTCGTGGCCCTGGGGGTGCTCCACCGCATCAAGCGGCCGGGTTGGCGCGTCAGCTTGTGCTGCCCCGACGACACGGTCACCTCGATGAACGGGGTGGTGGTGCACGCGCAGTCCCGCCTCGCGGAAGTGGCCTCGGCCGATGCGGTCATCGTGGGCAGCGGCATCAAGACGCGCGAGGTGGTCGAGGATCCGCAGTTGATGGGGGCCCTGCGGCTCGATCCGGCGCGCCAGCTCATCGGCGCCCAATGTTCCGGCGCGCTGGTGCTGGCGAGGCTCGGCCTGCTCGGGGCCGTGCCCGCCTGCACCGACCTCACGACCAAGCCCTGGGTGCAGGCGGCCGGCATCCAGGTGCTGGATCAGCCGTTCTTTGCCGCCGGCAACATCGCGACCGCCGGGGGCTGTTTCGCCGCCCCGTACCTGGCCGCCTGGATCATCGCCCGCTCGGAAGGCGAGGACGCGGCCCGCGCGGCGCTGCACTACGTGGCGCCCGTCGGCGAGAAGGACGAGTACGTGGCCCGCGCGATGAAGCACATCGCGCCCTGCATGCCGCGGTGAGCTTGCTGCAGGCGCGCCTGCACAGCGCCGGGACGCGCATTGGCTAGCGCCCTATCAACGCGGCCGCCCCCATCGCCGCCACGCCCAGCCCCAGCATCAGTGCTGTGGCCCGGGCGATGTGCCCGCGCACCGGCCCATCGCCCTGCAGCCACACGATGGCGCACTTGACGAGGGTGTTGGACAGCATGGCCAGCGTGATCGCGTGGCCGGCCTGTGCCAGTGCCGCGGGCGTGTCGGCCTGGCGGGCCACCGACAGGGTGATCGCGTCCACGTCCACCAGCCCCGCCAGCGCCGCGACCACGTAGACGCCGAAGCCCGGCGCATGCTGCTGCGCCAGCGCCACGCCCAGCAGCACCACGGCAAAGAGCACGCCGAAGCGGATGGCCGAGGTCAGGCTGAAGGGGTTGCTCACCCGCACCTGCGTGGCCTCGCCGGCGGCGGTCGGGGCAGCAGCGGACGTCGGCGTGCCCTGCGGCAGGCTGAGGCGGCCGTGTCGGGCCGCCAGCACCAGGGTGGCGGCGATCATCGCCGCGCAGGGCACGGCCAGGGCCGGCAGCAGCGCACGGTTCACCAGCAGCACCAGCACCACCACGCGGGCGAACATCACCCCCCACGACAGCAGGATGCCGGCCGCCAGCGCGTGGGCCTGCGCGGCGTCGGTGCCGGTCTGGCTGGTGCGCGCGAAGCTCACCGTGGTGGCCGTGGACGACACCAGACCGCCGGCCAGCCCAGTGATCGCGGTGCCGTAGGTGGTGCCCAGCACCCGCACCGCCACGTAGCCCAGCAGCGACAGCGCCGAGATGAAGATCACCAGCAGCCACAGCGTGTAGGGGTTCAGCGCATCCCAGGGGTCGACCGTCGCGTTGGGCAGCAGCGGCAGCACGATGAACGAGGCGATGGCCAGCTTGATGCCGGCGAACAGATCGTCGGTGTCGATGCGCCGAACCAGGCTGTGCAGCGGTTGCTTGAAGGCCAGCAGGGCCGAGGTGACCACCGCCAGCGCCACCGCCAGGCCGGGGTCGCCCACCACCACCATCGCGCCCAGCAGGCACACGGCAATGGCCGCCACCTCGCTGGTCAGGCCCAGCGGGGAGTCGGGTTCGCGCGCCTGCAGCACGTGGCTGGCCACCACCGCCGCGCCCACCACCGCCAGCGTCACCGCCAGCAGCCAGGGTGAGTCGAGCGTGCGCGACAGCCACGCCGACGTGGCGCCCACCAGCGCCAGCAGCGTGTAGGTGCGGATGCCGCCGAAGGTGGGGCCTGGCTCGGTGGCCTTGCGCTTCTCGCGCTCCAGGCCCACCAGCGCGCCGATCAGCAGCGCGATGAGGAAGTTGCGGGCGGTGGCCAGGTCCATGCGCCGAGGCTACTGCATGCGCTGCCGCCCGGTCGCCACCGCGTGGGGGCCGGATTGATGCGCGACAAGCTGCACGCCCCCCGCCCGTTGCGGGGGTGTCACCCCGCCCAGGCCGGGGGTGTCGGCGGGTTGGAGGCGGGGCCCTGGGATACGATCGTTCGATGGGCGACCCGTCCGATTCCGACATCCAGGCGAGGCGCGAGGCGCTCTCGTTCGGGCTGTCGCAGGCGCGCCTGACGGTGGCCACCATGCTGTTGGTGGTGGGCGTCGTGTCGTGGATGGGCTGGCGCGCCGGGCTGGCGCCATGGTCGGCGGCGTTCGTCGGCATGGGGCTGCTGAGCGCCGTGTGGCGCTTCTGGGTCATCCGCGCCAGTGGCGATGCGCTGCAGCTCGACCCCGCCGCGCTGCGGCGCGCCGAGCGGCGCGTCGAGGCCAACATGCTGTATTCCGGCGCGATGTGGACGTTTGCCAACGTCACCATCTACCCCGGCCTCGCCGGCGAGGCGGCGGCGCTGTACGTGATCATCCTGGTGGCCAACGTCAGCTTCGCGGCCTTCTTCATGTCGGCCGTCGGTCACGGCTTTGCGCTGATGGTGGTGCCGACGATGGGCTCGGCCTTCCTGGTGTGCCTGTCCATCGGCACCTTCGAGTCGCGGCTGATGGCGGGGCTGATCCTGGTCTTCGTGGTGGTGATGGTGCGGGCCACCAACCGCTTTCGCAAGATCACGCTGCTGGCCTCGCGCCGCGGCCACGAGATGCGGCAGACCAACGAGGCACTGCGCCATGCCATGGCCGACGCCGAGGTTGCGGCACAGGCCAAGACGCGCTTCCTGGCGACGATGAGCCACGAGCTGCGCACGCCGATGAACGGCCTGCTCGGCGCACTCGAACTGCTCGGGCGGGCCTCGCTGCCGCCGCCGCAGCGCCGGCTGCTCGACATCGCGCGCTCGTCCGGCGGGGGCCTGCTGGCGGTGCTGAACGACGTGCTGGATTACGCCAAGATCGAGGCCGACGCACTGTCGCTGCATGCCGCGCCGACGTCGCTGCGGGCGGTGGTCGATTCGGTGGTCGGTCTGTTCATGGCGCCGGCCCATGCCAAGGGGCTGGTGCTGCGCGCCGAGATGGCCCCCGAGGTGCCGGCCTGGGTGATGGCCGACGGCCAGCGCCTGCGGCAGGTGCTGCTCAACATCGTCGGCAACGCCATCAAGTTCACCGAACAGGGCGAGGTGGTGGTGCGCATCGACGCGCAGGCGCAGGGGCTGCGCTTCGAGGTGCGCGACACCGGCATCGGCATCGCGCCGCAGGCGCAGGCCGAGCTGTTCCAGCCCTTCCGGCAGGTGGACGAGCGCAGCAGCCGCAGCCACGGCGGCACCGGGCTGGGCCTGGCCATCAGCCAGCGGCTGGTGCAGGCCATGGGCGGCCACATCGACGTCCACAGCGCGGCGGGCCAGGGCGCCCGCTTCGCCTTCACGCTGGCCCTGCCCGCCACGCACGACCCCCAGCCGGTGGCGCCCGCCCCGGCGGCGGCCGCGCCCTCGCTGTCGGGCCGGGTGCTGCTGGTCGACGACAACCCCGTGAACCGCTGCCTGGTGGTCGAGTTGCTGGGCGTGCTGGGCGTGGACGTGGTCGAGGCCGAGGACGGCGCGCAGGCCCTGGTGCGCCTGCGCACGCAGCCCTTCGACCTGGTGCTGATGGACTGCCAGATGCCGGTGCTCGACGGTTGCGATGCCACCCGCCAGTGGCGCGCGCTGGAAGCGGCCCAGGGCCGTGCCCGTCTGCCGGTGGTGGCGGTGACGGCCAACGTGATGGCCGACGATGCCGAGCGCGCGCGCGCCAGCGGCATGGACGACCTGCTGGCCAAGCCCTTCACCTTCGAGCAACTGCAGGCCACGGTGGCGCGGTGGTTGCCGCGCCCGGTGGCGCAGACCGCAGGGCAGGCCGGCGACTGACCGCGCACGCTGCGGCGCGACCGGGCGCGCGAGGTCAGGCCCGCGCGTCCAGCTGGTCGGCCAGGTCGACCAGGCTGGTGGCCGTGAAGTCGAACTCGTGGCCTTCGGTGGATTCCATCCAGCCGCCGGGGCCATGTTCGTCGGGCCGCGGCACATAGGCCGTCAGCAGACCGGCGCGGCGCGCCGCGGCCAGGTCGGACGGGTGCGCCGCCACCATCAGCACGCGTTCGGGCGCATGGCCCAGCAGCCGCGCGGCGGCCCGGTACACCTCGAGGTCGGGCTTGTATCGGCCGATCAGCTCGGCCGACAGCACGGCGTCCCAGGGCAGGCCGGCGCGCCTGGCCATGTTCACCAGCAGCGCCACGTTGCCGTTGGACAGCGTGGCGATCACGTGCCGGCGGCGCAGCCGCGTCAGGCCCGGCACGCTGTCGGGCCAGGGGTCGAGGCGGTGCCAGGCGCGGTTGAAGGCCTCGCGTTCGGCCTCGGGCAGGGCCTCGAGGCCGAAGCGCGGCAGCAGTTCGTCGAGGATCTGGCGGTGCAGGCCGTCGATGTTCGTCCACGGCAGCTCGCCGCGGGCCACCCGCTGCATCGCCGGCTGGTAGCCGGCGCGCCAGGCGTCGGCCAGCGCCGGCCAGTCGGCCGCCAGGCCCAGGCGCTGGCCCAGCGCCCGGCCCTCCCGGGTGATCGACGAGCGCCAGTCGACCACGGTGCCGAAGATGTCGAAGACGAGGGCCGAGGGTGCGGCGGCGTTGGAGGTCATGCGCGGGCTGGGTGGGGCATTCAGTCCGAGTATCGCGTCCGCAGGGCGCGCAGGGCCGCCAGCGCGCCGTCGAAATCGAAGCGGCGCAGCCGGGCGCCGATCTCGGCTGCCTCGGGGCCGGCGAACTTGCGCAGGCCGTCGGCCAGGTCGCGGTGCAGCGCGACAGACTGGTAGTCGCCAACGGCCAGCAGCCGCTCGAGCTCGTCGAGCGAGGCCACCAGGGCGTCGGCGTCGGCCGGGGCGGTGGCCACCGGCGCTTCGGGCGCCAGGTTGTCCTCGATGGCCGACACCGTGGCCCGCAGCGCCTGTGCCAGCACTCGGCCGGCCGGGCGCAGGTCGTCGTCGCTGCCGGCGTCGGCCAGCGCGGTTTCCAGGTTGCCGGCCAGCGCCGCCAGCGCCTGGGCGCCGATCGACGCGGCCGCGCCGCGGATGGAATGCGCCATGGCGCGCGCGTGGGCCGAGTCGCCGGATTCGAGGCCCTGGCTCACCTCGTCGATGGATTCGCCGTAGTGCTGGGCAAACTGGCGCAGCACGCGCTGGTAGACGTCGGTGCGGCCGCCCAGGTACTGCAGCGCCTGGACCATGTCGAGTCCGGGGATCGAGGCGCCGGCCTGCCGCGCCTCTGCGGTGGGCGCCGCGGCGCTGGGGGCCGGTGCGGGGGTGAGGCCACGGGTGGGCAGCCAGCGCCGCAGCGCTTCGTACAACAGCGCCGGGTCGACCGGCTTGGACACATGGCCGTTCATGCCGGCGGCCAGGCAGGCCTGGCGGCTTTCGCCGAAGGCGTCTGCCGTCATGGCGACGATGGGCACATCCGCCGTCTCGGGCAGGGTGCGCAGCGCCTGTGCCGCCTGCAGGCCGTCCATCACCGGCATCTGCACGTCCATCAGCACCAGGTCGTAGTGGCCCTGGCGGGCCCGGGCGATGGCCTCGGCACCGTTGTCGGCCACGTCCACCACCATGCCCACCGACTGCAGCAGCTCGACCGCCACCTCCTGGTTCACCGGGTTGTCCTCGGCCACCAGGATGCGGGCACCGGCATGGAACTGCCGCAGCATGGCCTCGGTGTCGGGCGCGATGCTCGCGGCCGCCGCAGCGGCCTCGTCGTGGCCGGTGCCGAGCTGCAGGCGGGCGGTGAACCAGAACTCGCTGCCCTGGCCGGGCACGCTGCGCACGCCGACCTCGCCGTCCATCAGCTCGGCCAGCCGCCGGGTGATCGCCAGACCCAGGCCGGTGCCACCGAAACGGCGCGTGGTGGACGGGTCGGCCTGCACGAAGGTGTCGAACAGCGTGCCCACCTTGTCGGCCGGGATGCCCACGCCGGTGTCGCGCACGGTGAAGCGGGCCAGCAGTGCGTCGCCATCGGACTGCAGCGCCTCGCAGTGCAGCAGGATGCTGCCCTGGTCGGTGAACTTCACCGCGTTGGTCAGCAGGTTCAGCAGGGCCTGCGACAGGCGGGTGGGGTCGCCCTGCAGCGCATCGGGCAGGCCGACGACGTCCGCGGTCAGGGCCAGGCCCTTGGCCTGCGCGCGTTCGGCGACCAGGCTCAGCGCGCGGCTGACGAGCTGCGACAGCGAGAAGTCGACCTGCTCCAGTTCGAGCCGGCCGGACTCGATCTTGGACAGGTCGAGCACGTCGCTGATGACCTCGAGCAGGTGCGTGGCCGCATCGGTGACCTTGCCCAGGCGCTCGGATTCGCGCTGGTCGTGCGAATCGCGGCGCAGCAGGTGGGTGAGCCCGAGGATGGCGTTCAGCGGCGTGCGGATCTCGTGGCTCATGTTGGCCAGGAACGCACTCTTGGCGCGGTTGGCGGCCTCGGCCCGGTCGCGAGAGAGGGTCAGCTCGTCGTTGAGGCGCTGCAGCTCGAGCTCGCCCTGCTTGACCTCGGTGATGTCGGAGATCAGCACCAGGCCGCCGACCACCTGACCGTCGACCATGTCGGGCACCAGCGTGGCCAGGCCGTGCATCACGCGGCCATCCATGGCCCGCTGCACCGACTGGTAGTGCTGCCGCTCGCCGCGCATCATGGCCTCGACGAGGCGCTTGTTGTAGGCCAGGCGCTCGCCGCTGAGCAGTTCGTCCAGCGCGATGCCGTCCATCTCGGCCTCGCTGCGGCCGAACCACTCGCGGTAGGCGCGGTTGGCGAAACGGCAACGCAAGTCCACGCCCCAGTAGGCCAGCATGCCGGGCTGGTTGTCGGCCACCGTGCGCACGAAGCGTTCGCGTTCGACCAGCGCGGCGTTCAGCGCCTGCAGTTGCTGCGTGCGCTCGTCCACCAGCTGCTGCAGGTGGTTGCGGTGCCGTTCGATCTCGGCTTCGGCGCCGCGGCGCTGCGTGACGTTGGAGTGCACCACCACCGCACCGCCCGACGCGGTGCGCAGCGGCGTCACATTCATCTGGTACCAGCGCGCCTCGGCCGGCGAATCGCAGCGGTACTCCAGCGAGAACAGCTCGCTGCGCCTGTCGAGCACGCGGCTCAGGCCGTCGAACACCTCCTTGGCCGTGGCGTCGCCGTGGTCGCGCGCAGACCGGCAGACCTCCAGGTAGTTGACGCCGATGTCGGTGCCGGCCTGCGGTTCCACCCCGGGGGGCGAGTTGTCGCGGGCGAACTGGCGCCAGGCGGCATTGACGTCGATGATCCTGCCGCTGGCGTCGAGCACGGCCATCTGGTCGAGCACCGAATCCTCGACCGCCTGCACCTGCATCGTCAGCTCGCGGGCCACTACCTCGGCCTGCTTGCGGTCGGTGATGTCGCGAGCGACGCCGAAGCTGCCGATGACCTGGCCATCCGGGTCGCGCAGCGGGCCCTTGACGGTGAGCAGTGTCTTGCGGCCGTCCGGCGTGACCAGCTCTTCCTCGACGGTGAGGAAGCGGTTCTCGGCCATCGCCAGCAGCTCGTCGCGGCGGTCGTTCGGGCGCCGTTCGGCCAGGCCCAGCGACTGGTCGTCGCGGCCCAGCACGGCCGCCATGGGCAGCCCGATCAGGTGGCAGGCCTGCTCGTTGCACAGCAGGTAGCGGCCGTCGCGGTCCTTGGCCACGATGGCGTCGGGCGACGAATCGGCGATGGCCTGCATCATCGACAGGCCGCGCAGTTGCTCGCGCTGGCGGTCCTGGTCGTCGAGCAGCCGCTTCACCGCGGCCTGCTCGGTGCGCAGGTAGACGCTGACGCCCGAGCCGAACAGCGCCAGCAGGCCGGCGGCCAGGATCCAGGCCATGTCGCCCAGCGCGTCCTCGAGGATCTCGCGGCGGTCGATGCGGGCGACCACATGCCAGTCGGTGCCGGGCACGGCGTGGACCACGCCGACCGAGGGCACGCCCCGGTAGTCGACGCCGTCGATGGGCTGCTCCATCGGCGCCTCGCCGCGCAGGGCCCGCGCGGCCAGCAGGTTCGGCGACGACAGCGGCAGCGGATTGCGTCGCTGCATGCCCATGATCATGTCGCCCTCGCGCAGCACCAGCCCGGCGGAGGCACTGCGCGTGGGCACCGGCCAGGCGGACAGCGTCGACGGGCTGAAGAAGTTCGGGTCGACGCGCAGGGCGACGGCCGCCCGCGCCGGGCGGCCGGTGTGGACCAGGGGCGCGATGACCTCGAAGGCCACCTCATGGGCCTCGCCGGGCAGGGTGTACAGGCTGGTGTGCTGCACCGTGCCGGTGGCCATGGCGCGCAGCGCGGCCTCTTTCAGCGGCGCCGGGGTCGGCTGGCCGCGGCGGCCCTCGGTTTCGTCGGCGACCACATTGCCGTGCTCGTCCAGGATGCGGCCACTGTGGTCGCCGAAGGCGGTGCGCATGTCGGTCAGGCGGGCCATCATCTGCACCATCGTGGCCGCGTCGCCCTGGTCGCGCCAGCGCAGGTAGTAGCCGGCCCACAGCGTGCTGGTGCTGGCGAAGCGCGCATGCGACAGCCGCTCCTGCACCCAATCGCCGATCTCGCGGGCCCGCAGGTCGGACACCGCCACCAGCCGGGCCTCGTGCTGGACCCGTTGCGCCTGCAGGCTGTAGGCCAGCGCCACCACGGTCAGGGTGCTGATGAGGGCGGCCCAGGGCCACCAGGCGCGCCACATCAGGCGGGCGTCCGGCGGCTGCAAGGTGCGGTCGGGTCGGGACGCTGCCGGGGCGCGCGCGTTCAGGCGCCGGATCACGGCGTACAGGGCCGCGGCCGTCAAGCCGACGTAGGCCCAGCCCTTGACGGCGCCCAGCCGAACCAACCAGCCCGGGTCGGTGACCAGCCGCCCGAGCAGCCAGTCCGATCCCAGGATCCACAAGGCACCCAGCGCGGCATAGGCCAGCGCGATGCGCAGCGCCACACCGTGCCCCACCGGCGGCACGGTCGCGGTGGAGGCTGAGGGGGGCGGGCTCACTGGGCGGGGTCGTCGGTGGCCGAGGGCTGCTCGTCGCTGTGCCGCCGCGCCACGGCGCAGAACTCGTCGAAGCGAGCGACGAAGGCGTCGGTCACGTCGGGGTCGAAATGGGTGCCCCGCTCGGAGACGATCACGTCGCGCGCGGCTTCGAAGCTCATCGGCGGCTTGTACACACGGCGCGAGATCAGCGCGTCGAAGACGTCGGCCAGCGCCATCAGCCGGGCTGGCACCGGGATGTCGTCGCCGGCCAGGCCGTCGGGGTAGCCCTTGCCGTCCCAGCGCTCGTGGTGGTGCGCCGCGATGTCCTTGGCATAGGCCAGGAACTGCACCTGCTGCTCGGCATCGCTTTCGGCGCGGGCGATGGCGTCGGCGCCCATCTGCGCGTGGGTCTTCATCACCTCCCACTCGTCGGGCGTCAGCTTGCCGGGCTTGAGCAGCACGTGGTCGGGGATGCCAACCTTGCCGATGTCGTGCAGCGGTGCCGACTTGGCGATCAGGTCGATCGTGCGGTCGTCCAGGTCGGCGCAGAAGCGCGCGTGGTTCTTCAGCTGCTGGCCCAGCACGCGCACATAGGCCTGGGTGCGCAGCAGGTGGTTGCCGGTTTCGTTGTCGCGGGTCTCGGCCAGGCGCGCGAGCGCGCGGATGCTCACCTCCTGGATGAGCTGGTTCTCGCGCATGCGGTGCTGCACCTCGGCCTCGAGCGCTGCGTTGTGGTGGCGCAGCGTGGCCCGGGCCCGGGCCAGCTCGAGGTGGTTGTGCACGCGCGCCAGCACGATGGCCGGGCGCAGCGGCTTGGTGATGTAGTCCACGGCGCCCAGCACCAGCCCGTGCTGCTCGTCCTCGGTGGCCGACAGGGCGGTGGTGAAGATCACCGGGATGTCGCAGGTCTCGGGCCCGGCGCGCAGGGTCTCGAGCACCTCGTAGCCACTCATCCCCGGCATCATCACGTCGAGCAGGATGAGGTTGGGGTGGGGCGACTGTGCGGCCAGTTGCAGCGCCCGCGGGCCCGAGTTGGCCGCGCGCACGCTGTACTGGTCGTGCAACAACTCGCAGAGCACTGTGAGGTTCTCCGGGTTGTCGTCGACGACAAGGATCAAGGCTGGGGTCATGGCGCCTGGCTCTCGGGGACTCCGCAGGTTATCGGCCAAACCGCGCCGCGGCTGAATCATCGTTGCTGGCGGCCCACGTCGCCAGCGGGAGCAGTCGACAGAAGGCTGGCGGGGCACTGGATCTTGCGCTGGCTCAATGTGATTCGCGGCGCCTGTGCCACAGGTCGCGGCGGCGACACCGGCCCGCCAGAGCATCCGCCCAGAATCGTCGGCAATGGACTTTGCCCCTTCCGCCCGCTCCCAGGCGCTGCTGGGCGCGCTGCAGCGCTTCATGGACGATCTGGTCGTGCCGTCGATGCCCGACTGGCACCGCTGGGCCGATGCCGGCGCCTACCCGCTCGACGTGGTCGAGCCGCTGAAGGCGCGCGCCCGGGCGCTGGGCCTGTGGAACCTGTGCCTGCCCGGCCTGCGCGACGACCAGCCCGGCACCCGCCTGTCCAACCTCGACTACGCGCCGCTGGCCGAGGCCATGGGCGCCGTGCCCTGGTCGGCCGAGGTCTTCAACTGCAGCGCCCCCGACAGCGGCACGATGGAGCTGCTGCAGCGCAGCGCCACGCCGGCGCAGGCCGAGCGCTGGCTCGATCCGTTGTTGCGCGGCGAGATCCGCTCGTGCTTCGCGATGAGCGAGCCCGACACCGCCTCGTCCGATCCCACCCAGTTGCAGACGCGCATCGCCCGCGACGGCGACCACTGGGTGGTGCACGGCCGCAAGTGGTTCATCACCGGCGCCGCCCATCCGCTGTGCCGGCTGATGGTGGTGATGGGCATCAGCGACCCCGACCCGCAGGCGCCGAAGCATGCCAGGCACTCGATGTTGCTGGTGCCGATGGACACGCCCGGCGTCACCATCGAACGCAACATCCCGGTGATGGACCACCAGGCGCTGGAAGGCCACTGCGAGATCGTGTTGCGCGACGTGCGCGTGCCGGCCGACCAGCTGCTGGGCGAGCCCGGCGCCGGCTTCGCACTGGCCCAGGCGCGGCTTGGCCCCGGCCGCGTGCACCACGCCATGCGCAGCATCGGCCAATGTGAGCTGGCGCTGGCGCTGATGTGCGAGCGCGCGCTCGAGCGCCGGGCCTTTGGCGGCCGCCTGGGCGACCTTGCCAACGTACAGGACTGGATCGCCCACAGCCGCGTCGAGATCGACCAGGCCCGCCTGCTGGTGCTGCGCGCCGCGTGGCGGCTGGACGTGGAGGGTGCCGACGCCGCGCGCACCGACGTGGCCGCCATCAAGCTGGTGGCCGCGCAACTGCAGACCCGGGTGCTCGACCGCGCGATGCAGGTCTTCGGTGCCATGGGCCTGTCGCCCGACACGCCATTGGCCCGCCTGTGGGCCTGGGGCCGCGCGATGCGCTTCCTCGACGGCCCCGACGAGGTGCACCTGCGCACCGTGGCTCGCGCCGAGCTGCGCCGCAGCCGCGGCCGTGCAGGTGCCCATGCCGCGCACTTGAGGCGTTGGATGCCGGTGGGCTGATGCGGCGTTCGGCCGAGCGCAGTGCCGGCCGATGGTGCCTCTGGGCTCGTTGCCGCGGTTCGTTCCGTCCGACGATCGGTGCGGCGCGGCGCGACAGGCGGCAGCCGACGGTGGCGCTGACTGTGGCGGTCGGCTGCGCCGACTGCGCTGCGATGCTCGTCTCGGGGTCGCGCCGCAGAACTCGCTGCGCGCCCTTGCGGGCGCTGCGCTTGTATGTTCTGAGTGCTGGGGTGGAGGGACTCGCTTCGCTATCGGCCGCAGTAGCGGACCGACCGTCTTGAGAACTCCCCCATCCCGCCTTCCAACGTCCATGAGGAACTGAGCGGCGCTTGCGGACCATGCGGCGACCGCCGATCTGAAGGCAAGCGAACGTGGCAGGCAGGCATTCCACCCCAGCGACTTCATTGTCTGACTGGAGGATTTCCGTATGCAAGCACACGATGTGTTCATCGGCGTGGATGTCGCCAAGGCGAGCCTGTCCATCTGCCGGCACGGCGAGCCGGGTGGCCATGAGCTGAGCAACGACGAGGCGTCCATTCGCCGCTGGCTTTGTACCCTGCCCAGGCAGGCAGTCATCGCCGTGGAGTCGACGGGCCGATACCACCAGCTCCTGGTGCGCCTGGCGTACGCTATGGGGCACCGCACCTTCGTGCTCAATGCCCGCGACGTCTATTTCTACGCCAAGGCGCTGGGTGTTCGGGGCAAGACCGATCGCACCGACGCACGGCTCATTGCGCGCTACTTGGCCGAACACCACGACGCGCTCAAGCCCTGGGCCCCGGGCACGGCTGCACAGGATCGGCTGCACGAACTGCTGCGGTGCCGCGCTGGCGTGACGTGCAAGCGGATGTCGCTGCGGCAAGTGCTGCGCGATGTCCCGGACCTGAGTGCAGCTGTCGAGGGCCTGGAGCGGCAGTTCGACGAGTTGCTCGATCACATCGATCGCCAAGTCGCCACCCTGGTCGCCGCAGACGTCCGCCTCAGCCAGGGCTGCGCGGCCTTGCGCACCATCACCGGCTTCGGGCCGCAAGGCTCGGCGATGCTGGCCGCCTTGCTCAGCCGTGTGGATTTCGCCAACGCCGACGCCCTGGTGGCTTACAGCGGCCTGGATCCTCGGCCCAACGACTCCGGGGCCAAGACCGGAAGACGCCACATCTCCAAGCGTGGCAGTCCCGACTTGCGCAGGCAGTTGTACCTGGCCGCCTTCGCCGCCTCGCACAGCAAGGCCTTGGGCCCTCTGTACCGGTCGATCAAGGCCAAGGGGTTCAAACCTACTCAGGCTCTGGTCATCCTCGCGCGAAAGCTCTTGCGTATCGCCTGGGCCGTCTGGAAGTCAGCCAAGCCGTTCGATCCCAGCCTGGTGACCTCACCTGAAGCTTGCGCAAAAACATAGAACCTCAGACAGCTGCGGCGAGCATGTCCACGAAGCGCGCTGCGCGCGCCGCCCCCGAGCCTGCGCTTCTCGCCGCCACA
>NZ_MWLO01000012.1 GCF_002198735.1 Ideonella sp. A 288
ATTCCGTCCGTGCGCGCCGCCGGCCGCCGTCGCGCCGAGCCCGGCCAAGGCACCCGCCAAGACCGGCGGGCGGCGCGCACGGACGGAATCGGCGGCCCTTGACACGGCGACGGTTGTCGAGCCGACGTCGTCGGAGCGCGCGGCCCCGGTGCGCGAGACAGTGCGCGAGCCGGTGCGCGAACCGGCCGCTGCGCCGGCGCGGCCGGCCGGCAAGTCACTGGCGCGTTCGCTGGCCAAGACCCTGGCCAAGGCGGCGCCCGCCGCCGCGCCGGTCGAGGCCGCGCCGCCCGCAGAGTCGCAAGATTCGCCCGCGCCGGCCAAAGTCCGCCGCGGCGGGCGCGCCGCCCGGGCCGCCGAGGCCGCGCCGCTGCCCGACGAGGTGCTGCGCATCCTGGACGCGGTGCCCGAACTGCGCCAGGGCGCGAAGCTGCCGCTGAACATCGCCACCGAGAAGCTGCGCGCCGCGAACCTGCTGGCCCGCAGCGCGCCGTCGACGCGGCTGTTCAGGAAGCACCCCGACCTGTTCGAGCTGCTGCCGCACGACCAGCCGAACCAGGTGGTGTTCCGCGGCGCAGCCTGAGCCGGCGCGCCACGGCCCTGGCCCTTACCCCGGCATCCCGGGACGCTGGGCGGGCGCTCAGGCGGGCAGGAAGCCCTCGATCGACAGATACCGCTCGCCGGTGTCGTAGTTGAAACCCAGCACGCGGCTGCCGGCCGGCAGCTCGGGCAGCTTCTGCGCGATGGCGGCCAGCGTGGCGCCGCTGGAGATGCCCACCAACAGGCCTTCTTCGCGGGCGCAGCGGCGGGCCATCTCGCGCGCCGGTTCGGCGTCCACCTGGATCACGCCGTCGAGCAGCGCGGTGTGCAGGTTGGTCGGGATGAAGCCCGCGCCGATGCCCTGGATCGGGTGCGGGCTGGGCGCGCCGCCACTGATCACGGGCGAGGCCACCGGCTCCACCGCGAACACCTTCAGGTTCGGCCAGGCCTTCTTCAGCACCTGCGCGCAGCCGGTGAGGTGGCCGCCGGTGCCCACACCGGTGATCAGCGCGTCCAGCCCGTCGGGGAAGTCGCGCAAGATCTCCTGCGCCGTGGCGCCCACGTGCGCGGCGATGTTGGCCGGGTTCTCGAACTGCTGCGGCATCCAGGCGCCGGGCGTCTGCGTCACCAGTTCTTGCGCCCGCGCGATGGCGCCCTTCATGCCCTTCTCGCGCGGCGTGAGGTCGAAGCTGGCGCCGTAGGCCAGCATCAGCCGGCGGCGCTCGATGCTCATGCTGTCGGGCATCACCAGCACCAGCTTGTAGCCCTTGACGGCGGCCACCATGGCCAACCCGATGCCGGTGTTGCCCGAGGTGGGCTCGATGATCGTGCCGCCGGGCTTCAAAGCACCGCTCTTCTCGGCGTCTTCGACCATCGACAGCGCGATGCGGTCCTTGATGGACCCGCCGGGGTTGCCGCGCTCGGACTTGATCCACACCTCGGCGGCGCCGAACAGGCGTTGCATGCGGATGTGCGGCGTGTTGCCGATGGTGGCAAGGACGTTTTCTGCTCTCATGGGCACTCTCCTGGTGAGCCGTGATAATCGCATGGTGAAGCAAGCCAGACCGCCGCTGGGGCGATCACCGAAAGGTGGCCCTGGAGGAAGGTCCGGACTGCACAGGGCAGCGTAGCAGCTAACGGCTGCCCGCCGTAAGGCGAGGATCAGAGCAACAGAGACGAGTCGAGACGGGCGCCTGGCAAGGGTGTTCTGTGAGGCGCTGGCGCAAGCCAGCGACCGGACGGCGCAAGCCGGCTGGCCACGGCGCAAGCCGGGGACCTCACAGCCACCCGAGACGGGTCGCGGGCGAAAGCCCGCAACCCGTCTCGGGTGAAACGGGCAATCTCTACGCGCAGCAACACCGAATAGGCACACGTCGATCCGGCCCGGGGAGTGTGCGGGTAGGTGGCATCGAGCCGGGTGGGCGACCCCCGGCCCAGAGGAATGGCGGTCACGCCGTGGCCGGCGCAAGCCGGGCGCGGCGCACAGAATCCGGCCTATCGGCTCGCTTCACATTTATCCCCGCCCGGCAGGCCCGCAAGGCCCTGCCGGGTCTTTCTCCCACGCGAGCCCACCGCTTGTCGAATCCATGAACCCCGACGCCGCCACGCTGTGGCGACACCCGCGCTGGATGCTCGCCGCCCTGCTGGCCGGCCTGGGCACGCTGGGGCCGTTCGCGATCGACACCTACCTGCCCGCGTTCTCGGGCATCGCCGCGTCGCTGTCGGCCACGCCGGCGCAGATGCAGCAGACGCTGTCAGCCTACCTGTTCGGCTTCGCGGTGATGAACCTGTTCCACGGCGCCATCTCCGACAGCGTCGGCCGCCGCCCGGTGGTGCTGGTCGGCCTGGCGGTGTTCACGCTGGCCTCGCTGGGCTGCGCGCTGAGCGAATCGATCGGCATGCTGGTGGCCAGCCGCGCCGTGCAGGGCATGGCCGCGGGCTCGGGCATGGTGGTCTCGCGGGCCATCATCCGCGACATGTACCCGCAGGAAGAGGCGCAGCGGGTGATGTCGATGGTGACCATCTTCTTCGGCATCGCGCCGGCCATCGCGCCGCTGATGGGCGGCTTCCTGTTCGTGCACGCCGGCTGGCACTCGATCTTCTGGCTGCTGGTGGCCATCTCGCTGGCGCTGCTGGTGCTCAACGCCCGCCTGCTGCCCGAGAGCCTGCACCTGTCGCAGCGCCAGCCGTTCGCGCCGCGGCCGCTGCTGCAGGGCTACCGCCAGATGGTGGGCAACCCGCGCTTCGTCGCGCTGGTCTTCGCCAGCGGCGTGCCCTTCAACGGCATGTTCCTGTACGTGCTGTCGGCGCCCGAATGGCTGGGCACCCACCTGCGTCTGGCGCCGACGCAGTTCTTCTGGTTCTTCATCCTGTCGATCAGCGGCATCATGGGCGGCGCCTGGCTGTCGGGGCGGCTGGCCGGGCGCATGCCGCCCAAGCGGCAGATCCGCCACGGCTTCACGGTGATGGTGTCGGTGTCGGTGCTCAACGTGGCGCTTAACCTGCTGTTCGAGCCGCATGCGGCCTGGGCCATGCTGCCCGTGGCCGGCTACTCGTTCGGCTGGTCGCTGATGGTGCCGGTGGTCACGCTGATGGTGCTGGACGTTGTGCCCGACCGGCGCGGCATGGCCTCGTCGCTGCAGGCCTGCATCGGCAGCCTGGCCAACGCGCTGGTGGCCGGCGTGGTGGCGCCGCTGGTGATGCACTCCACCGTGGCGCTGTCGCTCACCTCGTTCGGCTTCCTGATGGTGGGATTGCTCGCCTGGCGCTGGGTGCGGCGCCTGCCGGGCTGAGCAGCACCTCAAGTCGCCCGTTGTTCGGCCGATAGCGTGGGAGCAGAGGTGCCCACGTCCCGTGTGCACCACCCAAGGATGCACACCATGCGCCACGCCGACACCCGCCGCCTGCCCACCCCCCATGCGCTGCGCCTGCATGCGCTCGCCGCCGCCCTGCTGCTGGCCGGCGCGGCCCTGTGGACGACCGGGGCCCGCGCGGCCGATGCCCACGCCGAGCCCGCCAAGCCGGCCGCGAAGGCCAAGGCTGCGGACCACGCCGAGCCGGCCAAGCCTGCGGCCAAGCCCGCCGCCAAGGCCGAGGCGCACGCCGCCGGCGCGCACGAGGCCCCGGCCCCGGCCGCCAAGGGCGCCGCCCCGCAAGACCCGATGGATGCGCTGCGCGAGCGGCTGGCCGCCAAGCTCGGTGCCACAAAGGCCCCCGAGGCGAAGACGCCCTACGTGGTGCGCGTCGTCGCCAAGGCCGACGCCCAGCATGGCCAGGCGCCGGCGGCGCGGTCGCGGGAGCACACGGCCAAGGTCGTCGCCGCGCTGCGCGCCGAGAAGGCGGCCCAGGCCCATGGCGCCGACGGCGCCGCCCCGGCGGGCGAGGGCCATGCCGCGCACTGGAGCTACGACGGCGATGGCGGCCCCGAGACCTGGGGCCGGCTCAAGCCCGAGTTCGCCAAGTGCGCCAACGGCACGCGGCAGAGCCCGATCGACATCCGCGGCGGCATCACGGTCGAACTCGACCCGGTGAAGTTCGAGTACCAGCCCATCGGCTTCAACGTGCTCGACAACGGCCACACGGTGCAGGTCAACGTCGGCTCCGGCAATGCCATCGAGGTGATGGGCCGGCGCTACGACCTGGTGCAGTTCCACTTCCACCGCCCGGCCGAGGAGCGCATCAACGGCCGCCGCTTCGACATGGTGGCGCACCTGGTGCACAAGGACCCCGAAGGCCGCCTGGCCGTGGTGGCCGTGCTGCTGGACCGCGGCACCGCGCACCCGCTGATCCAGTCGGTGTGGAACAACCTGCCGCTCGAGAAGGGCGACGAACTGCCGGCGCGCATCTCGCTGGACCTCAACGAACTGCTGCCCAAGGACCGCCGCTACTACACGTACATGGGCTCGCTGACCACGCCACCGTGCAGCGAGGGCGTGCTGTGGATGGTGATGCAGCAGCCGGTGACAGTCTCGCCGGAGCAGATCGCCGTGTTCGCGCGCCTGTACCCGATGAA
The DNA here is from genome assembly GCF_002198735.1 of Ideonella sp. A 288. Taxonomy (GTDB): domain Bacteria; phylum Pseudomonadota; class Gammaproteobacteria; order Burkholderiales; family Burkholderiaceae_C; genus Pseudaquabacterium. The sequence continues at coordinate 4,550 of NZ_MWLO01000012.1, forward strand.
CGCCCGGCCGATCCAGTCGGCCGCCGGCCGCCTGATCAAGCAGTCGAACTGAGCCCCGGCAAGGCGTCGTGGCGGGGCGCGCAAGGGCTGGCACCCGCCAGCCCCGCGTTGGCCGTCATGCCGCCGCGCCGATGGTCAGGGCGATCTCGCCCACGCCGGCCACCTGGCCGGTGAGGCGGTCACCCGGCTGCACCGCACCCACGCCTTCGGGGGTGCCGGTGAAGATCAGGTCGCCGGGCTGCAGGTGATAGAACAGCGACAGGTCGGCAATGATCTCGCGGATGCCCCAGATCAGCTTGTCGATGTCGGACTGCTGCCGGGTCTGGCCGTTCACCTGCAGTGCCAGCGTGCCCTGTTCGAGCACGGTGCCGGGCATCGGCACGATCTCCGAGACCACCGAGCCCTGCTCGATGTCCTTGCCCAGGTCCCAGGGGCGGCCCTTGTCGCGGGCCACCAGTTGCAGGTCGCGCCGGGTCATGTCCAGGCCACAGGCGTAGCCGTAGACCAAGGCGTGCGCCTGTGCGGCCGGCACGCGAAAGCCCGTGGCGCCGATGGCCAGCACCAGTTCCATCTCGAACTGGTAGTTGGCGGTCTCGCTGGGGTAGGGCACGGTGGCGCCCGAGGCCACCAGCGTCGTCGGCGACTTGGTGAAGTAGAACGGCCGCTCCACCGACTTGTCGACCGGCTTGCCCATCTCCAGCGCATGCGCGTGGTAGTTGCGGCCGACGAAGAAGAGGCGGTTCACGGGCAGGCGACTGGCCTGGCCGCGCACCGGCAGCGAGGCCACGGGCGGCGGGGCCCAGAGGTAGGTGGGGTGGGTCATGA
>NZ_MWLO01000120.1 GCF_002198735.1 Ideonella sp. A 288
CACCCACCCTCGCCTCGCCCGCACCACCCCAAGGGGCGCTCGGCACCTGCGGACCGGCCGGGCGTCAGCGAAATGACCTTGCCGACCGACGCCGACGCCCCACCGCCCGACGACGCCCCGCTGGCGCCCGGCCCGCCGGCTGCCGACCCGGCACCGCGTGCCGGCCGTCCCACCTGCCCGCGCTGCACCCGGCCGCTGCGCGCGTGCCTGTGCCGCTGGATCACGCCCACCGACCACGCGGTCGAGGTGCTGGTGCTGCAGCACCCGGCCGAACGGCACCACGCCAAGGGCAGCGCGCGGCTGCTGCAGCTGAGCCTGCGCCACTGCCGCTGCGAGGTGGGCGAGCACTTCGGCGCGCAAGCCCTGGAATGGTGGCTGCACGCGCCTGCCACGGCCGACCCCGGCGGCCCGCCGCGGCGGGCCCTGTTGCTGTACCCCGAGTCACCCAAGGGCGACGCGCCCGACGGCCCCACGCGCGTGCCGCCGCCGTCAGTCCCATTGGCCGAGCCCGGGGCCTGGCGCCTGGTGCTGCTGGATGGCACCTGGCGCCAGGCCCACCGGCTGCTGCAGGCCCATCCGGCGCTGCAGCGGCTGCCCCGCTGGGGCTTGCCGACACCGCCACCTTCGCGCTACACCGTGCGCAAGGCGCGACGCGCCGAGCAGCGCTCGACGCTGGAGGCCGCCTGCCTCGCCCTCGGCGCACTCGAGGGTCGCCACGCACCGTTCGAGCCACTGCTCGCGGCCTTCGACGCCTGGGTGGCGGCACAGATGGACTGGCGCCGCGGCGGGCCGGGCCCCGGCTGAACGCCGGCGACGCCGACGGCGGCCTATTCGGCGCGCCGCCGGCCGCGCGTCGTCGGTCGCGCGCCGTCAGTAGTGCGGCGGCAGGTCGTCGCGCAGGCTGCGCGGTGCCGGGCCGTCGTCGGCGGGCTGCTGGCGGCGCAGGTCGGTCAACTCGCGGATCAGCACGTCGATCTGGTCCTGCTGGCGCACGATGATGGCGTTCAACTGGTCGAGCAGGTCCTCGGTGAAACTGATCTTGATCTCGAGGTCGGTCAGGCGCTCGTCGATGGGAGGTCGGTCGGTCATGCCCGCATTGGACGCCAAACCAGGCCGTTCGTGGCGCCCGGCGGCTTCGGCGCAGGACGCGGTGGCCCAGGCGCCTTTACCACGCCCCGCGCCGCGCGAGGGTTGGGGCGGCGCGCGCACAATCGGCGCGCCCCCAGCCCACAGGAGACCCCGGATGGCCCTCACCGACCGCGCGCCCCTTGCCGGGCCTCCCCCGACCCGCCGCGCCGCGCTGGCGCGACTGGCCGGCCTGGCCCTGCCGGCCACGGTGCTGGGCGCCCCGGCCGTGCTGCTGGGCCGGGCCGCGCACGCCCAGGCGACGCGGCGCCCGACGCCGGCGCAGACCGAAGGCCCGTTCTACCCGGTGGACCTGCCGCGCGACACCGACGCCGACCTGCTGCGCCAGGGCGACGTGGCCTATGCGCGCGGCCAGCCGGCCTGGTTGGAGGGCACGGTGAGCGACCTGGCCGGCCAGCCGGTGGCCGGCGCGGTGGTCGAGATCTGGCAGTGCGACGTCGACGGCCACTACCGCCACCCCGGCGACGGCGACCGCGCCGACCCGGCCTTCCAGGCCTTCGGCCGCGTGGTGGTCGACCGCGACGGGCGCTACCGCTTCCGCACCATCCGCCCGGCCCCCTACAGCGGCCGCACGCCGCACATCCACGTGAAGGTGAAGCTGGCGCGGCGCACGCTGCTGACGACGCAGTTCTACGTCGAGGGCGACCCCGGCAATGCCCGTGATCCGCTGTGGCGCAGCCTGCGCGACCCGGCCGACCGCGCCGCGCTGACCCTGCCCTTCACGCCGGTGGCCGACGGCCTGCGCGCCGAGGGGCCGATCGTCGTCGCGGCCTGAGAGTCTGAGAGTTTTTCGATCATGCCCGCTCACCACCCCCAAACGCACCCGCTCGTCGTTGCAAGTGCTCGCCATAGCCCGAGCTATGGCTGCGCTTTGCGCCTAGATCGGGCACGTCTGGGGGCGTCGCTCGGGCACGCTCGAATTCCTCTCAGCCTCTGAGGCCGCGGCCGAGTGGCCGGCTGCGGCACGCCACACGGGCCCGGCCGCCCGCACCGACAAATGCCACTGACCATGACAGGGGCATGGCGCCGGACTATGGACGTGCCGCATCGATGTCTCGATCATCGCGTTTCCCTGAATGACAAGGGAACCACCGTGGGCCGGTGTGGGCGGCTTGGTGGATGACGAGACAGCCGGGCCATACGGCCGCGTCCGCGGGAACGGTGCGCACATCGGGCGCATGCATGGGATCGATCGGCCCGGCGCCCTCGCCGGCGGTCCGATCCTCATGTTCCGATGCGGCGCGTTTCGGCTTCGATTGCCGAAGCCAGCAATGCAGGAGGAGAACACCATGAAGCGATCGGCAGGCCTCGCGGCCACGCTGTCCACAAGCCTGTGGCTCTGTCTGGCGGCGCTCATGCCGGCCCAGGCCGCGCCCGTGATCACCAATGGAGGCTTCGAATCCGGCTTCGTCGGCTGGACTCGCGTCGACCAGCTCGGCAGCGATGGCAGCTTCCTGATCCAGAGCGGCCTTGCCACCCCGATCACCGGATTCCCGGTGCCGGCCCCACCCGGCGGCAACAACGCAGCGATGACCGACGCCACCGGCCCGGGCTCGCATGTGCTCTACCAGGACTTCACGGCGTCGGCGGCTAACGCGACGCTGAGCTTCGATCTGTACCTCAACAATGTGGCAGGCCTGTACGCCACACCCAACTCGCTGGCCTTCGACCTGACCAGCCAGGTCGCCGCGCAAGCCCAGAACCAGCAGGCACGGGTCGACATCCTGCGCGCCGGCGCCGACCCGATGAGCATGGAGGCGGCAGATATCCTTCTGACGCTGTTCCAGGTCGATGCCAACACGCCGCTCGAATTCGGCTACCAGACCTTTTCAGCCGACGTGAGCGCCTTGCTCGCAGCGCATGCCGGCGAATCGCTGCGCCTGCGCTTTGCCGAAGTCGACAATATCTTCAACCTGTACATGGGCGTGGACAACGTGCGCCTGAACGTGGTGCCCGAGCCCGGCTCCTTGTGGCTGCTGGGCCTGGCACTGGGCGGCCTGATCGCCTCTCGCGCACGCGCGCTGCGCCGCGCGGCGCGCTCCGCGGCCGCGCTGGCGCTGCTCGGCGCCGCCGCCATCGCGCCGCTGCCGGCCCGGGCCGACACCACGCCCACCGTGATGCTCGACCCCACCCTGCAGGTGACGACGGTGCTCGCCGCCGGCCTGACGCAGCCGATCGGCATCGTCTTCCTCGGCAGCACCGACGACTACCTGGTGCTCGAGAAGGCCTCGGGCCAGATCAAGCGCGTGGTCAATGGCGCCATCGATCCCACGCCGGTGCTCGACCTCGCGGTGAACTCGAACTCCGAGCGCGGGCTGTTGAGCATGGCGCTGCACCCGGACTTCCCCCGCACGCCCTTTGCCTACATCTACTGGACCGAAAGCTCGACCGGCGCCGACACCAACGTCGTCGCCAATGTCCCGCTGCTGGGCAACCGCGTCGACCGCTTCGCCTGGGACGGCAGCACCCTGGTATTCGACCGCAACATCGTGCGCCTGCGCTCGCGCCAGACCGACAACGTGCCGGTGCCCGGCCACCCCGGCTCGAACAATGCCAACGAGGCCGGCAACCACAACGGCGGCGTGATCCGTTTCGGCCCCGACGGCAAGCTCTACATCTTCATGGGCGACCAAGGGCGGCGCGGCTGGCTGCAGAACCTGGCCAACGGGCCCTTCCTCACCGCCCCGCAGGTGGACGACACCTTCGGCGGGCCGGCCCCCGACGACGCCCACCTTTCTGGCGTGATCCTGCGCCTGTCGGACGACGGCACGACGCCAGCGGACAACCCCTTCTTCGCTGCGGGCGCGGGCCTCGGTGGCGAGGTCGGCGCCAACGTCCAGAAGATCTACTCCTACGGCCACCGCAACGGCTTCGGCATGGCCTTCGACCCGTATTCGGGCTCGCTGTGGGACACCGAGAACGCCGACGATGCCTACGCCGAGATCAACCGCATCGTGCCGGGCCTGAACGGTGGCTGGATCCAGTTTGCCGGGCCGTCCAGCCGTGTGCCCAGCTTCAAGCTGATCGAGACGACCCAGTTCGGGCGAGCGCTGCAGCAGGTGCGCTACCCGCCGACGCGTGTGTCCTACACCTCGGCCGCGGCACTGTCCCGGCTGGTGATGCTGCCGGGCGCGGTCTACAAGGACCCGGAGCTGAGCTGGCGCTACGAAAGCGGCCCGTCCGGCGCCACCTTCGTCAAGGGCACGGCGCTGGGCGCCGCGTACGACGGCACGCTGTGGATCGGGTCGTCGCGCGGCTTCGCACAGGTGGGGGCCAACGGCGGTGCCCTCTACCGGATCAAACTCACGGCAGACCGAATGAACGTCGACGTGAGCGCAGACCCGCGTCTGGCCGACCGCGTCGCCGACAACCTGTTCCGCGCGCAGAAGTTCGAAGGCACAGAGAGCGAGACCCTGGTGATCGGCCGCGGCTTCGGCACCACGCCGAGCATCGAGCAGGCCCCCGACGGCGATCTCTACGTGGTCTCGCTCACCGACAACACGATCTACAAGATCAGCCGCGTGCCGCAGTAGACGCGGGGCCCGGGACCCCTTGGGGCCCCGGGCGCCCCGCTACCAGGCCAGTGCCAGGATCTCGCGCACCTCGTCCACGCCGCGGATCGGCCGCGGGTTGGCCTGCACCGGCGGGTAGGCCAGCGCACGCTGGGCCAGGTCGGCGAGCTGGTCCTCGCGCAGGCCGACCTCGCGCAGTGAGCCGGGCTGGCCCAGGCGGCGGATCAACCCGGCCACCAACTCGTGGGCCGGCCGGCCCGGGTCGCCCATGGCTTCGGCCAACGCCTGCTGGCGCCCGGCATTGACCGCGGCGTTCCAGCGCAGCACCGCCGGCAGCATCACGCACGAGGTGTGGCCATGGGCCACGCCGAAGCCCGCGCCCAGCGCGTAGCCGATGCCGTGGCTGGCGCCGGTCTGCACGCCGGCGGCCAGTGCGGCCACCGCCTGCCACATGCCGAACTGCGCGTCCAGCCGCGGCGCGAGGTCGAGCGGGTTCGCCTGGATCGCCGGCAGCGCACGGGCCAGCAGGCGCAGGCCCTGCAGCGACAGCGCCTCGGTGGCCGGCGTGGCCATCGGCGAACACCAGCATTCCACCGCATGGTCCACCGAGCGGATGGCGGTGGAGTACAGCAGCCCCTCGGGCGTGTGCAGCGTGGCCGCCGGGTCGAGGATGGCGGTGCGCGGCACCATCAGCCGGTGGGCGAACATCTGCTTGGCCTGGGTGGCGCTGTCGGTGATGCCGGCCATGCCGGTGAACTCGGGCGCCGACAGCGTGGTCGACACCGCCAGCATGCGGATGGCGCCCGGCGGCGGGTCGATCGGCCGGGCGATGCTGGACGCTGCCCCTGTGCGGTAGGGTTCCATGGCCTCGGGCGTGCGCAGGCCTTGCCACAGGCACACCTGCACCGCCTTGGCCGCGTCGATGGCCGAGCCGCCGCCCACGCCCACCAGCAGGTCGGCGCCGGCGGATCGGGCGGCCTCGGCCGCGGCGATGACGTCCTCGCGCGGGCTGTGGGCGCGCACCGCGGCATAGGTGCCGGCGTGGCGCTCGCCCAGCGCGGCCTGCACCCGCTGCAGCGGCCCGTCGGCCAGGGCGCCGAGCGAACGGCCCGACACCACGAACACGCGGGTGGCGCCCAGGCGCTCGGCCTCGGCGCGCACTGCGGCGCCGGCCGGCTGGCCGTGCACGATGCGCTCCTGCGCCGGGATGTTGAAGACGCCCGAGGGCAGGCCGTCGTAGGGATCGCTCATCGTCGTGGTGCCCGCGCAGCGGGCCGGTGGGTGGGGTCTGCGCGCAGTGTGCACGCCCGCCGCCCCGGCAGCATCCGCGCTTTCCAGGGCCGGCGCCGCCACAGCCATTACAGTGACGGCATGCCCGCCGCGCCCCCACTGGCGGCCACCGTCCGGAGAGTTCCATGCACGACCGCATCACCCCGCTGCGCGAGTTCGTCACCGCGATGACCGCGCTGGTGTCGTCCACCAGCGACGAGCGCCGCCTGCTGTCCAAGGGCCGCCAGCACCTGGCCCGGCTGATCGCCAGCGACCGCTGGCTGCCCGAGGCCTTCGCCACGCCGCGCGCCGACCGCTATGCGCAGTACCTGCTGCACTGCGACCTGCAGGAGCGCTTCTCGGTGGTGAGCTTCGTCTGGGGCCCGGGCCAGCGCACCCCGGTGCACAACCACACCGTGTGGGGCCTGGTGGGCGTGCTGCGCGGCGCCGAGCGCTGCGACGAGTACACACTGCGCGACGGCCTGCCCGTGGCCAAGGGCATCCACCACGTGATGAAGCCGGGCGACATCGACGAGGTGTCGCCCACCGTGGGCGACTGGCACCGCGTGAGCAGCGCCCTGGACGACGGCGTGTCGGTCAGCGTCCACGTCTACGGCGGCAACATCGGCGCCGTGCACCGCCGCCGCCTCGACGACCACGGCGTGCTGCACGACTTCGTCTCGGGCTACGACAGCGCCATGGTGCCCAACCTGTGGGATCGGTCGGCGGCCACGCGCAGCCTCTGACCAAGGCCCCCAGGGCGCGAGCGGGGACCGACCCGCCGCGGTCCCGCCGCCCTGAGCGGGTGCGCACGGCGCTGTGAACCACGCGTGGCGGTTCGGCGCACGCCTCGTTGGCGTGCTGCCTGGGCCACAGGTGGCTGGACCGCGGGTCCGGGACCACGCCGGATCATCGCGATGGCGTGCGAGCCGGTCTTCGGGACAGTGGCGCCCCGCCTGCCCCGTCCCAGGGACGCGGCGGCGCGTGGCAGACAACAGCACTGTCGCCGAATCGGTTCGCCTGGCCTCCGGGCCGGCGCGACGGCGTCGTGCCGATCGGCGTAGCCGGCGCCTACCTGACGTCGAGCCCGTCGCGCTGCAGCCGCGCCACGATGGCGGCGCGGGCGGCGGCGATGTCGGCCGGGCGCTGGGCGCGGGCCGCCACCACCTCGGCGGCGGTGTAGGGCACCCAGCCGGCCGGCGCGGTGTCGGCCGAGAACTGCCGGACCATCCAGCTGGTGAGCTGGGCGATCTGCTCGTCGCTGAGGCCGGCGTTGTTGACGCCCGGCACCTGCACCAGGAAGGCACGGCCCTCGGGCACGGTCGAGAAATGGCCCAACGCACCGCGCATGCTGGGCACACCCTTCTCCGGGTAACCGCTGGCGTCGCGCGAATGGCAGCCGGCGCAGTGCAGCACGTACAGGCTGCGCAGGTTGGTGATGGGCGGTGGGTCGCCCGCCTGCGGCGCGCGCGCCACCTGCACACTGACCGGGTTGTTGTTGGCCATCTGGGCCAGGACAGGCACGGCCATCGTGGCCAGCGCCAGGGCGGCCACGAGGGGCTGCCAGCGCAGCCGGCGGGCTGTGCTCACTCGGGCACCCTTGGGCCTCCGGCCCGTCCCGCCAGGCGGGAGCGGGCATGGCTTGGGGCGACTGCACCACATGCTCATTCGCCCAGGATCTGCCGCCGCAGCGCCCGCGTCTGCGACGGGTTGCCGGCGGCGGCGCGGACCGGCGCAAACTCGTCGGCCGAGTAAGGCTTGTCGGCCGCCGCGCCCTGCAGGCCGCGCAGGTGCGTGGCGATGGCGGCCAGGTCGTCGTCGCCCAGTTGCCCCGCGAACGGCGGCATGCTGCCCGAGAAGGGCTGGCCGTTCACCTTGATCGGCCCGGCCATGCCCTTGAGCACCACCGTGGGCAGGTACTGCCGCTGGGCGCCCAGGCGCTGCCAGTGCTCGCCCTTCAGCGACGGCGCCAGGCCCACGGTGCCTTCGGCCGTGGGCTGGTGGCAGGTGGCGCAGTGCTGGTTGAACAGCGCCGCGCCGTCGGCCGCCGCGGCGTTGGCTGCGGCCACCAGCGGCAGCAGCGCGGCCGTCAGCGACCGGAGCAGGTTCACGCCACGCCCACGATGATGGAGGTGGTGCAATGGAACATCGAGTTGGTGTTGGCCATGCACCAGTTGATGTCGTTGTGCACGCCGAGCCGGTAGCCCGGACGCTCACGTTCGTTGTTGTTGCACAGGCAGTTGCCGCAGGCGCCCTTGCCGCAGCAGTCGTTGTACGACACCAGGTACTGGCGTCCGTCGTTGGGGTTCATGCAGGTGCCCACCCAGCTGACCTTGGACGCCTCGGTGCCCGGCGGGCACTGCGTGAGCGAGCCGCCGCAGCAGGTGCACAGGAAGCCGTCGAAGGCGCAGTAGCGCCAGTATTCGCACTTGACCGGGTCGTTGGGGTCGGGCTTGGCCGCGGGGCCGCCATGGCCGCCCTCGGCCGCCTGCGCGCTGCCGAACTGGCCGCTGCGGTCGAAGGGCAGCATCGGCAACACTGCACCGCCCACCAGCGCCACGCCCAGCTTGCCCAGCAGGCTGCGCCGGCCGTGGCGGTGGGCCACGTCGCGCACGCGGGCCTGGGTGAGGCGGTCCATCCATGCGAGCAATCGTTTCAGCATCTCGGGTCCCTTCGGATCGGTGTTCGGTGTGCCGGATCAGGCCGACGTGGTGGCCGTGTCGCCGCCCAGGTACTGCTGGATCGTCGGCGTGCCCATGTCGTGGGCGTTGAGCAGGCTGTCGAGTTGCTCGCGCGAGTTGATCAGGCCCTTGGCCACCACCACGCCGCGCGCGTCGAGCAGCACGCCGTAAGGCAGGCGCGAGACGCGGTAGCTCATGCCCAGCTCGGTCGACAGCACGTAGGGCATGGCCTCGAGCTGCTGCTCGCGCACGAACTTCAGGTGCGCCGCGGCCTCGCCGTCGCTGGCCAGCACCACGCCCAGGCGCTGGCCTTCGTCGCGCTGCAGCGTCTTGAGCACGGGCAGCAGCTTCTTGCACACCGGGCAGGTGGGCGAGAGGAAGAACACCAGCGTCGGCCGGGCGGTGGGCCCGCCGATCTGCACCGGCTCGCTCTGGATGCCGGTGAGAGCGAAGCTGGGCGACTCGGTGCCCACCGCGGGCCCGCTGTCGGTGACCAGCGCGCCCATCGGCGCCACGCGCTCGAACAGCACGCCGACCTGGCGCGACAGCGCCCACAGCATCACGCCCAGCGCGATGACGGCCAGCCACAACAACACCACGGACACGGTCAGCGCGCTCATGCGGCACTCCTGCTGGAAGATGAGGTCTTGCGCGCCGGTTGCTGGCGCAGCAGTTGATGGAAGGCGGCGTAGATCAGCGCCGCCACGGCCACGGCGGCGGCGGCCACGGCAAAGTCGGCCACGCCCACGGCGCGGTCATCGGGCGGCAGCGCGGCCAGCAGCGCCACCGCGGCCAGCACCGCATTGCGCGCCACCAACCAGGGCGACAGCGCCAGCGGCTCGCCGCCGCAGCCGCAGTCGAGCCGGTGGCCGCGCCGCAGGTGCCAGGCCATGGCCACACCATACGACAGCAGCAGTGCCGCGGCCAACACCGCGGCCACGCTGCGCCACGGCGTCACCAGGCCCAGTGCCGCGGCCGCTTCGGCCAGCGGGATGGCCCACACCAGCGCGGGCTGCAGCGGCTCGGGCGCGCCGTAGGCGGCCAGGTGCTGGTGGAACAGCGCGCGGTCGCCCAGCTTGGCCACGGCCGCGTGCAGCAGCAGCGCGGCGATGCAGCCGGCGGCGATCAGCAGCACCAGGGGATCGACGGACATGAGATCTGGCATCGTGGCCGCCGATCAGTCGTGCGATTCCATGTGCAGCGAGGCCTCGCCGGCCGCGGGCACGTGGGCCAGCTTCTTCAGCTTGCCGTCGTTCCAGGCCCACGAGTACAGGCCCATCTTCATGCCGTCGACGGCGTGCAGGCGCTGGCCGTTCTGCGAGAAGTTGAGCACCACCGCCGCCACGCCCGGCAGCACCGCGCGGCGCTTGCCCGCCTGCAGATCGATGACCCACAGCTTGTCGGCCGGCAGCTTGTGCGAGCCCTCGGCGCCCTTCGGGTGCATGCCGGCCACCAGCCAGCGGCCCTGGGGGTCGACCGCGAAGTTCTGGTAGCCGCCCGGGCGCCAGCCGGCCTTGCGGTCGGCCGCACCGACCATCTCGACCGTGCCCTTCACCTGGCCCACCGCACCGCCCAGGTTCATCTCGGTGATGGTGCCCTGGTATGACAGGAACCAGTAGCGGTCGCCCACCTGCTCGGCGTGGTGGAACCAGGCGTCCTTGTCGGCGTCGAACAGCTTGGCCGTGCTCTGCCGATCGGCCGGCTGGCCATTGTCGTCGAGCGTGACGGTGGCCACGGTGCCGTCGCCGCACAGCATGGAGAAGCGCATGCCGTGCGTGGCCGCGGGCATCACGCCCCAGCAGCCCGGCGTGGGGATCTCGGACGCCACCTTGCGGTTGGCGAGGTCGACCACGGTGATCGACGTGGCCGGCGTGGCGTTCTGCACCAGCACGAACTTGCCGTTGCCGGTGGCGCGCACCAGGCCGCGGTAGTTGAGCGCCTGCGCCCGCTTGGCCGGCAGCAGCACCTCGTACTTGAAGGCCAGCGACTGCGTGTCGTAGACCTCGAGCACGTCGGCCCGGTCGCCGCGGGTGGAACGCGACAGGTGGGTGGTGGCCACGTAGACCTCGTCGCGCTTGTCGGACAACGCGAAGTTGCCGGCGTAGGCGGTGGAGATCATGCCCAGGAACTTGCCGCCCATCGCGTCGTAGACACGGATGCGGCCGTCGCTGATGTGGCTGATGGCCACGTCGGCCAGGTACACCCGCGCGCCGTACTTGGCGTCGATGGACGAGGTGGTCAGCGTCTCGGGCTGCAGCTCGGCCGGCACGGGCTTGGGCGCCGCCTTGGCCGCGGGCTTGGCGGCCAGGGCCGCGCCACTGAAGCCACCCAGAAGGGCCAGCGATGCCACCGCCAGCACGTGCGCGGCGGCACGGGCGGGTCCTGGGCAAATGCGTTGTGTCATGCGTGTCCTCTCGGCCGGGGGCCGGCCCTCTGCACCGGGGGCCGGCGGTCGGACCCGCCTGGTCGAGGCGGGCAGGGGCACAGTGTGTGGCCGTGGCACGCGGCCGGGTTATCCCGATTCGGCAAGCCCGCGGCGCCACGCGCGGCACGCAGGCGCGGCGGGTGCGGCGCGGGCGCGGTGCGGGCGCGTTTACCGGATGAACCTCGGGTTAGTCCCTCCTGCAAATGAACCAGGGGCACCCCGCCAGGTGGTGCGTTTGCAGGGGCCCGCTCGACGACCAGCACCCCTAGACTCCGGCCAGCGGCCACGTTGGCCGTGATGCCGACAGGAGTGCCCATGCAACCCAAGGAAATCCGGCGCCGCGGCGCCCTGCAGCGTCTCGGTGCGGTGGTGGTGGCCGCCTCGGGCCTGGGCGGCGCCGACGCGGCCCTGGCCCAGGCCAAGCCCATCGTCATCGGCCTGCCCATCGCGCAGAGTGGCCCGGCCGGCGTGGCCGACCATGCCGACTACCTGAACGGCGCCAAGCTGGCCGCCAAGGAGCTCAACGCCGCCGGCGGCGTCAAGGGCCGCCCCATCGAGCTGAAGGTGTTCGACATCGACATCATGACGCCCGAGGGCACACAGGCCACCTTCCGCAAGATGGCCGATGCCAAGGTGCACGCCATCGCCTCGCCCTTCGTGCTGATCCCGATCCCGGCGATGGAGGCGGTGGCCAACTACAAGGCGCCCTACCTCAACGGCAACACCTCGATCGCCGGCATGGAGCACCGCCGCAAGAACGACAAGAAGCTGGCGCACGTGTTCCACATCGACCCCGCCGAGACCTTCTACGGCGCGGGCTTCCCGATCTTCCTGGAGCAGCTGCAGGCCAGCGGCGCGTGGAAGCCGGTGAACAACAAGGTGCACATCGTCACCGAGCAATTGGCCTACACGCAGACCATCACCAAGACGGCGCAGGAGCACTTCAAGAAGCGCGGCAAGTACGAGGTGGTGAAGGTCACCGACATCCAGTTCCCGGTGCAGGACTGGGGCCCGGTGCTGCAGGACATCAAGAAGACCGGCGCCGGTATCCTGATGATCAACCACTGGGTGGCGGCCGAGCTGGCCGCCTTCGCCAAGCAGTTCTCGGCCAACCCGCTGCCGGGCGCGCTGGTGTACCTGCAGTACGGCCCCTCGCAGCCCGAGTTCCTGACCCTGGCCGGCCCCGCCGCAGAGGGCTTCGTCTGGGGCACGGTGTACGGCGCCTATGCCGACAAGCAGGGCACCGCCTTCCGCGACAAGTACAAGGCCGAGTACCTGGGCAAGGGCGGCAGCACTGGCAACGTCATGGGCATGGTCTACACCGGCGGCGGCTACGACACCGTGAAGCTGCTGGCCAAGGCCTGGGGCACCGCCGAGCCGGAAAAGTTCGAGGCCGTCAACGACACGATCCGCAAGATGACCTACCGCGGCGTCAACGGCTTCTACCGCTTCGACAACCCGCTGCAGGCCCCGCTGCACTACCCGCTGGAAACGACCAAGCTCGAAGAAGGTGTCGCTCACCTGTTCTTCCAGGTGCAGGGCGGCGCGCACCGCATCATCTCGCCCGACACGCTGAAGGAAGTGGGCTTCAAGGGCGCGCCCTGGATGAAGTGACCGGGCCACGCCCGCCACGCCACCCGCCTGCCGCCCCGCGCACTCGATGAGCCTGAACACGACGATCTTCGAGTGCCGCGATGTGGGCATGTCCTTCGGCGGCCGCGCCGTGCTCGACGGCGTGTCGCTGGAGGCGCGGCCGGGCGAGGTGCTGGGCGTGGTCGGCCCCAATGGCGCCGGCAAGACCACGCTGTTCGAGATCCTCTCGGGCCGGCTGCGGCCCACCCACGGCCAGGTGCTGATGGACGGTCGCGACATCACCGCGCTGCCGCTGCACCAGCGCGCGCGCATGGGTCTGGCGCGCACCTACCAGAGCCCGGTGGTGCCCGAGGCGCTGACCGTGGGCGAGGTGTTCAAGGCCGCGCGGCAAGCCTTCAGGCCCTACCTCACCGCCCACCAGGCCGAATGGGCCGCGCACCAGGTGGGCCTGGCGGTGCCGCTGCACGCGCCGGCCGGCGGCCTGGGCACGCTGGACCGACGCCGCCTGTTGCTGGCCTGCCTGCTGATGCGCAAACCACGCGTGCTGCTGATGGACGAGCCGGCCGCCGGCCTGATCAACGCCGAGGTGGACGAGATCGACGGCATCCTGCGCTACATGGCTCGCGAGCTGTCGGTGGCGGTGCTGGTGGTGGAACACCGGCTGGAACTGCTGGCCGCCATCGCCGAACGGGTGATCGTGCTCGACGCCGGCCTGCTGATCGCCGAGGGCTCGCCGCACGCCGTCTTCGACAACCCGCGCGTGCGGGCCGCCTACTTCGAGGCAGACACCGACGACGGCGCGATGGCGGCCGAGCAGGCGACGCCGGCATGACGGCCACGCCGCCCACCGCCGCGCGCGAGATCCTGCGCGTGCAGGGCCTGTCGGCCGGCTACGGCCCGCTGACCGTGCTGCACGACCTGGATTTCAGCGTCGTGCCTGGCGAGCGCGTGGCCATCGTCGGGCTCAACGGCCACGGCAAGAGCACGCTCTTTCGCGCCATCAGCGGCCTGACCGGCTGGCAGCGCGGCTCGATCCTGCTGCAGGGCCAGGAGATCGGCGGCACGCGCACCACCGGCCCGGGCCGGCACACGCACAAGATCGTGCGGCTGGGGCTGGCCCACATGCCGCAGGGCGATGCGATCTTTCCGGGCCTCACGGTGGCGCAGCACCTGGATTGCGGCGCCTACACCCGCGCCGCCTGGGGGCGGCGGCACCAGCGGCGCGAGCAGTTGCTGGAGATCTTCCCGCCGCTGCGCCAGTTGCTGAAGTCGCCGGTGGGCACGCTGTCGGGCGGCGAGCGGCGCATGGTGTCGCTGGCCCGCGGGCTGATGGCAGACGCGGTGCTGTACCTGGTCGACGAGCCCTCGCTGGGCCTGGCGCCCATCGTCAGCCGCGCGGTGATCGACGCGCTGCTGCAGATCGACCTGCGCGACGGCGCGATGGTGATCGCCGAGCAGAACCTGGCGCTGCTGTCGGGGCACTGCCATCGCACGCTGGGCATGCACGCCGGCCAACTGAAAGGCAGCCATTGAGCTGGGCTTGATGGACATCGCCTACGTCGCCGTCTCCGCCCTCACGCTGGGCTGCATCTACGCGCTGCTGGCGCTGGGCGTGTCGATCGTCTTCTCCAGCCTGGGGCTGGTGAACATGGCGCACGGGCTGAGCTTTGCGCTGGCCGGCTACGGCGCCTGGCTGGCCTCGCAGCACCTGGGCACCGCGCCCTGGATCGTGCTGGGCGCGGGCCTGCTCACCGGGGCCGCCAGCGGGGTGCTGATCTGCGCCGTGGCCTTCATCCCGCTGCACGACAAGCCCAACTTCGTGGTGCGCAGCCTGGTGGCCACGCTGGCGATGAGCTTGCTGGGCTCGCAGGGGCTGCTGTGGTGGTTCGGCCCCAATGCCAAGAGCCTGCCGGCGTTGTTCGGCCAGACGCATGTCGAATGGGCCGGCCTGTCGCTGCCGCCCGACAAGCTGGGCGCCATCGCCTGTGCGCTGGCGCTGATGACCGCCACGCTGCTGTGGATGACGAAGAGCCGCGCCGGCCTGGCCATCCGCGCCATGATGCAGAACCCCGAGGGCGCCGCGCTGGTGGGCATCGGCGTGCGCCCCACCGCGATGGCGGTGATGGCCGTCACCGGCGCGCTGGCCGGGCTGGCCGCGGTGCTGCTGTCGCAGACCTACTTCGTCAGCCCCTTCGCCGGCACCACGCCGCTGGTCAAGGGCCTGATCGTGGCGCTGTGCGGTGGCCTGGGCTCGGTGCCCGGCGCGGTGATCGCCGCCGCGCTGGTGGGCCTGGTCGAGGCGCTCACCGGCGCGCTGATCGGCGGCCAGTACGTGCTGATGACGCAGTTCGGCTTCATCATCGCCGTGCTGCTGGTGCGCCCCCGCGGCATCGCCGGCCTGCTCGACCACACGCGGGAATGACGATGGCGACCGGCCCCCGCAAGTTCCTGGTCGGCCGGCGCCGCTGGCTGCCACGCCTGGGCGGCCATGGCGAGAGGCTGTGGGCGCGCTGGCGCTACCCGTTCACGCGGCGCACGCTGCTGCAGGTGCGCGGGCAGGTGAACCCGAAAGACCTGGCGCGCGAGAAGAAGATCGTCGACAAGCGGCCGCTGTACTGGGCCGGCGGCCTGGCCGCGCTGGCCGTGCTGCCGCCGGTGGCCGGCGTGGCACTGGAGAGCAGCAGCCTGCTCGGTGCGGCGTCGATCTTCGCGCTGTACGCGGCCATCAACCTGGTGTGGATGCTGATCATCGGCACCGCCGGCATCTTCTCGCTGGCCACGCTGGCGGTGGTGGGCTCGGCTGCGTACACCGGCGCTTATCTGTCGATCGAGTTCGGCCTGCCGTGGTGGGGCATGGTGGGCGTGGGCACGCTGGTGGGGCTGGTGTTCGGCGTGGTCATCGCCATCCCGGCCACGCGCCTGGAAGGCTTCTACTACGCGCTGCTCACGATGGGCCTGGTGGAACTGTGCCGTGTCTCGGTGGTGCAGTCCAAGTCGCTGGGCGCGGCCACCGGCGGCCTGTTCGGCGCCGACAGCTACCTGCCCGACACGCTGGACGAGACGCCCGCGCTGGTGCTGGGCTACTGGTGCTGCCTGGGCGTGATGTGCGCGGCGCTGGCGCTGTACCGGCTGGTCAACGGCCAGCGGCTGGGGCGGCTGCTGCGAAGCGCACCCGAGAAGCACGAAGCCTTTGCCGAGGCCTGCGGCATCGACTACCGGCGCGCGCGCATCGAGGTGTTCCTGATCTCGTCGGCCGCGCTGGGCGCCATCGGCGGCTTCTATGCGGCGCACTTCAAGGGCGCGTCGCCGTCGCTCTTCGGCATCGACAACCTGCTGTTGCTGCTGGCGATGATCGTCATCGGCGGCCTGGGCACCGCCGAGGGCGCGGTGGTGGGCACGCTGCTGGTGGTGGCCATCGACAAGCTGCTGATCGACCTGGGGCCGATGCGGCTGGTGCTGATCGCCGCGCTGATGCTGGCCACGGTGCTGTTCACCCGCAACGGCCTGTTCGGCATCCGCGCGCAGTTTCGCGCCTGGCGCGACAAGGTGAAGAGCCAGGCGCGCGCCGAGCGCACCGAGCATGGAGGGGAAGTGATGCCCGAGGAAGCCACCGAGATCGCCGACAAGTCGGTCATCGCCCACCGCCGCTACGACAAGCGCAGCCGCGACCACCTCAAGACCCTGGTCACCCCCGCCGTGATCGAGGAGCACCGGCTGATGCCCCGAGGCCAGCACGGCGACGCGCTGATGCGTCTGCTGGCCTACTTCCGCTTCACCGCCATCGAGGACAAGTACGCGCTGCGGGCGGACGAGCACTTCAAGTGTTACCGGTTGGTGGCCCTGTCGGGCCGGCGCGGCGTGCCGCCGCGCGTGGTGGACGACAAGGTCTACGCCTCGCTCGACGAGGCCTACCACGCGGTGTTCGTCAAGCGCTGCCAGGACTTGCTGGAATCGTGACCCGGCCCCACTGACCGAGACCCCCATGGCCCAGATCCGCATCCACGGCTACACCGACCGCCTGCACGTGAAGGCCGGCCAGCGCCTGTCCGCCCACCTCAGCGCCGAGGGCACCACGGTGGTCCGTGCGCAGCTGGTGCGGCTGGTGCATGGCGACGCGCACCCCGACGGCCCCGGTTTCATCGAGCACGAGCTCGATTCGCCCCTCAACCGCGACTGGCCGGTGCGGCGCCAGTACACCCAGCTGGGCAATTACCTCACGGTGGCCGACACCGCCGACACGCTGGCCTGCACCGGCGGCGCCTTCACGCTGCACGCCTTCGTGCAGCCGGCCCTGCCCGGCAGCGGCCGGCAGGTGCTGCTGGGCCGCTGGGACCTGAGCGCGCAGCGCGGAGCGGCGCTGGGCATCAACCCGCAGGGCCAGCTCGAGTTCTGGTGCGGCGACGGCACGCAGGTGGACGCGGTGGCGGCCGAGGTGCCGCTGGTGGCCAGGCTGTGGTACTTCGTGGCCGCCACCTTCGACCCCGCCACCGGCCTGGCCACGGTGCACCAGCAGCCGGTGATCAACCGCTACAACTCGCTGCTGGGCAAGGTGGTGCCGCTGGACGGCCGATCGCATGTGCGGCTGCGGCTGCGCGTGAAGCCGGTGGCCGCCGAGGGCGGCTTCCTGATCGGCGGCGCCCACGAGCGCAATGCGGCGCGCGGTGCCTTCGTGGCGCAGTGCATCAACGGCAAGATCGACCGGCCCGGCGTGCTGCGCGGCGCGGCCGAGCGCGACATGATTGACGCGCTGGCCCGCGGCGAGCCCGCGCCGCGCGACCAGGTGCTGGCGCACTGGGACACCAGCGCCGGCTACACCGACCGCGGCATCGGCGACGAGGTGCTCGACACCGGTCCGCAGGCCTTGCACGCGAAAGGCGTGAACCGCCCGGTGCGCGGCCAGACCGGATGGAACTGGAACGGCCGCGACGACTGCTTCCGCCTGAACCCGCAGGTGTACGGTGGCATCGAGTTCCACGACGACGCGCTGACCGACTGCCGCTGGGCGCCGACCTTCGACATCGACCTCCCGGCCGACCTGAAGAGCGGCTGCCACGCCATCCGCCTGCGCGCCGGCGACGGCATCGGCAACGACGCGCCGCTGGCCGAGGAGTACCTGCCCTTCTTCGTGCGGCCGGCCACGCCGCGCGCGCGCATCTGCATGCTGATGCCCACCGCCAGCTACCTGGCCTACGGCAACACCCAGCTCAGCTTCGAGGCCAACGCGGCGCAGTCGATCACCGCGGTGGTGCCGGTGTTCTCGGCGGCCGACATCGACTACCAGAAGAACGGCCTGGAGTTCGGCCTGTCCAGCTACGACCACCACCGCGACGGCGCCGGCGTGTGCCATGTGTCGGCGCGGCGGCCCATCCTGAACATGCGGCCCAAGTGCCGCATGGCCGGTGTGGCCTGGCCCTGGCAGTTTCCGGCCGACCTGAGCATCGTGGCCTGGCTCGAGCACATGGGCTACGAGTACGACATGCTCACCGACGACGACCTGCACGCCGAGGGCGTGGCGGCGCTGAAGCCCTACAGCGTGGTCATCAACGGCACCCACGCCGAGTACTACAGCGAGCGCATGCTCGACGCCACCGAGGACTACCTGGCCGAGGGCGGCCGGGTGATATACCTCAGCGGCAACGGCTACTACTGGGTGGTGGGCTGGCGCGAGGACGAGCCCTGGCTGATGGAGGTGCGCAAGCTCGAGGCCGGCTCGCGCGCCTGGCAGTCCAAGCCAGGCGAGCACTACCTGGCCAGCACCGGCGAGCGCAGCGGCCTGTGGCGGCACCGCGGCCGCGCGCCACAGAAGATCGTGGGCACCGGCTTTGCCAGCGAGGGCATGGACGAATCGGTGCCCTTCCGCCGCATGCCCGACAGCTGGCACAAGGGCGTGGCCTGGATCTTCGACGGTGTGCAGGGCGAGGTGATCGGCGACTTCGGCCTGGCCGGCGGCGGCGCCGCGGGCGTGGAGATCGACCGTTATGACCTGACGCTGGGCACCCCGCCGCACGCCCGCATCCTGGCCACCAGCGAGCAGTTCAGCGACAACTACCCGCTGGTGCAGGAGGAGATCATGTACAACCACCCGGGCATGGGCGGCACCCAGCACCCGGACGTGCGCTGCGACATGGTGTACTTCACGACGCCCAACCACGGCGGCGTGTTCGCCCCCAGTTCCATCGCCTGGGGCCAGGCCCTGCCCTGCAAGGGCTTCGACAACAACGTCTCACGCATCATGAAGAACGTGCTGGATGCGTTCGCAAAGCCCGGGCCGCTGCCCGGCGGCGAGTTCATCGGGGAAGAGAAGCTCTGGCGGTGAGGGGCGACAACGCGGGCAGGCCTTGCCGCGGTCGGGCCGGTCTGCCTGTAGGGTGATCTCGGCCGGACTTTGCCGAGACAGGGCCTGTTGATGGGATGACTCGTCCTGGCCAAGAACTGTCATTTGCGACGGACGGCTGTCGGGTCGCCCTCGCCGCTCGTGGAGATCATTGAGCATA
This sequence comes from Ideonella sp. A 288, assembly GCF_002198735.1. Taxonomy (GTDB): domain Bacteria; phylum Pseudomonadota; class Gammaproteobacteria; order Burkholderiales; family Burkholderiaceae_C; genus Pseudaquabacterium. The sequence continues at coordinate 19,121 of NZ_MWLO01000120.1, forward strand.
GGAAACCCCGGCCGACCGCTGATGCAATCCCACATCACGCAGGCCATCCCCAGGTCTCCTGTTCACAGCGTGTGGCGGTCCTGTCCGTGCGCGGCTGTCGGGTCGGCCTGATGCATGGGCAACTTCCGGACGAGACGAGATCGGATCAGGCAAAGGCTGCTGCCGAATCCCATGCGACACGCACTGCGCAGAATTCGGGGTGACTGGTCAGTCGCTTGCGCGGACGCATCCAGGGTTTCCCCGAGGCGAGACACCACACAGCGGCACCGTTGTTCCAGCCCCCTGCAGTCAATCGCTGCTCCGCTCTCGACCGCGTGCAGGCCGGTGGCGACACTTTGTCGCCGGGCCGCAGCGGCAGGCTGGTCTGCCGCGCGCGGCCGCCCGCCACATTGAGAACGGTCTAGGGCTCCAGGTAGATGCGCGGACCCGAGGACGCGCTGCCGCCGGTGATCGACACCGCCGCCTGCGAGCAGAACCAGCGGTTCATCTCGTACTTCCAGATGCACTTGTTGTCGGTCAGGCCCAGTGACGTCGGCACGGTATGCGCATTGGCGCGGTGCACCATGGCCAGGTCGATCACCGAGCCGGCCGGGTAGTAGCCCAGCGTCACGTAGACCTCCTTGGCCGTCGACGGGAAGTTGAGGTTGGCCGACGTCGTGTCGTTGTCGGCGCTGGCGTCGGTGTCGTTGGTCGGAAAGGCCAGCGGCTGGCCGAAGGTCTGCAGCGCCGCGTTCATCTGCGTGCTGACCGAGTTGTTGCCGATGCCGTTGTAGCGGATGGCTTCGGTCGACCAGGCCGGGTAGCCATTGACCAGCAACTCGGCACGCATGCGCGCGCGCCACAGGTCCTTGCCTTCGAACTCGGTGTTGCCGCCCACCGAGACCTGGGGCAGCACGAAGCGCACCACCAGCTTGCGTTGTCCGGCGTCGGCCGGCACCGTGACCGTGGTGCTCCACGACGCCATGGCTTCGGCGCTGGAGTCGCCGTAGCCCGTGGCGCGCAGGTGCGGCACGCCGTTGGCATCCATCGTCGCCCAGGCCTGGGTCAGGTCGCCCAGGTTGGCGAAATCGATCAGCGGGCCGTCGTTGAGCACGTTCGGCAGGTACTCGGCCGGCGAGGCGGCCGGCTTGCCGCGGTAGACCGCCGCCGTGCTGCCATCGCGGTGCTTGACGCTGCTGGCGCTGCCCTTGCCGAGAGCGTAGACCTTGACGGCCGCGGAGAACTGGAACGGGTGGTTGGCGGGCCCCAGGTGCTGCATCGACGGATACCACGAGGTCTCGTACTGGGGGTTGAGCACCCGGGCGGGCGTGGGGACCGGCGCGGCCTGCATCGGCAACGCGAGGGTGACCAGCAGTGCGGTCGCGGCGTGAGGGAAGAAGGTGGTCATGGCGGGCTCCTGTCGTCGATTCGGTGGGCGGTCAGCGCGTGTAGATC
>NZ_MWLO01000121.1 GCF_002198735.1 Ideonella sp. A 288
GCGCTGTACCAGTACGACCACCTGGCGCGGCCGTCGCCACCAGGGCAAGGCCGATCGCGGCGAGCAGGTGGTGCAGTGTCATGACGGTCTCGTGCCGGGGCCCGTGGCGGGCCGGATGTCGATGTAGCGCCAGAAATCGCGCATGAAGGGGTGGCGGCGGTAGCCGAACACATGGGCCTGGGTCAGGTCCGTGAGGATGCGGTGGCTGTTCACCTTGTACGGCATGTAGGCCACGCCCAGCAACTTGGCCTCGCGCATCAGCGCATCGCGCCCGGGGCCGTCGGGCATCACCTGCAGGCGCCGGTACACGTCGTTGAAGGCCGGCAGGTCGAAGCGCGCATGGTTGGCCTGGCCCTTGTTCGGGCCGTACATCAGCTCGAGGAAGTAGCCCCCGTCGGGACTGGTGGCCACCCAGGCCACGCCCCAGATCATCAGCTTGCCGGCACGGCTGGCCTTGAGCTGCTCGGGCCACTTGGCGATCTTGAACTCGATGCGCACGTTGATGGACGCCATGGCCTTGCGCCACAGCTCCTGCAGCTGCTTGGACAGCTGGTCGGGCTGGCTTGAATATTCGAGCACCAGCGGCGACCCGTCGGGCAGGTCGCGCAGACCGTCGCCGTCCTGGTCGGTGTAGCCGTACAGGTCGAGCAGGGCCTTGGCGCGGGCCACGCTGTGCTCGCTCATCTCGGTCTTCAGCGCGGGGTCGTGGCCGGTGAGCAGCGGCGGGATCACCGCCTGCGCCTGCACCGCCTGGCCCTTGCGCACCTGGCGGATCTCGAGGCTGGAATCGTAGGCCAGCGCAAGGGCGCGGCGCAGCGCCACCTTGTCGGGCGTGTAGCCGCCGATCACCGGGTGCTCCATGCCGAAGTAGCTGAGCGTGGCATCGACGGCCGGCACGCGCACCATCTGCACGCCGCGCTTTTGCAGGTTCGGCGCGAGCCGGTCGTTGGGGATGGCCAGCGGCGCGAACTCGTTGGGCAGGCGCTCGAGCATGTCGTGCTCGCCGTTGAGGAAGGCCAGCCAGCGCGGCTGCGACTCCTCGACGATGCTCACCTCGACGCGGTCGATCATCGGCAGGCGCCGGCCCTTCAATGCGGCGGCGATGGCCTGCGCGCCGGGGTCGTCGGCCGGGGGCTGCGCGTCGTAGTACACCTCGCGGTAGCCGGGGTTGCGCTCGAGCACGATCTTCGACGAGCGCTTCCAGGCGGCCAGCCGGAAGGGCCCGGTGCCCACCGGGTGTTCCATCGCGCGGCCGGGGTAGGCCTCGATCACCTCGCGGGCCACGGCGCCCATCACCGCGCCGTCGGCGAGCACGTAGTGGAAGCGCGGCGACGGCTCGGCCAGACGCACCTGGAAGGTGTAGCGGTCGAGTGCGCGCAGGCCGTCGACCTCGGCGTCGTAGTCGAAGGGCTGCTTGCTGTCGAGCGCGCGCTGGCGCACCTCGGACAGGCCCAGCACCTTGGCGTTCTCGAGCTGGTACAGGCTGGGGCTCTTGTGCTGCGGGTCGTAGTGCCGCTTGAACGAGTAGACGTAGTCCTGCGCCACCAGCTCGCGCCGCCGGCCCTTGAAGGCCGGGTCGTCGGCAAAGTAGATGCCGGGCTGCAGGCGGAAGGTGAAGGTCTTGAAGTCGTCGCTGACTTCGGGCATCGCGGCGGCCGTCTGCGGCACCACGCGCGCCGGCCGGGCCAGCGCGTCGTAGGTGAGCGGCGCCTCGAACAGGTTGGCCGCGATGACGCGCGAATAAGTGTCCGAGATCTGCGCCGGGTCGAGGCCGGTCTCGGCGATCGGGAAGGCATAGCGCAGCACCTTGGCCCCCGCGGTCGTGGGGGTCGTGGCTGGAACCTGCGCCGGTGCGGCCGCCGCTGCGGGCGCCTGCGCCAGGCCCGGCAGGGCGCTCGCCAGCAGCCCACTCGTGACGAGTGCCAGCAGGGTTCTTCGGATCATGGGGTGGCCTTTCAGCCTCTCGCGCCGCGGCCGTCGGCAGGGGTGGCGCCGCAGGCGACGGCAAAGCGTCGGAAAGCGGCGAGTCTAGCGGCGCGGCGCGGCCCGGCGGCTCGCCATTTCCCCGCACACCGAGGGGGTGGAACCCCATCCCGACGCAGGGCAAATGCGCATCGGGCTGCGAGGGCCGCTCCCCTACACTCGCCCATCTCGAAAAACAGGGGTCTGTCGTCACGAGCGACGCCCCGCCTGGAGCGACGTTCGATGGTGGCCTACCTGATCCGGCGCCTGTGGCAGATGATCCCGACCCTGGCCGGGGTGGTGCTGCTGGTGTTCCTGCTGTTCAAGCTGTTCGGCGGCGACCCGGCCGAAATCCTGGGCGGCCTGAACGCCACCGCCGAGCAGGTGGACGCCATCCGCCAGCAGCTCGGCCTGAACGAGCCGCTGTGGGTGCAGCTCTGGATCTTCGTCAAAGGCATCCTGACCTTCGACTGGGGCAAGAGCTGGGCCACGCAAGAGTCGGTGGGCAACCTGTTCGCCACCCGCCTGCCCGCCACGCTGACGGTGATGGTGCCCATCCTCATCCTCGACGTGCTGCTGGCCCTGCCCTTCGCGATGTGGGTGGCCTACAAGCGAGGCTCGCTCACCGACCGCAGCATCATGGTCATCACCACCGTGGCGCTGTCGATCAGCTTCCTGGTCTACGTCATCGTCGGCCAGTACGTGTTCGGCTTCCAGCTGGGCTGGTTCCCGGTGCAGGGCTGGGGCGACAGCCTGTGGACCAACCTCGTCACCTACGTGCCGCTGCCGGTGCTGCTGGCGGTGATGGTGGGGCTGGCGCCGCAGACGCGGCTGTACCGCAGCTTCTTCCTCGACGAGCTGGGCCAGGACTACGTGCGCACCGCGCGCGCCAAGGGCATGACCGAGGGCACGGTGCTGTTCAAGCACGTGCTGCGCAACGCGATGATCCCGATCCTCACGAACATCAGCCTGCAGTTGCCCGGCGTATTCGTCGGCTCGTTCCTGATCGAGACCTTCTTCTCCATCCCCGGCCTCGGCCGCGAGGTGCTGCTGGCGGTCAACCGCAGTGACTACCCCGTGATCCAGGCCGTCACCGTGTACCTGGCCGTGCTGAGCATGTCGATCAACCTCATCACCGACCTGCTGTTCAAGCTGGTCGATCCACGGGTCGTCCTGAAATGAGCGCCATCCTCCAACCCGGCACGGCGGCACCCGTGGTGCTGGAGCGCTCCGAAGGCGTGTGGCACGCCGCCTGGCGGCGCTTCAAGACCGACCGCGTGGGCGTGGTGTCGCTGGTCATCGTGCTGGCCTTCCTGGCGTTGATCGCGCTGGCAGCGCTGGGCCTGGTGGCCGGCGGCTGGCAGAAGGAAGTGGGCGTGCCCAACGCACCGCCCACCTTCATGGGCCCGGCCAAGGAAGCCGCGGCCGCGGTGATCGAGGCGCCCAAGGGCCCCAACGTCGACCTGTCGGCGATCGACCCGCTGGCGCCGCGCTACGTCGAGTGGGCCGAGCGCGCCAAGCTGCTGGGCACCACCGAGACGGCCAAGGCGGCCACGCTGCCGTTCGGCGGCGACAGGCTGGGCCGCGACGTGCTGAGCAAGGCCATCAAGGGCACCGAGATCTCGGTGTTCGTGGGCGTGATGGCCGCCCTGGTGGCCACGCTGATCGGCACGCTGCTGGGGGCGGCCGGCGGCTTCTTCGGCGGCAAGGTGGGCGACCTGCTGGAATGGCTGTACAACGTCTTCGAAGCCATCCCCGGCATCCTGCTGATCTTCGCCTTCGCGGCGGTGTTCGGCCGCGGCATCGGCACCGTGGTGCTGATCCTCGGCCTCACCGGCTGGACCGGCCTGTACCGCCAGGTGCGCGCCGAGTTCATGAAGCACCGCAGCCGCGAGTACGTGCGCTCGGCCGAGGCCATCGGCGCGTCGATCGGCTCGCGCATGTTCCGCCACATCCTGCCCAACATCAGCCACGTCGTGCTGGTGCGCATGTCCCTGCTGGTGGTGGGCTTCATCAAGGCCGAGGTGATCCTGTCGTACCTGGGCCTGGGCGTGTCGATCGACCAGGTCAGCTGGGGCACCATGCTGTCGGAGGCACAGTCCGAGCTGATCCTGGGCCACTGGTGGCAGCTGGTGGCGGCCACCGGCTTCATGTGCGTCTTCGTCACCGCCTTCTCGCTGATGGCCGATGCGCTGCGCGACGCGCTCGACCCCAAGCTCCGCGGCCTCGAATAGGACACCCTCATGCTGCTGTCGATCCAGGACCTGAACGTCCGCTTCCGCATGGGCAAGTCGGGCGGCGTAGCGCAGTACGCGCACGCGGTGGGCCGCGACGGCGCGGGCGTCAGCTTCGATATCCCCGAGAACAGCACCGTGGCGCTGGTGGGCGAGTCGGGCTCGGGCAAGAGCGTCACCGCGATGTCCATCCTCAACCTGCTGCCCGACAACGCCGAGCGCAGCGGCCGCATCCTGTGGCAGGGCCGCGACCTGCTGCAGGCGCCGCTGTCCGAGCTGCAGGCGCTGCGCGGCCGCGAGATCGCCTGTGTCTTCCAGGACCCGATGACCTCGCTGAACCCGGTGTTCACCATCGGCGCGCAGCTGGTCGAGCCGCTGCGCCGCCACCTGGGTCTGGCCGGTCGCGCGGCGATGGACAAGGCCGAGGCGCTGCTGCACGAGGTGGGCATCCCCGAGCCCAAGCGCCGCCTGGGCGCCTACCCCTTCGAGCTGTCGGGCGGCCAGCAGCAGCGCGTGATGATCGCGATGGCCCTGGCCTGCGAGCCCAAGCTCTTGATCGCCGACGAGCCCACCACCGCACTGGACGTGACCATCCAGCGCCAGGTGCTCGAGCTGATCGCGGGGCTGAAAGAAAAGCACCGCATGAGCGTGCTGTTCATCAGCCACGACCTCGGCGTGGTGGGCGAGATCGCCGACCAGGTGGTGGTGATGCGCCACGGCCAGGTGCGCGAGCAGGGCCCGGTGGCGCGCATCTTCTCGGCGCCGCAAGATGATTACACCCGCGCGCTGCTGGCCTGCCGCCCCAGCCTGACCGGCAACCCGGCGCGTCTGATGGTGATCGACGACCACATCGCCGCGCAGACTGCCGTGCGCAACGGCACCGCGGCCGCCACGGTGCGCCAGGCGCAGGCCAAGGACGCCAGCGCGCCGGTGGTGCTCGAGGTGCGCTCGCTGGCCAAGAGCTTCTGGCTGCCCAAGGGCCTGTTCGGCAAGCGCGAGTTCAAGGCGGTGCAGAACGTCAACTTCCAGCTGCGGCGCGGCCACACGCTGGGCGTGGTGGGCGAATCGGGCTCGGGCAAGACGACGATGGGCCTGACGCTGCTGCGCCTGCACGAGCCCACCGGCGGCGAGGTCATCTTCGACGGCCGCAACCTGCTCACGCTGACCGACCGCGAGCGCCAGGCCATGCGCCGGCGCATCCAGATCGTCTTCCAGAACCCCTATGCCAGCCTGAACCCGCGCTTCACCATCGGCCAGACACTGGTCGAGCCGATGGTCATCCACGGCATCGGCAAAGACCTGGCCGAGCGCGAGCAGCGCGCCCGCGTGCTGCTGGGCAAGGTGGGGCTGGACGACCGCGCCTTCGGCAGGTACCCGCACGAGTTTTCGGGCGGCCAGCGCCAGCGCATCGCCATCGCCCGCGCGCTGACGCTCGACCCCGAGGTGCTGGTGCTCGACGAGGCGGTGAGCGCGCTCGACGTGTCGGTGCAGGCCCAGGTACTCAACCTGCTGAAAGACCTGCAGGACGAGCTCGGCCTGAGCTACGTCTTCATCAGCCACGACCTGGCGGTGGTGCGCTTCATCAGCGACGAGGTGCTGGTGATGAAGGACGGCGTGGTGGTCGAGCAGGCCAGCGCCGAGCAGATCCTGGCCGCGCCGCGCGAGGACTACACCCGCCGCCTGCTCAGCGCCGTGCCGCGCGGCTGGCAGCCGGCGGCCTGATCCCGCGCAGCCGCGGCGCCCCGGGCCCGCGGCACACTGCGTCGACAACACAAGGAGACCCGACATGAGCTTCACACGCCGCCAGATCGCACTCGTTGCCCTGCTGACCGTGCCCTTCTGTGCTGCCGCGCAAGCGACGTGGCCGACCAAGGCAGTGCGCATCGTCGTGCCCTTCGCGGCCGGCGGCACCACCGACATCCTGGCCCGGGCGATGGCGCCCGAGTTGCAGAAGGCCTTCGGCCAGCCCTTCGTCGTCGACAACAAGCCCGGCGCGGGTGGCAACACCGCCGGTGCCGAAGTGGCCAAGTCGCCCGCCGACGGCTACACGATGCTGATGGGCACGGTGGGCACCCACGCCATCAACCCTGCGCTGTACCCCAAGATGCCCTACGACCACGTGAAGGACTTCGTGCCCGTCACCCTGGTGGCCGGCGTGCCCAACGTGCTGGTGGTGAACCCGGCGATGGCGCAGAAGTACGGCATCAACTCGGTGGCCGATTTCGTCAAGGCCGCCAAGGCCAACCCGGGCAAGTTCAACATGGCCAGCTCGGGCAACGGCACCTCCATCCACCTGTCGGGCGAGCTGTTCAAGAGCATGACCGGCACCTTCATGCTGCACATCCCCTACCGCGGATCGGGCCCGGCGCTGATCGACCTGATGGGCGGCAGCATGGACGTGATGTTCGACAACCTGCCCTCGGCGCTGCCGCACATCAAGAGCGGCAAGCTCAAGGCGCTGGCCGTGACCAGCGCCAAGCGCTCGGCCGCGCTGCCCGACGTGCCGACCATCGAGGAGGCCGGCGGCCCGGCGCTGAAGGGCTACGAGGCCAGCTCGTGGTTCGGCCTGGTGGCCCCGGCCGGCACGCCGATGGACGCGGTCAACCGCGTGCAGCAGGAAACCGCCAAGGCGCTGGGCAGCGCCGCGCTGAAGGAACGGCTGCAGGCGCAGGGCGCCATCCCCAGCGGCATCACCAGCGCCGAGTTCGCCAAGTTCATCGCCGACGAGACCGCCAAGTGGGCCAAGGTGGTGAAGGCCTCGGGCGCCAAGGTCGATTGAGCCGGGCCCGGCGCCCGGCCTAGAAGAGCCCCGGCAGGAAGCGCCGGGTGCGCGCGCGGTAGCCTGCGTAACCCGGATGTGCAGCGGCCATCCAGCGCTCTTCCAGCAGGGCCTTGGTGCCCAGCACCGCGGCCAGCGCCAGCGCGGCCCCTGCGGACCACGCCGACGGCGCGGCCCCCACGCAGGCCGCCGCCAGCGCGCCCACGCTGGTGTACATCGGGTGGCGGATCCAGCGGTACGGGCCCTGGTCGACCAGCTGCCCGCCGGCCCGCGGCGTGGGGCGGATGTTGAAGTTGCCCGGCCGGTTGGCCGCCAGCGCCCAGGCGCCGACGGCCGCGCCCGCCGCGGCCAGCCACCATGCGCCGGACGGTGCCCGCCCGCCCAGGATGGCCGGTGCCGCCAGCAGCGCCAGCCCACCGATCAGTGCGAACTGCAGCACCACCAGCGTGCGGCCCAGGCCCTCGTTCGGGGCCGGGTGCTGCGGCTCTTGCGGGCCAGGATCGGACGCCACGGCCTGCCCCGTCAACGCCGCCGCGCCACCAGGCCGATCAGCGCCGAGCGGCCCAGGTGGCCGCTGCCTTCGGCCACGTCGGCCTCGTACTCGCGCAGCGTGACGATGTCGAGGTCGGCGAAAGCCTCGCGCAGCATCGGCTCGGTGTAAAGGTGCGAGGCCACCGGCGGCCCGCCGGTGCGGTAGTCCAGCTGCTTGGGCGTGTAGCCCTGCAGCACCAGCGTGCCGCCGGGCTTCAGGCTGCGCACGATGGCTGCGAACAGCCGCGCGCGCAGCGCCGGGTCGGCAAACTGCACGAAGATCGCTGCCACGCCGTCGAGGGCGGCCACGGGCCAGTCGTAGGCGTCGCAGTCGGCCACGGTGAAGTTCACGGCCACCCCCTGCTGCGCCGCCAGATTCCGGGCCTTGGCCACGCCCACGTCGGCGATGTCGAAGGCGTCGACCACCAGGCCGCGGCCGGCCAGCCACACGCTGTTGCGGCCCTCGCCGTCGGCCACGCACAGCACGCGGTCGCCGGGCGCCCAGACGCCGGCGTGCTCGCGCAGCCAGGCGTTGGGCTCGGTGCCGAACAGGTAGCCGTCTTCGGCGAAGCGGCGGTTCCAGGTGCCGGCGGGGTCGGCGAAGGGTGAGGCGGGGGCGGTGGTCATGGCGTCCGGTGGCATTAGGTAGGGCGGCAGCGGGCCGCGGGCGGCTTCACGAGCTGGTGACGAAATGCAGGGCCAGCGCCAGTGCGACGGCCCCGAGCACGAAGTTGAGCCAGACGCCGAAGTTCGTCCAGTAGCCGCGCGGGATCTCCTGCTCGCCCAGGCCACGCACCACGGTGCGGAACTGCAGCGCCGAGATCACCGCCACCGCAGCCCCCATCAGCAGCAGGCCCACGCCCAGCCACAGCGAGAAGCCCCGCTGCGACGGCGACAGCGGCTGGTTGCCGACCATGCGCAGGAACAGGCCGAAGCGCTCGACGACGAAGCCGAAGCCCATCAGCGCCAGCGCCGTGCGCTGCCAGGCCAGCAGCGTGCGCTCGGCCGCGAACAGCACGCGGGGGTCGTCTAGGTAGGACATGCGGGGCCTGCCTTTCGGTGGGCTGCGGATCGGCCTAAAATATAAGCCACTGGCGATATTTTAGCCGGGCCAGCCGTCCTCCCGGGGACATGGCCCCACCGGCATCGCCCCTTGTGACCTGCCCTTTCGAATCGAGCCGACCTTGGACCACGCCCACACGCCCCTCCGCCCCTGCCCTTCACCGTGCGTGTCGCCCGATCGTGCGCGGCGCGCCGCCCTCGGCACGCTGGCCGTGCTGGTGCTGACCGCCGCCGGCCCGCTGCACGCCGCCGACGCCGATGCGGTGAGCCTGGACGAAGCGCGCGCGCAGCATGAATCGAAGCGCGCCATCCTGATCGACATCCGCGAGCCCGAAGAACACGCCACCGGCGTGGCCGCGGGCGCCAAGCTGCTGCCGATGCGCCAGCTGGGCCGCCGCGTCAGCGAGATCCCCACCGACCCCAGCCGCCCGGTGCTGCTGATCTGCAACACGCAGAACCGCAGCAGCGCCACGCTGCGGGCGCTGCGCGAACGCGGCTACGGCCACGTGCGCTTCGTGCAAGGCGGCATGAGCGAGTGGGCGCGGCGCGGCTGGCCGATGGTCAAGCCGGGCGGCTGAAGGCACACGCGCCGACCGGCGCGGCGGACGGGTCCCGGCGCCAGGTCGGGGGCACGGCAAACCGTCCAGCGCACGGGTTTCCCCGCGGGTCTGTACAGTCGGCGCCGTGAGCCGCCTCGCTGCACCCCTGCGCGAGCGTCGGCGTGACAGCCCGACGAAGGGGCACGCAGGCGGATCGAGCGTGCCCGCGTGCCGCCGGGCGCACGACCTCGGCCACCCGTCTCGAAAGGTTCCTGGCATGTCTTTGTGGTCGAGGGCCCGCGTGGGCTCGATGTGGGGCGCTGGTGTCGCCCCAGCGGCGCTGGTCGCCGCGGTGTCGGTGGTCTTGCTGGGCGCCTGTGGCAAGGGCGGCAACGCGCCGGCGGCGCCGCCGGCCGCGCCACCGCCGCCCGAGGTGGGCGTGGTCACGGTGGCGCCTGCCGAGGTGGGCCTGTTCACCGAGCTGCCCGGGCGCACCGAGGCCTCGCGCGTGGCGCAGGTGCGGGCGCGCGCCGCCGGCATCCTGCTTCAGCGCAGCTTCCGCGAAGGCAGCGACGTGAAGGCCGGCCAGGTGCTGTTCCAGATCGACTCGGCGCCCTACCGGGCCACGCTGGCCAGCGCCCAGGCGTCGCTCGCCCGGGCCGAGGCCAACCTGGTGGCGGCCAAGGCCCAGGCCACGCGCTACCAACCACTGGCCGAGGCCCAGGCCATCAGCCAGCAGGAACTCGTCAGCGCCGTGGCCCTGCAAAAGCAGGCCGAGGCCGACGTGGCCGCCGGCAAGGCCGCGGTGCAGACGGCGCAGATCAACCTGGGCTTCGCCACCGTCACCGCACCGATCTCGGGCCGCATCGGCCGTGCGCTGGTCACCGAGGGTGCGCTGGTGGGCCAAGGCGAGGCCACGCCGCTGGCGCTGGTGCAGCAGGTCGACCCGATGTTCGTCAACATCAGCCAGCCGGTGGGCGACGTGCTGCGCCTGCGCGCGGCCATCGCCGACGGCCGGCTCAAGAGCGCCGGCGGGCCGGCCTCGGCCGCGGTGCGCCTGGTGCTGGAGGACGGCAGCACCTACCCGCAGCCCGGCAAGCTGCTGTTCTCCGACCTGTCGGTCGACCCGGGCTCGGGCCAGATCGTGCTGCGCGCCGAGGTGCCCAACCCCAAGGGCATGCTGCTGCCGGGCATGTACGTGCGCGCCCGGCTCGAGCTGGCCACCGTCGGCGGCGGCATGCTGGTGCCGCAGCAGGCGCTGCAGCGCTCGTCGCAGGGCGACAGCGTGATGGTGGTGGGCGCGGACGGCAAGGTCGCCCCGCGCCAGGTGAAGGTGGGCGCCGGCAAGGACGGCCAGTGGGTCGTGACCGACGGCCTGAAGCCCGGCGAGCAGGTGATGGTGGACGGCTTCCAGAAGCTGCGCGGCCCGTCGCCGGTGAAGCCGGTGCCGTGGTCGCCGCCCGGCGCACGGCCCGCCTCGGCCCCGGCCTCGTCACCAGGGACGGCGGTGGCCACGGCGGCCACCGCCGCCTCGGCGGCCTCGCGCTGAGGGCCCCGGCATGGCCCAGTTCTTCATCGACCGCCCCATCTTCGCGTGGGTGATCGCGCTGTTCATCCTGGTGCTGGGCGGCGTGGCCATCACGCAGCTGCCGGTGGCCCAGTACCCGTCGGTGGCGCCGCCGTCGATCATCGTCTCGGCGGCCTACCCCGGCGCATCGGCGCAAACACTCGAAGACAGCGTGCTCAGCGTCATCGAGCGCGAGATGAACGGCTCGCCGGGCCTGATCTACGTGGAATCGGTGGCCCAGGCCGACGGCTCGGGCTCGATCACGCTGAGCTTCCAGCCCGGCACCAACCCCGACCTGGCCCAGGTGGACGTGCAGAACCGCCTGAGCCGCGCCACGCCGCGGCTGCCGCAGGCGGTGGCGCAGCAGGGCGTGCGGGTGGACAAGGCGCGCAGCAACTTCCTGCTGTTCACCATCCTGTCGTCCGACCGGCCCGAGTTCGACCCGGTGGCGCTGGGCGACTACGCCGCGCGCAACGTGCTGCCAGAGTTGCAGCGCGTGCCCGGCGTTGGCCAGGCGCAGCTCTTCGGCACCGAGCGCGCCATGCGCATCTGGATCGACCCGGCCAAGCTGGTGGGCTACCGGCTGTCGTCGGCCGACGTCACCGCGGCCATCGCGTCGCAGAACGCGCAGGTGGCCTCGGGCACGATCGGTGATCTGCCCAACCTGCCGGGCCAGTCGATCTTCGCCACGGTGGTGGTGCGCGGCCAGCTCACCTCGGCCGCGCAGTTCGGCGAGGTGGTGCTGCGCGCCAACCCCGACGGCTCCACCGTGCGCCTGAAGGACGTGGCCCGCGTCGAGCTGGGCGCGCAGTCGTACAGCCCGCAGGCGCGGCTGAATGGCCAGCCCTCCACCGGCATCGGCGTGCAGCTCTCGCCCACCGGCAACGCGCTGGCCACGGCCAAGGCCATCAAGGTGCGGCTGGACGAGCTGTCGCGCTACTTCCCGCCGGGCGTCAAGGCCACCATCCCCTACGACAGCTCGAAGTTCGTCGAGATCTCGATCCGCCAGGTGGTGGTGACGCTGCTCGAGGCGGTGCTGCTGGTGTTCCTGGTGATGTACCTGTTCCTGCAGGACATCCGCTACACGCTGATCCCGACGCTGGTGGTGCCGATCGCGCTGATGGGCACCTTCGCCGTGCTGCTGGCGATGGGCTTCTCGATCAACGTGCTCACCATGTTCGGCATGGTGCTGGTGATCGGCATCGTCGTCGACGACGCCATCGTGGTGGTCGAGAACGTCGAGCGCATCATGAGCAGCGAGGGCCTGTCGCCGCTGGCGGCCACGCGCAAGGCCATGGGCCAGATCTCGGGCGCCATCATCGGCGTCACCGTGGTGCTGGTGTCGGTGTTCGTGCCGCTGGCCTTCTTCGCCGGCTCGGTGGGCAACATCTACCGCCAGTTCTCTGTGGTGATGCTCAGCTCGATCCTGTTCTCGGCCTTCATGGCGCTGTCGCTGACGCCGGCGCTGTGCGCCACGCTGCTCAAGCCCGTGGAGGCCGGCCACCACCATGCCAAGGCCGGCTTCTTCGGGTGGTTCAACCGCGGCTTCACCCGCACGGCCAAGGGCTACGAGGGCTGGGTGGCGGCGCTGCTCAAGCGCACCGGGCGCTTCGTCGTGCTGTACGGCGTCATCATCGCCGCGGTGGTGCTGATGCTGCAGCGCCTGCCCACGTCCTTCCTGCCCAACGAAGACCAGGGCAACATGCTCGTCAACGTGCAGTTGCCACCCGGCGCCACCGTCAACCGCACGCGCGAGGTGATGACCAGCGTCGAGGGCTTCATCCTGAAGCAGCCCGAGGTGCAGAGCATGGTCAGCGTGCTCGGCTTCAGCTTCGCCGGCACCGGCCAGAACGCCGCGCTGGGCTTCATCACGCTGAAGGACTGGGACCTGCGCGAGGGCGCTGGCCAATCGGCGCAGGCGCTGGTGGGCCGGGCCTTCGGCGCGCTGGCGGGCATCCGCGATGCCTTCATCTTCCCGGTGAGCCCGCCGCCCATCCCCGAACTGGGCCGCGCCAACGGCTTTGCGCTGCGCCTGCAGGACCGCGGCGGCAACGGCCACGATGCGCTGCTGGCCGCACGCAACCAGCTGCTGGGCATGGCCGCGCAGAGCAAGCTGCTGACGGCGGTGCGCCCCGACGGCCTGGAAGACGCGTCGCAACTGCAGCTGGACATCGACCGCGACAAGGCCGCCGCGCTGGGCGTGAGCTTCACCGCCATCAACGTGGCCATCTCCACCGCGCTGGGCTCGTCCTACGTCAACGACTTCCCGAACGCCGGCCGGGTGCAGCGCGTGGTGGTGCAGGCCGATGCGCCGGCGCGCATGCAGCCCGATGACCTGCTGCGGCTGAACGCGCTGAGCAGCGCGGGCCAGCCGGTGCCGCTGTCGGCCTTTGCGACGACGAAGTGGATCACCGGCCCGATGCAGACCGTGCGCTACAACGGCTACCCGACCATGCGCATCGCCGGCGAGCCGGCGCCCGGCACCAGCAGCGGCGCCGCGCTCGAGGAGATGGAACGGCTGGCCGCGCAGCTGCCGCCGGGCTTTGCCTACGAGTGGACCGGCCTGTCGCGCGAAGAGAAGCTGTCGGGCTCGACCGCGCTGATCCTGTTCGCGTTCTCGCTGCTGGCGGTGTTCCTGTGCCTGGCCGCACTGTACGAGAGCTGGTCGATCCCGTTCTCGGTGATCCTGGTGGTGCCGCTGGGGGTGCTCGGCGTCACCGTGGCCACGCACCTGCGCGGCCTGGAGAACGACGTGTACTTCAAGGTCGGCCTGATCACCATCATCGGCCTGTCGGCCAAGAACGCGGTGCTGATCATCGAGTTCGCGAAAGACCTGCAGGCGCAGGGCCGCAGCGCCATCGACGCGGTGCTCGAGGCCGCACACCTGCGCTTCCGGCCCATCCTGATGACCTCGATGGCCTTCATCCTGGGCGTGGTGCCGCTGGTGGTGTCTTCGGGCGCGGGCTCGGCCAGCCAGCACGCCATCGGCACCGGGGTGCTGGGCGGCATGCTGTCGGCGACCACGCTGTCGGTGTTCTTCGTGCCGCTGTTCTATGTGGTGGTGCGCCGCTTCTTCAAGGGCAGCGAACGGCAGCGCCGTCGCTTTGCGCACGAGGCCGAGCCGCCGCTGCCCGACATCTGGGCCACGCCGGCGTCGCCGCCGGGGGCGCCCCCCGCGCCGCCGGAGGGCCGGTCATGACGCGGCGCCTTGCCCACGCCGCCGGCGCCGCCAGCCTGGCGGCGCTGATGGTCGCCTGCAGCGTGCCGGCCACGCGGCACGAGGTGCCCGCGGCACCGGTGGCCGCCGCCTTCCCGATGGCGCCGGCCGGCGCCGCCGCCGGGCCGGTGGCCGCTGACCTGGCGTGGCAGCAGTTCTTTGCCGATGCCCGGCTGAAGCGCCTGATCGGGCTGGCGCTGGACGGCAACCGCGACCTGCGCCTGGCCGTGCTGGCCATCGAGCAGGCCCGCGCCCAACTCGCCGTCCGGCAAGCCGACGCCTGGCCCACGGTGAACGCCGGGCTGGCCGCGTCGCGCACGCCGCGCACCGAC
Source organism: Ideonella sp. A 288 (assembly GCF_002198735.1). GTDB lineage: Bacteria > Pseudomonadota > Gammaproteobacteria > Burkholderiales > Burkholderiaceae_C > Pseudaquabacterium. Next base: position 14,224 of record NZ_MWLO01000121.1, read on the forward strand.
GGCACCATCGCCAGCGCCTACACCGCGGGCGTGCAGGTCACCGCCTACGAGGTCGACCTGTTCGGCCGCGTGCGCAGCCTGTCGGACGTGGCCGCGGCCCAGCTGCTGGCCACCGAGGAGGCGCGCCGGGCCGTGCACATCGGCCTGGTGGCCACCGTGGCCAATGCCTACCTCGCGATGCAGGCGGACGACGAGCTGCTGCGCGTGACGCGGCAGACGCTGGACACGCGCACCGAATCGCTGCGGCTCATCAAGCTGCGCTTCGACAACGGCGCCAGCTCGCAGCTGGACCTGCGGCAGGCCGAATCGCTGCAGGAAGCGGCGCGCGCCGCGCTGGCGCAGGGCACGCGGCAACGCGCGCTGGACGAGAACGCGCTGGTGCTGCTGCTGGGCCAGCCGCTGCCGGCCGACCTGCCGCCGGGGCTGCCCGTGACCGCGCAGGCGCTGCCCGAGCTGCCGGTGGGCGTGCCGTCCGAGGTGCTGACGCGCCGGCCCGACGTGCGCCAGGCCGAGCAGCAGCTGATCGCGGCCGACGCCAACATCGGCGCCGCGCGGGCGGCCTTCTTCCCGCGCATCACCCTCACCGGCAGCCTGGGGCTGGCCAGCGGCGAGCTCTCCGGCCTGTTCCAGGGCGGCAACCTGGCCTGGAGCTTCGCGCCGCAGTTGCTGCAGCCCCTGTTCGATGCCGGCCGCAACCGAGCCGGGCTGAAGCTGGCCGAGGTGGCCCGCGAGCAGGCCGTGGCGCAGTACGAGCGCGCCATCCAGTCGGCCTTCCGCGAGGTGGCCGATGCGCTGGCCGGCCGGGCCACGCTGGGCGACCAGCTCAGCGCGCAGCAGGCCCAGGTGGCCGCCGAACAGGACCGGGTGCGCCTGGCCGACCTGCGCTACCGCAACGGCGCCAGCAGCTTCCTCGACCTGCTCGATGCGCAGCGCTCGCTGTTCGCCGCCCAGCAGGCGCTGGTGCAGGTGCAGGCCCAGAAGGCGCAGAACGGCGTGACGCTGTACCGGGTGCTGGGGGGCGGCTGGGCGGCCGCGCAGTGAGGGGCGGCGTCGCGCGCCGTGCGCGTATCCTTCGCGGCAGACGGCCACCAAACCCACCATGACCCTGCCCGCCGCGCTGCCCGGCGAACGCTTCGACTTCACCCACCCCTCGGCCGGCCGCATCGGCCTGTATGCCGCGGGTGAGGGGGCCGGCCCGCCGCTGCTGCTGGTGCACAGCGTCAACGCCGCGGCGGCCGCGTCCGAGGTGCGCCCGCTGTTTGAGCACTACCGCGCCAGCCGCCGCGTGTTCGCGATCGACCTGCCGGGCTACGGCTCTTCCGACCGCAGCGACCGCGACTACACGCCGCGGCTGATGGTGGACGCGCTGCACGGCGCGGTGGCGCAGATCCGCGCACGCTGCGGCCCGGTGCCGGTGGATGCGCTGGCGGTGTCGCTGGGCTGCGAGTTCCTGGCACGCGCCGCGATGGAGGCGCCGGGCGCCTTCCGCAGCCTGGCCCTGGTCAGCCCCACCGACCTGCGCGGCGGACAGGCCGGCCGCGGCGCGCCGGGCAGCACCCGCGCCATGCCCTGGCTGCGCGCCGCGCTGCGCGGTCCGGGCACAGGCTGGGGTGGCGGGCTGTTCCGCACCCTCACCCGGCCCGGCGTGATCCGCCACTTCCTGCGCAAGACCTGGGGCGGCCGCGACATCGACGACACGATGTGGGCCTATGCCGTGCGCACCGCGCAGGAGCCCGGCGCCGAGCACGCACCGCTGTGCTTCCTGTCGGGCGGCCTGTTCAGTGCCGACATCCATGCGGTGTACGAGGCGCTGACGGTGCCGGTGTGGATGAGCCACGGCGTGCGCGGCGACTTCACCGACTACCGCGGCAAGGCTTTCCTGGCGCATCGGCCGAACTGGCGCTTCACGGTGTTCCAGACCGGGGCGCTGCCGTACTTCGAGGTGGGCGCCGAGTCCGACGCCGCCTACGACGCCTTCCTGGCGTCGGCCACCACGGCAGGTTGACCACGCCCGGTGGGGGGCAGGGCCATCGGCGAGGCGCAACGCCGTGCGCCCTCGCGCGCCAGGCCTGCGATACGGCACCCCGGCTTCGAGCTGCGGACACCTGCGATGCGACGCGGCCGAAGACCGCCGGGTGTCGTCGTCCGGCTCCCACCATTGCAGCAAGGGCGAATGCCTCCACGGCTGCCAGGGCCGCACGCCCGCGCAACCTCCCGGCATGAACGCCGAAGAATCCGCCAACGCCGATGCATGAACAGCGACGCCTGGCTTCAACGTCTTGTCGGAGATGGTCGTTCCTGACGGTTACGCTTTTTTAGCATGATATTGACGCGTCATGCTATAAAACATTGGCGCCGGGCATGCCGCCCGGTGCCCAACACTTTGAAAGGTATCCAATGAAGACTACTGAAGTGAACACACCGCCGGTGAACGCAGTCCCGCTGGAATCGAAGAGTGAGGCAGCCGGCTCCGAGCGCGGCCAGCAACTGGTCCCCGCGCTTGTGGGCATGTTCTTTCTGTTCAGTCTGTGACAGCACGGTGGCACGCTGCGGCGTGCACCGGCGCACGACATCAGGCGTCGCGGGGCTTCGGATGACACGCTGAGACCCTGTTCGCGGCGAGGGGCTCAGGGCTCCTCGCCCTCTCCCCGGATTGGACGACCATGCAAGCTGAAGCATTCATTGCCCATCTGGAGCAGTCGGGCGAGCACAGCGTCACCGCTGAAGCCATCGCGTTCCGAGAGTTCTGCTCCGATCTCAACATCTTCTCGCTGATCGCGACGGACCTGCGGGCTTGCCTCGTCAACCACAGACACATATCGCGGTTGGTCAGCGCATCGACGCTCAATCTGGCTTCCGGGAGTTGGTTCACGATCAACCTCATCCTCGTCACGCCAGCAAGCCGTTCGGCCGAGCTGCTCACGTTGCCGTCGGATGTTGTGTTCTGTCCCTTGGGCCCATTGGCGTTCGAGACCTGGGATCTCCTCGATTACTCAAACGCCGACTATTCCCTCCACTCAAGGGCCAGTCTGGCGCACTCCGGAAACCTGCCCAAGGGCCGTGTCACGGCCATTGAATCGGCACGGCAGACCATCGTACTCTCAAGCGATTCACCCACATTGGCACTCACGCTGAACAACAGGCGAAACAGCCTGTTCACCTGGCGGTTTCGCCGAGCCGACGGTGCTCCGGCAGGACACTTCAACAACTTTCCAAGCACCACCATCCTCGAGTTGATGACCAAGACGCTGGGCACCTATGGCGACGAAAGCAGCTTGGCTGCTCTTGATTCCCTGACCGAACACGAGAGCGATACCGTTAAGTGGCACGCAGCAGAGGCCATGCTGAAGATCGACCCGACCCACGGAGCAGCGGCGTTCGCGAAGCTCTCGCTCGCGCCCAACGCATTGCTGCGCAACGCGGCCACCCGCACTGTCGTGGCCATCCAGGCAAAGGAAGCACGATGACCAGGCTTTGCAAGCACAGACACTCCACGACGGAGCAGATCGCTCTCGACGAGTTCCTCGACTATGCCGATGCGCATGTCATCGAGGGCGCGCCGGACAAGCTGTTCCGGCTGGGAGAGCAGTTGTCCATGCTGGGAAACAATCGCCGCTTTCTGTCCGATTTCATGTGCAGCTACATCAAGGCGAATCGGGCCCGCGACCCCTTGGCGGAGATCATTTCACAGTCTGTTGTACTTGCCAGGCGGAAGCACTTCTACCTTCGGGCCAACTTCTGGCTGCCTGCGGCAGAAATGACCCAGGCCGAGAGTCTCCTGTTCGCCTACCACCAGGCGCATGATCACAATTTCGATCTGCTTTCGTATGCCTATTGCGGAACAGGCTATGAAACTGACGTCTTCGAATACGACTACGCGGCCGTCGCAGGCTTTGTCGGTGAAGAAGTTCGAGTCCGCCCGCTTGGGACATTCAGACATGCCTGTGGCGACACCATCATGTACCGCTGCAATCAGGATATTCACATTCAGCAGCCGCCCACCAACCTGTCCGTCACGCTGAATGTGATCCCGACATTCAATCAGCACGGCCTCCTGGACCAGTACTTCTTCGACATCGACGCAACAGATCCGAATCGGGCCAGACTCTCCAACTACGCCTACACCGCCATCGACGCGCGACGACAACTGCTCGAGCTCGTGAGCCAATTGCGCGATGACAACGTGACCGACCTGCTGGTGGAGTTTGCCACCCGTCATGACTGTCGGCGCACCCGGTACAACGCCTTGCGCGCGCTGCAGGACAGCGCTCCGGAAGTCCACGACAGTGTGTGCGCCTCGCTCGGACCCGACGAGCCGGCACTCGTGAGGCACCATCTCGTGGCGAGCGAATCTCCAGCACAGACGACCTGACGGATGTCCGAGCTTCGGGAGCCGTCTGCGCCAGCGGCAAAGTGCATCCACCTCCCGTCCGAGGGAAGCCATGGCGCGATCGTCTGCTTTCCGATCGAGCTCAGAGACAACTCGGGAATCGCCCACGCACTGGAACATATCGTGTGCGGACAGGATGCATACGCACCTCCGCTGCGCGACCTGGCGGTTCCCGGGAGTGGTGTGTGGTTCAACGCGCGGACGGAGTGCGACCACATTGCCTTCTATTTCGAATGCGAGGATCCGGCGCGGTACGTGTCGACGCTTGACGCAGTGCTGGCACAGACCCTTCGTGGCGAGTTCAGCGACGATACGTTTCGCCGTGAATGCTTCGATTCATCGCCGCTGGCGGCGCTGCTGGAGCAGCGTCCCCTGCCACGAGGCGCGGTGTTCTTGGAGATGTGGGGCAGCTTCTTCGGAACCGATCGGCAGGCGCGGAACGCCCTGGCGAGCCGCCTCTGCGCAGGAACCAGCTTCGCGTTCGATCCCGGCGGCGATCCGCTGCAGGTGGCGCGGCTGGATGATGCGGCGATACGACGCTTCCGCGACCGGCACCTGATCGCAGAGAACTGCCTGGTCATGTCATGGGGCTCTCCGGAGGTCGCCCGTCGAACGGCAGAGTTGTGCAGCAGCCAGCCTCGCCGCGAGCCCGTCACTGCCGGACCCACGGACCCGCTTGAAGTGACTGCCGCGCCGCCGCCGGTGTACTCGTCCGGGCGCGTACTGCACTATTCGAGGCGCCTGGGCACAATGGTTGATGCTAACGCACTCGTCATGGCGCAATGGTTGGCTCCGCTGACCCAAGAGTTCGCGCCCGTGTTCAATGCCTTCGGGGAGCGCGAGGGCCTGTCATTCCTGCCGAGTCTGTCTGGCCCGTGCTGGATGAGCTCAGACCTCCATTGGATCGTCGCCATGTCCGGCATCGGTGACGCCGACCCCTCGCAGGCGCAGCGTCTGCAGATGCTTTGCGACACATTGCTTTCCAAGCATGCCGCGCAGGTCTTCCGCGCTTCGTGGCTGGTCGAGGCCGCGCACCGGATTCACGACCAGTACACGCTCGACAGGACACTCCTGCGTCGGCAGGCACCCCTTGCGCTCTTGCAGTTCGAGTTGGCCAGTCCCGGAGCCGCCCTGCAGGACATCGAGCGCAATGTTCACCTCCACATCGATGAGCTCCGCCAGGCAGGTGGCGTCGTACGCTTCCTCGATTCCGTGCTGACCACTGGTCATGAGAGCCGCGTAGTCCAGTCATCGCAGATCGACGGGAACCAGGCCAGGATGAGTCGGTGGACGGAGTTGAGCCAGGCGGCTTCACGGCAGGCATCGCAGGCGCCGACGTCGCCTGCCGACAGGCCATCGCTGCGGAGGCGTGACTGGCTTCGGCCGGCTGCGCGGCCGTCGATGGAAGTCGCGGTCTTGACATGCGAATTCAGCGTAGGCCACCTGCTCGTGAACGTGAGCGAGTTGGCGGCGAATTCGCTGGAGGCACTGCCCTTCCTGCTGGGCTGCTTCGAAAAATGCGCGCACGGGAATTCCGTGCTGCTCCGAACAGGACTGTTCGTGCAGGACTCGGCGGGTCGGTGCTGTGCCGTCGTGGCGATTCGACTGCGCGACGAATCCCCCGCGTCTCCATCGGTTTGCGACGACCTCATCCGGGAATGGACAAAATGGACCGATGGAGACGGCTGGCGTGCGACGGGGTACGAACAGGTCGCAACGGATCAGGGCGCTCGTCTTCGCATTGATGCCTCGAGCATGGCCTATTCGGCTGCGGCGCCGCCAAGCGAGGCGGCCACGCTTGCCACCGGGTGGGCGGGGCCGCGGCAACTGAGCCTGCTCGAGAGGCTGGCCGTCTCTGATCCCACAGCCATCGGCATTGCAGCCGAGGCCTTTGAGTTCCTGCGCTCGGCGCCACGCTTTGCGTTCTGCATGGCCAGTGGTGTCGATGCGAAGACCATCGCCCATGGCTTTCGCGCGCGGGTCTCCGATGGCTGGCCCCGTCGCCCTGTGTCGGATGGCCTGCAGCCGGGCCGCGGCCTCGGTCGGCACCGTCCATGGATCGCCGGTGAGCAGAATGTCTTCGTGGCCAATGCGGCGATCGATACGCGCAACATCGCCTTGATGGCGACGGTGTCGCTCTTGGTGCCGGTACTGGATGCGCACTGGACCGAGAATGCCGTCAGACCCCTGGGACTGGCCTACGAGGCCAAGGTGTTCCTCGATCCGCATCTGTGGGTGCTGAGTCTGATGGGATATCGGGTGGCCTCGTTCGCGGCAATGAAAGGTCTCTTGACCCGCATGAGCCTGCAAAGCGCGATGATCGATCTGACCAACGATCACATCGATGCACTGGCGCAGCAAGCCCGACTGCGACTGCGCGACCACGCCTCGCTTCATGACATGCTGACCTACCGCCTCTATGGGACAGCCACCGGAATGTCACGTCAGTTGGAGGACATCGAGCGAGCGTTGGAGCAGATGACACCCGATCAGCACCGCGATGCTGCACACAGCTGCGTGCTCGTCTGGTGCACGGGAGGCACCTTCGATGCCTCGCCGGTGTTCGACCTGACGGATGAATGAACTGACATGCCGAACGACGACCTGCGATCTGTTCCCGCCGTCCGGTCTGTGCGACCATTTGTGTCTTTCGGCGCCATGACGGACGCGCTGTCGCGCAAGCTGCGCCAGGCCTGGTCGCTGATGTCCTCAGGGCGGCAGCAGCCCATGCCCCGGGGGTGGTTCACCCGGGACGAGATCGCCAGGTTGCATGCGGCGGGCTCGGTGTCGCCAGACGGCCTGGACGACCAGACCTGGCGCGATCTCGACCTCGACACCTACATCGAACAGGCGGCGGGCGACTGCAGCGTGTTCGGCCGGCAATGGCTGTGTGCCCGGCTGCGAGCTTGCGACCTGACGGACCGCTCCGACCCGATCCAGGTGTCACAGCTCCGGGCGCTGGTCGACGACCCTGGATTGGCGCGCTCATGGATCGACGCCACGGCGGCCATGCGTTGCGCCGACGCCGAGGTGGCGGGCACGCTGTTCGCGCCGTCACCCACTGTGCTGCCGACCTGGGTGTCGCTGCTCTGGCTGGTGCCCGTGTGCTTCTGCCTCGCGCTCGCACTGATCGTCGCCGGCCTGCGGGGGCCTGGTGCGCTGTTGATACTCGCCACCCTGGCCGCATCGGGTGCAGTGCAGATTCGCCTGTATGGACCATCGGCCACATGGCGGAAGCAGAAGCGTGCGATCGGCCAGCTCGTGTCGTGCGCCTTGCAGATGGCCGAGCTGGACTCGCCGCATCGCCGCGGGCGGTCGACCGAGCAAGCCGCCGAAGGGCATTCGCACGCAGCGCGGCTTCCCGAGCTGAAGCCGCTGTGGGCCGCATTTGGCCCCACCTGGCTGGAACGACTGGCTGGCCTGGCCGAGTACGCCGACCTGATCCTGCTGTCCCAGTACCGGCGCCTGGCCATTGACCTCCAGAACCTCGGACGGCACCGCCAGGCATTGCAGGCGGTTTACCTCGCCATGGGTCAGCGCGAAGCCAACGCCTGGCTGGCGTGCCATCTTCGCAGCAGCGAAGGTTTTTGCTGGAACGATGCCAGGAACGGCTTTGCCGGCGCGTCGCTGACTGGCATGCGAAATCCCATGCTGTCCAGGAGTACGCCGATCGACCTGGCGTTCGGTGACCGCGGCATCTTCCTCACGGGCAAGAACGGCAGCGGCAAGAGCACGCTGCTGCGCTCGCTGGGCATGAACACCGTGCTGGCGCGGACCCTGGGCTTCTGCATGGCCGACGCCGCATCGGTGCCCCGTGCCCTGGTGCAGACGAGCATCCGGATCGAGGACTCGCTGCTGCTCGGACGCAGTCTCTACGTCGCCGAACTGTTGCGCGCGGCGAGCATGCTCGAACGGGCCAACGGTGCCGCGGCCTGCCTGACCCTTTTCGACGAGATCTTCCGCGGGACCAACCACATGGAGTCGGTCAGCGCCGCGGGCGCGGTGATCCGTCGGCTGGGACGGCAGGCCACCGTGGTGGTGTCATCGCACCACGTCGATCTGGCACCGCTGGTGGATGGCACGACACGTCCGCTGCTGCTCAGCGCCACGTCCTCGGGGCTCGAGTTGCTGCCTGGCGTGCTGGTCGAGACGAATGGCATCGATCTGCTGCTGTCCCAGGGCTTCGACGCCGAACTCCATGCGACCGCCCTGCAACTGCACCAGCGGCTGGCGGAACGGGCGCTGCGACCACTGGGGGCCGACCCCACGCCATCCCCGTGACGCGGCCATGGCAGGCGATCAACCCCGCTCGCGCACCCTCATCCTCAAGCCCACCGGCGCCATCGTGAACGACAGCCGCTCGGGCGGATCGAGCCCATCGGGCGTGTCGACCGACTGGATCTCGAAGCGGCCCAGCAGCAGCGCGATGGCCATCTTGATCTCCAGCAGCGCATCGAGATGCGGCGGGCCGAGCTGGCCTGCTGCGCCGGGCCGCCATCGGCCATCCAGCGCGCCGGATCGAACACCGTGGCGCGCTCGACCTGATGGACGCTCAGCATTCATTGCTTCGTCGTCCCAGAAGCGCTGATGCAGGCGCTGAGCGACGTGGCTCTGTACCGCGTGGGGCGACGGCTGGTCGGCGGCGCGCAGTCCAGCAGGCGCAGGCCGGGCGGCCCGTCGGACTCAGTTCTTCCAGGCCTTGCGAGCCGACAGCACCGGGTCCAGCACATTGGTGCTGCGCGAGACCTTCAGCAGCGGCCCGACGCGCAGGCCGTCGAAGGGCGATCCCTTGATGCGATTGCCATCCATGTCGAAGCTGGCGATCTTGCCGCCTTCATTGACGAACAGTCGTCCCTTTGAATCGACATGGTTGGCCGCCGTCTCACCCTTCGCCAGCAGGCGGAATCGGCCACTGGCCACCGCGCCGGTGTCCAGCCAGCGCAGCGTGGCCACATCGGGCGAGCCGGCGCGTGACAGCAGCAGGGTCGAGTCGCGGCCGTTCACCGACATCGTCAGCCGGCTGCTGCCAGTGAGTCCCGGCGTGGCGATCTCGGCGTGCAGGCTCAGCGCCGGCGACAGCGACAGCAGGCGCTTGCCGCCCTTGCAGGCCACGATCAGGCGGTCCTTGCGATGGTCGTAGGACAGCGCGTCGACGCTGGCTCGCGCGTCGAACCGGGCCAGTGGTGCGTCGCCTGTACGCTCGTCGAGGTCGTCTGCGTCAAAGGCCAGGATCTGCGAGCCCTGCACCACGAACAAGCGTGCATGTCGCCCGCCATGGGCGATGAAGCGTGCACCGGTCACGCCCTGCAGGCGGGTCCAGGTCCTGTCGCCCAGGTTGAGCGTCCAGACCTCGCCACTGCCTTCGGCCAGCACCGTGGCAAACGGCGCGCTGTGGTGCATGGCGATGTCGGCCAGCGGCGCCTTGAAGGGCAGCTTGATCTTCGCGGTCGTGACCTGTCCGGTCGCCACGCCTGCCGTGTAGAGCGCCACGGCGCCGGCCGTGAGGTTGGTCAAGGCCATCAGCGGCAGGATGGCCATCCAGCCATCGATGAAGACGTAGGGATCCGTCCCCGTGCCCCAGCGCAGCACCTTGACCACATCGCCCTCGATGTTGCGGGTTTCCTCCACCGGGTGCACCTCGCGCACCTGCGTGGCCGACTGCGTGTTCAGGCTGCCGCCGCCCTGGATGGGGTCGTGCGCCTGCAGGGTCAGCACGCCGGCCGAACTGCGTTGCAGCCCCACCAGGGTGATCGCATGGCCGGTGCCGCGCTCGAACTCGCCGTCGCTCAGCGTATACCGACCGTACGACACCGTCATGTTTCCGCCGGCCTTCAGCATGTTGCGGATGCTCTTGTACGACACGTTCTGGTTGTCGCGCGCCCGGCGTGCGTAGACGAAGGCCGGGATGCCGTGGTCGTCCAGCCAGTCGACCAGGCCGTCGAAGGCATCGCTGGAATTGGTGCCGTCCTCGGCATCGGTGTCCATGGTGTCGCCCATGGCGAGCAGATTGAACACCCGGTGCTGCGAGAAGTTGGTGCCCTAGGTCAGGGCCTGGGGCCTGCCGTGCTCGGCGTAGAAGTACATCCAGTTCAGCACCGAGGTCGGCACGCAGTAGTTGTCACCGTTCTGCGGCAACGCGTCCCAACGCTGATCGATGTCGGGGACTCCGCTGATGGCGTAGCTGAAAGCCATGGTTGCACCTTTCAAAGGATGGGTCGATGGGTGGTCGAGGCCGAGGCCGAGGACCGGCGGATTGTGGGGTCATCCGGGGTCGATGCCTACAGTGTCAGCTGCGCGTTCCGCATCCGGCGGCGGATCTGCCGTGCGCTGCGTCAGCCGACATGGCGACGGGACAGGCGCCAGGCAACGCCGCCGCATTGGGCAGGCACGAGCCGAGCAGCACGCCGGGGACCAGACCGACGCGGGCCAAGGCCCGACACTCACCCCCGCTCGCGCAGTCTCATCTTCAACCCCACCGGCGCCATGGTGAACGACAGCCGCTCCGGCGGCTCGAGCCCATCGGGCGTGTCGACCGACAGGATCTCGAAGCGGCCCAGCAGCAGCGCGATGGCCATCTTGATCTCCAGCAGCGCGAGGTAGCGGCCGGGGCAGATGCGCGGGCCGGCGCCGAAGGGCATCGAGATGCGGCGGGCCGAGCTGGCCTGCTGCGCCGGGCCGCCATCGGCCATCCAGCGCGCCGGATCGAACGTCGTCGCCTGCTCGACATGCTGCTCGCTCACGCTGTCGTGGCGGAACAGGCACAGCACCACACCGCCGGCGGGCACGCGCACGTCGCCCAGCGCGGTGTCGTGCAGGGCCTGCAGCGTCAGCATCGGGGCCACGGGCTTCAGGCGCATGGTCTCGTGCGCGCAGGCCTCCACCCAGTCGAGCCCGGCCATCTGCTCCATCGTCAGCGCGGCAGGTTCGGGCGCCAGACGGCGCACCTCGTCGGTGGCGCGCGCCAGGGCATCGGGGTGGCGCACCAGCAGGTGGATCATCCAGGCCAGTGTGTTGGCGGTGGTGTCCTCGCCGGCCAGCAGCATGGTCATCACGTTGCCGGCCACCTCGTCGTCGCCCAGGCCGCTGTCGGGCTGGTCGGCGGCCACCACCATGGCCTCGAGCAGGTTGTTCGGCCGCTCGCGCAGCGCCGGGTCGGCCTGCAGGCGCGCACGCGCCTGCGCGATGAAGCCGGCCACTGCGGCATTGACTTCGGCCATGCTGCGCTCGAGCTCGCGGTCGGCCGGGCGCTTGACCCAGCGCCACACCGGGAAGGCCGCAAAGGCGCGGCTGAACAGCGCCGGGAAGATCTTGTCGAGGTGGCGCTGGATCACGTCCTCGTCGGACGACAGCGTGTCGACCTCGGCGCCGAAGGCCAGGCCGGCGATGGCGTCCACCGTGTAGCGCATCAGGTCGGCCTGCAGGTCGATGGCCAGGCCGTCGCGCGCGGCCTGCTGCCAGCGCTGCCCCAGGCGCTGGGTGACGCGCAGCAGCGACGGGAAGTACGAGCGCACGTGCGCCGGATCGAAGCCAGCCATCACCATGCGCCGCTGCCGCCGCCAGGCCTCGCCGTTGACGCCGAAGACGCCGGGCTTGAGCCCCATCTCGCGGCCGATCTCCTCGAGCCGCGACGTGCGCCGGAAGCCGTCGGGCCGGTCGCGCAGCACCTGCGCCACCTGCGCGTGGTCGGCGATCACCAGGATGTCGCTGCCGCGCAGGCGCAGCCGGTACGAGGTACCGAACTCGTGCGCCCAACCCTCGAGCTGGCGGTGGAAGCGCGGCAGGTCGATCTGCAGCCCGTTGCCCACCACGGGCACGCCGCGCGGGCCGGGCAGGCTGGCGATGTCGCGCAGCGGCGCGGGTGGGTCGTCTTGCCGGGTGGTGTGGGCAGTGCGGTGCATCGCGGGCTCCCTGGCCGGGGGCTGACCCCGGGACCTGCAGTCTAGTGGGGTGGGCGGTTCAAATCTGCGCCCACCGCCGGCCCCCTTGGCCGCCTGGGGGCCCGGCCTTCAACGCGCTGGGGGACGGCGGCAAGCGATCCGCCGCTGACGTTCGCCGCACCGCGCCGAGCGTTCGGAATGCAGCGTCTGCGGTCGGTCGCCGCTGGACGCCGAGCTCACGGTGGGGGCCACATTGCAGTCGCTCGGGCGAGCGCGCGGCATCACCGCCAGAGGCAGGTATCAAGGTACTGCGGACGTTGCTGAAGACAGTGGTCGCGGTACGACGAACACGCCGCATGACCAGGGGGCGAACTTCGTCCCGATCAGGTCCAACGACTGCTCCTCCTCGGCTCGAGGGGTCACTGCCGACCCAAAGCAAACCAGTAGACTTCGCCCGGCAGTCCCGTGGTAGCAGATTCTTGGAGCGGCCAGCGGCGCTTTCGCCAACAAGGAGGGGCGCACGATGCGAGAAGAGTATCGAGTTGGGCTTGACTACTTGGGCGCAGCGACGGCGCTTCTGCGACGGGCTCGCTGCGCTCATCCCACTGCCGGGTTGTTGGAGGCTGCCGACCTGCAGTGGTGGTGGCGCGCCTCGCGGCCGACCGACGTGTTTCCGCAGCTCTTCTGGTTCGATGACCGAGGTCAACCGGAAGCCGCGCTGATTGCCACTGACTGGGGCGATGGTGTTGCGCTTGATCCGATCGTCTTGCCCGATGCAAAGCCCGCCTGGATCACTCACGTGATCGAGCGCGGGCTTGCCTATGCTGGCGAATCCGGGTTCAAGGCCATCGAAATCGCGGTTGACCGCACTGATGATCTCTTGTGTAGGCTGCTGACAAGCCGCGGCTTCGCGATGACGCCGGGCGCGAGTCTTGAGGTCGTCTGCTCTTGGCGGGCCGCCCACACTGGACACATGGGCAGCCCGCTGCACGACGGGTATCGGTTGTGTAGCCGGCTCGAAACCGAACAGTTCCCGCATCACATGGCCGGTCGAAGCGGGCAAGATGTCGGAGAACGGCTTCGGCAAACCTCACTTTACCGATCCGACCTCGATCTGCTGATACTGGATCAGCACGACCAAGTCGCAGCCTATGGCCTGTTCTGGTTCGATCCGCAAACCGCCACCGGCCTCGTCGAACCCATGCGAACCGAGAGCGCACATCAGCGACGAGGGCTCGCCCACCATCTGCTTGCTGCGGGCATGAGTCGTCTCGCGCACGCCGGCGCACAGCGCATCAAGCTCTGCTACAGCCCCGAGAACCAAGCAGCCCGAGACCTGTATCTCAGCCATGGCTTTGTGCCGCATCAGCAGACGGCGGTGTTCTCGCAGCGTGACTTGGCAAGCGCTTCATAAGCTCGATGTGATGGTGCTTGGTTCGATCGGCTGCTCCTGGCCGCCAGTGTGAGTACGAGGCGGCGCCAGGAAGCGGCCTCTCGGCGCACGAGACCGGGCTGCCGAGGTCGGTCAGCCATCAGTGGCAACGCCGGCGCACATCTGCCACGCCCGCCCCGCAGGAGATCCCTTCGCCTGGCGGATTCACCATTTCGCCTGGTTCAACCCCAGCGTGTTGCCGAAGGGATCGATCAGCAGCGCCACGCGCGCGCCGAAGTCTGTGACGGCGGGGCCGCGATGCAGTGTGGCGCCACGCGCCAGCAAAATTGGCCCGTGCGGAATCGAAGTTGGCCACCTCGCAATAGGGCGTGGTGACGGCCACGCCGCCGGGGTTCTTGCCGTCGGCCGGTTGGAAGTCGGTGATCACACCGCGCGACGTGCGCACGAACGCGCAGCGCGGGTTCTCGTGCTCCACCGGCAGGCCCAGCAGCGCTGGCATACCAGGCGGCGGCCGCGTCGATGTCACTCACAAAGAGCACCACAGATTCGAGTTGCCGCAGCATCGTGTCAGGGCCAAATCTGAGCGGCCAGCGTGGCGAAGTCGGGCGCGGCCTGCCAGCCGGGCACGGCAATCTGCGCCCGCAGGTTGCTGTAGCGGTGCAGCAGCATCAGCCGCAGCAAGGCTTCTCGCTGGCCACGATCGAACGGGCGGCCGTGGTAGCCGTCGAAGAGCGCGTCGACGCGCGACGCGTCACCCGCGGCCAGGAAACAGAGCGGCCCCAGCCAGTCGTACTCGCGGGGGCCAACGAGGCCGTCGCCGAAGTCGAACATGGCCGACAGTCCGCTGCCTTGGTGCAACAGGTTGAAGGGCGTGTACTCGCCAGTGAGGATCACGTCCGGGCCCTCGGGCACTGGGCTGAGCAGGAAGGATTCCAGTTGCGCCAGCAGATGCGCAGGCAGGCCGGTGCGCTGCTGGCGAGCGTGGCAGCGCTCACGCTGGCCCTGCAGGAAGTCGGTCCAGCGCGGCGCCAGCGCCGGCATCGGACCCAGCGGCAGCGCATGCACCTCGGCAGCCAGGCGGCCAATCGCGCGCAGCACCGCACAGCGTTCGTGCTGCTCCAAGTTGGGCCAGACACGATCGAGCGGCGTGCCCTGCAGTTGCGTCATCACGATGTAGGGCCAGCCAGCGTGCTCGGCACTGTCCACCAGGTGTGGCGTAGGCACCGAAAGCCGGCCCTGAAGGTGCCCGAGCATCGCGCGCTCGAACTCGAAGTGGTCGCGCAGAAAAGGCGGGTAGAGCTTCAGCACCAGCTCGCGACCCAGAAGCGCCACCAGCACCGTGCCCTCGCCGGCCGGCACCGCTGGCGCGCTGGAGTAGCGGGCGCCGAGCGCGGCGACCACGCCGATCCAGCGCGCAGGGTCTTCCTGCAGCGAGTCGAAGTCGACGACGCCAGGGTCGGCAGGCAACTCAGGTGATGCGGCCAAGGATCAACGGCAGGAGCGGTGTGCGGTAGGACCTATCTTGATGGCTGCGCGCCCCTGACGCAAGGCCGCCACGCGGCCACCGGGTCGCCAGCTTCGCGCGCACCGCCCAGCGTCCTGATCGTCCGGCGCAGCGCCCGCAGTGCGC
Organism: Ideonella sp. A 288; assembly: GCF_002198735.1. Taxonomy (GTDB): domain Bacteria; phylum Pseudomonadota; class Gammaproteobacteria; order Burkholderiales; family Burkholderiaceae_C; genus Pseudaquabacterium. The sequence goes on from NZ_MWLO01000121.1 coordinate 29,514, forward strand.
CTTGATCAGATCTCTGTCTGTTCCGAGATTTCCAGTGCGTCGTCCACCTCGATGCCAAGGTACCTGACCGTCGATTCCAATCGATCGAATGGCCAAGCAGCAACTGCACCGCGCGCAGGTCTTCGAGGATCCGAGCGTACTGCCGCGTCCCCAGATGTGGCGAGTCGTGGATGCGGCTCGGAAACACGAAGTCGTCGGACTTCAGCCCGGCATGATGGATCCACTTCTGCACCGCATCGCGGGTGGCCGGGGTGATCTCGAACTGCACCGGGCGTTGGGTCTTGTGCTGCATCACCAGGGCGCGGGCAGCGACCTGGTCGCCATGGCAGATGTCCCTGACCTTCAGGGCGGCGAGATCACAACCGCGGAGCTTGCTGTCGAGGCCCAGGTTGAACAGTGCGAGTTCGCGAATCCGGTTCTCCATCTGGAGACGCACACGGAGCGCCCAAAAGTCCTTGGTCTTGAACGGTGCCTTTTTGACCGACGATCTTGCCCTTGTTCCATGGCTCGCGATGAGGAGCGTTTGCTGCGGATCCCATGATGGTCTCCCCATCGAGATGAGGGCCGCCCAAGATGCGCCCAGCCGACTCAGGCGAAACTGCCTCCGGTCATTCAGCTCGCCGGTCGGCCTCACGTGAAGCCGCCAAGTTGCAGCGCGAGCGGGAACGTGCATCAAGTCCATGGGAAACACTTACCAGTGATGCAAGTTTGACCGCCGTCTGCGCTGCTTTCGCATCCGAGAATGTTTCAAGCGGAGATGCAGTACCGATGAGGTCTCTTGGGTGAACGCAGCAGGGCTTGATGCATCGGGGGTGGGTGGAGCTTCCCGCCTTCGCATTGGGTCTTCGGTCGCCGTGGTGAGCGCCGATGGAAGTGGTTATGAGTTGAGGGGCAGTGCGGCGGTGGTGCTGGCCTGGGTCGTGCTGGAAGGCCGTGCGGATCGGCGGCGGATGTCGGCGCTGCTGTGGCCAGAGTCCGACCCCGCGCAGGCGCGCAGCAACCTGAGGGTGTTGACGCACCGCATCAACCAGCGATTCGGCGGCGAGCTGCTGGTGGGAACAGAGCACCTGGAACTCGACAGGTCGCGGGCGCACGTCGAGTTGCACGACGCCGATGCGGTGCTGGCCGCATTGGCGGCAGGCGGAGCCGCACGCTGCGAACTGCTGGCCGAAGCCGGCGTGGAGGCCCACGCGGGCGAGGACCTGCTGGCCTGGTTGGGGAGCGCGCGCAAGCGGCTGAAGCAAGCGCAACTTGCACAACTGGGCGAGGCATTGACCGAAGCGTTCGCCCTCGCGCGACACACACGAGCCATCGCACTGGCCAGAGCCTGCGTGCAGCTCGATCCGTTGAGCGAGCATGGGCATCGGCGGCTGATGGAGGTGCTGGCGCGCGCAGGCGACCGCGCGGCAGCACTGGCCGCGTACGAGGACTGCAAATCGCTGTTCAAGCAGCACCTCGGCGTGCTGCCCGGCGAGCGGACGCGCATGGTGCAGTTGCACATCCTCCAGCAGCAGGCCTTGCACGCCACGCAAGGGGGGCAGCCGTTGCCGGGCGCAGATGCCGACGAGCCCACGACACCATCCGCTGCAGCGCGCCACCCACTCGTCGAACGTGAAGCGGTGTTGGCCCAGGCGCGGGCGGCGCTCGGGCAAGGCGTGCATGTGGTGGTGCAGGGTGAGCCTGGGGTGGGCAAGACGCGGCTGTTGCGTCGGCTGTCGGCAATGACGGAAGGTCAGTCGGAGCATGTGGCACTGCATGCCGCACTCGGACAGGAGCCGTATGCGGCGCTGGCGCAACTGCTGCAAGAGGTCCAGCCGCGGCGCAGGCCCCGCGTCGGCTTGGCCGAGCAGGTCGAACTGGCCCGCCTGGCGCCGTTGGCCTTTGCAGAGGTCAAGCCGAGCGACGCGGCGCTGTCGGCGCCACGGCTGCACGCGGCGTTGCGGCACTGGTTCCGGTGCCTGGGCGATGCGGGGGTGCGGGTGCTGGTGCTGGACGATGTGCAGTACGCCGATGCGGCGTCGCAGGCGGCGTTTTCGTCCTTGCTGGAAAGCGCGGCCGTTGCCGGCGAGCGCGCGCCGGCCCTGTTGATGGCGCACCGCAGCGGGGAGGTCCAGGCGGTGCTGGATGACGCGGTGACGCAGGCACAAGCGCAGCACAGGGCACAGCGCATGGAGCTGCCCCGGCTGTCGCTGTCGGGCGTGCAGGCGCTGCTGGCGGCGATGGATGCGGCGCCGCGCACGGACCAGGCCGGTGTGTTGGCGCAGCATCTGCACAAGCGCACGGGCGGCAACCCGCTGTTCGTGATCGAGCTGGCGCGACAAGCGCTGGAGCAGGGCGAAGCCTCCGGCACAGCCGACCTGCAGGCCCTGCTGGCCGCCAGGCTCCAGCGCTGCAGCGAGGCCGCGCAACAGCTGGCCGCGGTGGCTGCCGTGGCGCTCGAGCACTTCACGGTCGAGCTGGCCGCGGCGGTGTCGCAGCACACGGCGCTGGCGCTGATGCCCGCATGGCGCGAACTGGAACAACGCGGGCTGTTCGCTGGCCAAGGGCTGGCCCATGACCTGATCCAGGACGCTGTGCTGGCGGCACTGCCACAGCCGATCCTGCGGGTGCTGCATGGGCAGGTGGCCCAGTACCTCGAAGGCCAGGGCATGCAGGGCGCTTCGGTGCTCAGGCACTGGTTGGCTGCAGACGCTGCCGATCGCGCGCTGCCGCATGCGATACACCAGCTCTACAGCGTCAGCGCCGCCGGGCTGCCCACCGCGCAGCAAGAGCTGGCGATGCTCAGTCTGCTCGAACGCGCCAGCGACGAGGTGCTGTTGGCCCACCTTTGGTGTATGGCCGAGATCGGCGTCAGCGTGGGCGAGTTCGTGCCCGACGAGATCTGGCGCCGTGTTCGTGCATTGCGGGAGCGCGTGGAGCGTCTGCCAGGGCGAGCCGACGCCGCGGCCTGGATCGCCTTCGAGACCGCACGCAGTCGCAGGGTCATCGACTTGTCCCCCAAGGCCGCCTACGACGTCCTGGAGCCGGCCGCCGCACGGATGCCGGATCGCGGCATCGAGCGCGCATTCGTGGAACACGAGCTGGCCGCGCACGCGGTCAGCCTGACCGGCATGCCCCACGCGCACCTGCGCCGCGCCCGTCATGCGCTGGCAGGGCTGCCCGATGTGCCGTCGGTCAAGCGCGTGCGCATGCAGAACGATCATCAGTTCGGCATCTATGACAACCCGGTCGAGGGGATCAAGGCCCAGGCCGCCCGCTGGCGATTCGCGCGGCAGCGACATGACATGGCCACCGTGGCCGACGCGTCCGCACTCATCGGCCGCCTGCAAGCGTTCCTAGGCAATGTCACGCGATCCATGAATCACTACGGCCGGGCGGCGCGGGTGCGATCGGCGGGCGGCGAAGACACGCAGGCCTTCCCGGATCCGCTGCTGGTCGGCAAGATTGCATTGAGTGCCGGGCACTACGCGCTGTCGCATCAACTGCTGATGTCCGTTGACGGCCAGGTTGCGCGCCTGCAGCGCTTGATCTATCTGGCGCTGCTCCACCTGCGCATGGGCAACCTGCGACAAGCCCAGGCGCAGCTCGGCCAGGTCAGCCCCGAGGCGCTGCGCGAACATTTCGCCACCCAGGTCGTCCATGGGCACGCGCGCGCGGAGCTCGACCAGCTCGAAGGAAGCGACCCCTTGCCGAGCCTGCGGCAGCAATTGGAACGGGCGCGGGAATTCGGGGTGAGTGGCGTCAACCTGGAGCTGTTGGCGTGGGAGATCACCCTGCGCACCCAGCCCCTGGCCGAGCGGCTGGCTGGCGCCAACGCCTTGCTGGCACAACTGCGGCGCCACAACGTCGGCGGCTACAAGCTGGCAAAGCCCTTGCTCGAGATCGCGGAGGTCTGCGCGGAAGCCGAAGCCCCGCAGTGGGCCGCCGCCGCGGCCGAATCCGCCCGGCTGCTGCGGCGCGGCTGTACCAACGCCATGCTTTATCTTCCCGAGGGACTTGTGCGCTGCGCACGGTTGATCCGGCGTCGCGATGCGCGCGAGGCCGATGCCCTGGTGCATGTGGCGCAGCGCTGGGTGCGCCACGCGCTTGAGCACCTGCCGCCGGGCGCCGAAGAAGGCTTCACACGCCACGTGGTGGTGAACCGCCTGCTCCTGGACAGCGACCAGCAAGCCGTTTATCTGCAGCCCCTGCGTTGACGCATGCGCCGACGGCGTGCATCCAAACGTGAGGCGTGCAAGCGGCTTGTGTGATCTGTTCGCAAGGCTGCGCTGAAGCGCTTGTGAAACGCATGGCCCCAGAGACTGTTTGCCAGAGCTCGTGTCGCGAGCCCCGTCACAAGGAGTCTCCAGATGAAGCCATCGCGTGTTCGTGCTGCCACCTTGAGTGCCGCCATGTTGTGGCTGCCCCAGTGGGCGGCATCGCAGACGGTCAGCAGCTTTACCGTCGTCAACGCCGACACCGGCGCCGACATCGCCACGTTCGTCTCCAGCGGCACGGTCTCGATGGCCAGCACGCCGCGCATCAACCTGCGCGCGAATGCCAGCAACGTCAAGAGCGTGGTGTTCACCGACGGCAGCAGCTCCCGCACCGAGAACACCGCGCCCTATGCCTACAAGGGCAACAGCGGCCCGCTCTACGCTAAGTGGTCGCCGGCGGTCGGCACCTACGTCATCAACGCCAAACCCCACGCAGGCAGCGGCGGGAGCGGCCCCGCAGGTGCCACGGCCACGCTGACCTTGACGGTGATTGGCGCCGTGACGCCTCCTCCTCCTCCGCCGCCTCCTCCTCCGCCACCGCCGGTGGGCACCGACAAGCCCGCCAACCGAAACGAGGCCGCGCGCTTCCTTGCGCAAGCCACCTTCGGGCCCGTGGATGCCGACCTGGACCGCCTGATGGCCGTCGGGTACTCGGCCTGGATCGACGAACAGTTCACGATGCCACGCAGCGGCACGCACCAGGCGTTCTTCGAGACCCTGAACGACGGCGACGACAAGGAGGTGGTGGCGGCCTTCTGGAAGAACGCGCTGACGGGCAAGGACCAGCTGCGCCTGCGCATGGCCTATGCGCTGTCGCAGATCTTCGTGATCTCCCTCGAAGACGGCGACGTGGACAACCACGACCGCGCGGTCGCCGCCTGGCACGACATGCTGAACACGCACAGCTTCGGCAACTACCGCGACTTGCTTCAGAGCGTGTCGGTCAACCCCATGATGGGCATCTACCTGACGCACATCGCCAACCAGAAGGCCGATGCCACCACCGGCCGCGTGCCCGACGAGAACTATGCGCGCGAGGTGATGCAACTGTTCAGCATCGGCCTGGTGGAGCTCAACCCCGACGGCCGCCCGCGCACCGGCAGCCACGGCGCAGCGCTGGAGACCTACACCCCGGCCGATGTGTCGGAGCTTGCCAAGGTGTTCACCGGCTGGAGCTGGGCATGCCCGGTCCCTTCCGACCGGGGCTGCTTCCTGCGGGGCGAATCCAACAACGGCAACCGGGACTATGCAGACCGTGACCTGCGGCCGATGGTCGCCTACCCGGACTACCACAGCGTCGAAGCCAAGTCCTTCCTCGGCACGACCATCCCGGCCGGAACCAGCGCGGCCGAGAGCCTGCGCATCGCGCTCGATCGCCTGGCCGCGCATCCCAATGTCGGGCCTTTCATCGGCCGGCAGCTGATCCAGCGCTTCACCACCAGCAACCCGAGCCCAGCCTACGTGAGCGCCGTGGCGGGCGCGTTCAACAACAACGGTGCGGGTGTGCGGGGCGACTTCAAGGCGGTGCTCAAGGCGGTGCTGTTGCACCCCGAGGCCCGCATGGTGAGCGACACGTCGGGCAAGGTGCGCGAGCCGGTGCTGCGACTCGCGGCCTTCATGCGCGCCTTCCCGCACCGCAGCGTCTCGGGCAAGTTCGACATGGAGGTCACCCTCAACCCGGGCACGGCATTGGCCCAGGCGCCGCTGCATTCACCTTCGGTGTTCAATTTCTACCGGCCCGGCTACGTGGCCCCAGGCACGCTGAGCGCGGCGCGCAACCTGGTGGCACCCGAGTTGCAGATCCTCAACGAGACCAGCGTCGCAGGCTACGTGAACTACATGCGCGACAGCATCAGCGCCGGCGTCGGCCGTTCATCGGGCTCGAGCCTGAACGGGCGCGATCTGCAAGGCGACTACAACGCCGAGTTGGCGCTGGCCACCGACGTGCCGGCCCTGGTCGACCGGGTGACGACGCGCCTGACCTATGGCGCGATGAGCGCGACGCGCCGCACCGAGATCATCAACGCGGTCAACAGCATCGCCATCCCCGGCAGCGGCAGCTCGCAGAGCCAGATCAACGCAGCCAGGCGGCAGCGGATCAACACCGCCATCCTGTTGACGGTGGCCGCTCCCGAGTTCGTGGTGCTCAAGTAACCAGGAGTCGACAACCATGACACACCCCAAGATCATCCCGGGCGCGCCCGCGGTTCACCACCAGGCGTCGCGGCGCCTGTTCATGCGCCAGGCCGGCGCGCTGTCGCTGGCGGCCGGTGCGGGCGCGCCGCTGGCCTTGAACCTGCTGGCGGCCGGTTCGGCCGCGGCGCAGGGTGTGGGCGACTACCGCGCGATCGTCTGCCTGTTCATGTTCGGCGGCAACGACGCCTTCAACATGGTGCTGCCCACCGACAGCGCCACCTGGGCGGCCTATACCGCGATGCGCTCGTCGATCGCGCTGCTGCCACCCGGCACACCGCCGAATCCGGGCGCCAGCGCGGGCTCGGCGGCGCGAATGGGCGGTGTGCTGCCGATCGTGCCCACCAACCCGCAGGGCCGCACGTACGCGCTGCACCCGCTGATGACCCGGCTGCAGTCGATGTTCGACACCGATCGGCGCCTGGCCATCGTCGCCAACATCGGCCCGCTGGTCGCCCCCACGACCAAGGCGCAATACAACACACCCGCCCACCCGCGGCCACCGCGCCTGTTCTCGCACAACGACCAGCAAAGCATCTGGCAAACCATGATGCCCGAGGGGGCCACCCAGGGCTGGGGCGGCCGCATCGCCGACATGGTGGTGGGCGGCAATGCCAGGGCCGTGTTCACCGCGATCTCGGCCTCGGGCAGCGCAGTGTGGCTGTCCGGGCAAAGCGTGCGCCAGTACCAGGTCAGCGGGGCCGGCGCCTTGCGCCTGGGGGCCGACACCAACAACCTCGTCTATGGTTCCGCCACCGTGGCCAATGCCTTGGCCAACATCGCCCGAAGCGCCCAAGGCAGCCATGTGTTCGAGGCCGACGTGGCCGCGACGGCCGCCCGCTCGATCGATTCCGAAAGCATCTTGCGCGGCGCGCTGCGCCCGGCCAGCGACCCGGCCTTCGGCACACCGCCGGCCGGCGGTGGCAGCTACAACCCCAGCGCCGACCCCAAGCTCCAGGTCCTCAGCCCGACCAACGGCAACCCCGTGTTCAGCCCGCTGGCGCAGCAACTGCAGATGGTGGCGCGCCTCGTGCAGGCGGGCGTGTCGGGCGCCACGGGCGTGCGGCGCCAGGTGTTCTTCGTCAGCCTGGGGGGCTTCGACACGCACAGCAACCAGAACCCGCAGCACACCGACCTGATGGCGCGCGTAGCGCACGCCATGGCGTACTTCGACACCGCGCTGGGCGCCATCAACGCGCGCAACAACGTCACCACCTTCACCGCCAGCGACTTCGGCCGCACCTTCACCAGCAACGGCGACGGCACCGACCACGGCTGGGGCGCCCACCAGTTCGTGATGGGCGGGGCGGTGCGCGGCGGCGACCTGTACGGCAGCTTCCCCAAGTTGGTTGCCAGAAACTCCAGCACGGGCGAGTTCGACAGCCCCGATCAGGTGCGCAACGGTGCCCTGCTGCCCACCACGTCGGTCGACCAGCTCGGCGCCACGCTCGGGCGCTGGTTCGGCCTGTCGGACAGCCAGGCGCTGGAGGTGTTTCCGAGTCTGGCCAACTTCAACACGGGGGTGCGCAATCTGGGCTTCACGAGTTGATGCGGCGGGCCTGGACCAGCGACGGCTCTCGATGGCGACACAAAGCCCGTGCCTTGCGTCGCCCTCGGTACCTGCCGGAAGACGGCAGCCCGGCGGCAACTTGGCCCTCGCTCATGTTGGAACTGGCCAGAGACAGCTTCCGTTCCGTGCTCGGCCGAGGTTCGGTACCGACCCACAGCGGCCGGTCGCCCAGCGCACGCAAGCCTGGCCGCTGCGAGTTCCCGAACGACAGGTTTCAGTCGACGAGTCTGAAGCCTTCGTTGGCTCGACTCAGCCAGTTTCTGCTCCCGACTGGCAACTTCGCGCGGCCTACACCCGGCCCGACTGAGGCCAGTGCACCGACGGATGCCAAGGATCGAATCAAGACGACTTGAAGCTACAGCTTGACCATCACGTGCCGCGCCACGGTGTAGTCCTCCAGCGCAAACAGGCTCATGTCCTTGCCGTAGCCGCTGCTCTTCAGGCCACCATGCGGCATTTCGTTGACCAGCATGAAGTGGGTGTTGATCCAGGTGCAGCCGTACTGCAGCGAACGCGCCACGCGCATCGCGCGGCCCACGTCCTGCGTCCACACGCTGCTGGCCAGTCCGTAGTCCGAGTCGTTGGCCCAGTCGATCGCCTGCTCGGGGTCGGTGAAGCGCGTGACGCTGACCACCGGGCCGAAGACCTCGCGCTTGACGATCTCGTCCTCCTGCCGCGCGCCGGCCACGACCGTGGGCTCGTAGAAGAAGCCGCTGCCGGCCCGCGTCTTGCCGCCTGCGGTGACTTCCATGTGGCCGGTCATCTGCGCCCGCTCGACGAAGCTGGCGACGCGGTTGCGCTGGCGCTCGCTGATCAGCGGGCCGATTTCCACGCCGTCCTCGTCCTGGGTGCCCATCTTGATGCTGCGCACCGCGCTGCTGAGGTCGGCCACCAGCTTGTCGTGGATCTTGGCTCCGGCGTACACGCGGCACGCGGCCGTGCAGTCCTGCCCTGCGTTGTAGTAGCCGAAGGTGCGCAGGCCTTCGACCACGGCGGCGAGGTCGGCGTCGTCGAACACGATCACCGGCGCCTTGCCGCCCAGTTCGAGGTGGGTGCGCTTGAGGGTGCCGCTGGCGGCCTGCAGGATCTTGCGCCCGGTGGACACGTCGCCCGTCACGCTGACCATCGCCACCTTGGGGTGCTCTACCAGAGGCTGCCCCACCGAGGTGCCGCGCCCGGTGACGATGTTCAGCACGCCCTTGGGAAAAATGTCGGCCGCCACGCGGGCCAGCCACAAGGCGGTCAGCGGCGTCTGCTCGCTGGGCTTGAGCACCACGGTGTTGCCCGCCGCCAGTGCCGGCGCAGTCTTCCAGGCGGCCATCATCAGCGGGTAGTTCCACGGCGCAATCGAGCCCACCACACCCAGCGGGTCGCGCCGGATCAGGCTGGTGTGGCCGGCCAGGTACTCGCCGGCCAGAGGCCCGGTCAGGGTGCGGCAGGCGCCGGCGAAGAAGCGGAACACATCGGCCACCGCCGGGATTTCGTCGCCCAGTGCGCGGGCATAGGGCTTGCCGCAGTTCAGCGACTCCAGCCGGGCGAAGGTCTCGGCCTCGGCCTCGATGGCATCAGCCAGCTTCAGCAGCGCGCGCGAGCGCTCCATCGGCGTGGTGTCGCGCCAGCCATCGAAGGCGCGGTGCGCAGCCGACACGGCCTTGTGCACCTGCTCGACCGAGGCTTCGGGCACCTCGACCAGCAGCGCGCCGGTGGCGGGATTCAGCACACGTTCGGCTTCGCCCTCGCCGGCGACGAATGCGCCATCGATGAACAGCTGGGTGGGCAGGGTCAGGTCGGCCATGGTGGGGCTCCTCGGCAGGGGGTTCAACGGTGGGCAGGTTCGTCGGCCCGGGTCAGGGTGTAGGCCAGCAGGATGGGCACAAAGGTCAGTCCGATGATCACCACCGCGACGACGTTGGTGACCGGGCGCTGGCGCGGGCGGATCAGCTCCTGCAGCATCCAGATCGGCAGCGTGGTCTGCTGGCCGGCGGTGAAGGTGGTGACGATCACCTCGTCGAAGCTCAGCGCAAAGGCCAGCAGCGCGCCGGCCAGCAGCGCCGAACCGAGCTGCGGCATCACGATGTAGCGCAGGGTCTGGAAGCCGTCGGCGCCCAGGTCCATGCTGGCCTCGATGAGGTTGGGGTTCAGGCGCCGCAACCGCGCCACGGCGTTGTTGAACACCACCACCACGCAGAAGGTGGCGTGGCCGATCACGATGGTCCAGAACGAGAACGGGATCTCCATCGTGTGGAATGCACTGCGCAAGGCGATGCCGGTGATGACGCCCGGCAGCGCGATGGGCAGGATGAACAGCAGCGAGATCGCATCGCGGCCGAAGAACCGCGCCCGCGCCAGCGCACCGGCGGCCAGCGTGCCCAGCACCAGTGCGGCGGCGGTGCTCCAGGCGGCGACTTCGAAGCTCAGCCGGATGGCGGCCCAGACATCGTCGCGCTCCCAGGCCACGCCGAACCAGCGCGTGGTCAGCGCCGGCGGCGGAAAGACATAACTCTTGTCTTCCGCGCTGAAGGCATACAGCACGATCAGCGCCAGCGGGATGTGCAGGAACATCACCACAGCCCAGGCCGATGGGGTCAGCAGCCTAGAGCGCATCGAACGCTCCTTGGCGTTTCGCGAACCAGAGGTACAGCCCGATGGCGACGATCGGTACCAGCGAGAAGGCGGCCGCGAAGGGGATGTTGCCGGCCACGCCCTGCTGGCGGTAGATGACCTGCCCGATGAAGAGCGTGGAGTCGCCGATGACCTGCGGGATGATGTAGTCGCCCAGCGTCAGGCTGAAGGTGAAGATCGAGCCCGCAGCCACGCCCGGCATCGCCAGCGGCAGCACCACGCGGCGAAAGGTGGTGGCAGGGTGGGCGCCGAGGTCGGCCGAGGCTTCCAGCGTGCTGGCCGGGATGCGCTCGATGGCGGCCACCAGCGGCAGGATCATGAACGGCAGCCACATGTACACGAACACGACGAATGTGCCGAAGGTCGAGAAGCTCAGGCTGGGCCCGCCGATCAAAGGGGTGGCCAGCAGCGCGTCGACCACCCAGGTGAGGTGCAGCTGCTGCGTGACCCAGTGGATGGCGCCCTCCTTGGCCAGCAGCAGCTTCCAGGCGTACAGCCGCACCAGGTAGCTGCTCCACAGCGGCAGCATCACCGCGATGTACAGCACGGCCTTGGTGGCGCCGCCGGTGCGCGCCATCACCAGCGCCACCGGGAAGGCCAGCACGGTGCAGGCCAGCGTGACCGCCACCGCCATGCCGATCGAGCGGCGTGCGGCGTCGAGGTTGGCGCCGTCCAGCAGCGCGATGAAGTTCGAGATGCCGACCTCTCGAACCACCTGGCCGGTGAAGTCGTCCAGGCGGAACAAGGCATTGGCCAGCAGCGCGAACAGGCTGCCCAGGTAGATGACGCCGAACCACAGCAGCGGCGGGCCCAGTAGGGCCAGCAGCAGGAGCCCGCGGCGGTGGTACAGCAGGTCGGACAGCCGGCGCCGCAGCGTGGGCGCCGGCAGGGCCTGCAGCGCGAGCGCCGTCATGGCCGCAGCGGGTGCACCGCGCGTTCGTCCCAGTGCAGGTGAACCGGGCGACCGGGTTCGGGAGGCGCGCTGCCGGCCTCGGCGGCCAGGTCGGCCTGCAGCAGCGCGCCGCCGGCGTCGACCCTCAGCCGGGTGAAGGCGCCGAAGTACTGCACCTCGCACACCGTGCCGCTGGCGCGCGCACCGGCAGCGTCACCCAGACGGATGCGTTCGGGGCGCAGCATCGCGCCGGCATGGCCGGTCAGGCGCTGCGCCGCCTGGCCTTCCAACACGTTGGCCGCGCCGACGAACTGCGCCACGAAGCGCGTGGCCGGGGTGTCGTACACCTGGGCCGGCGTGCCCACCTGTTCCAGCCGCCCGGCATTGAACACGCCGATGCGGTCGCTCATCGACAGCGCCTCGTGCTGGTCGTGCGTGATGAACAGGAAGGTGATGCCCAAGCGGCGCTGCAGCGCCTTCAGCTCGCTCTGCATCTGCTCACGCAGCTTCAGGTCCAGCGCGCCCAGTGGTTCGTCCAGCAGCAGCACCTGGGGCTGGCCGACCAGCGCGCGCGCCAGTGCCACCCGCTGGCGCTGGCCGCCCGACAGTTGGGCCGGCCGGCGCTCACCCACGCCCGGCAGCTGCACCAGGGCCAGAAGTTCGTCCGCCTTCTGCGCCCGTGCGGCCTTGGCCACGCCACGCACCATCAGCGGGTAGGCCACGTTGTCGCGGATGCTCATGTGCGGGAACAGCGCGTAGTCCTGGAACACGGTGTTGACCGGGCGCAGGTACGGCGGCCGCGAGGTCACGTCGGCACCACCGATGCGAATGCGACCGGCCGACGGCAGCGTGAAGCCCCCGATCATGCGCAGGCAGCTCGTCTTGCCCGAGCCCGATGGCCCGAGCAGGGTGAAGAACTCGCCGGCCTCGATGGTCAGGTTGACGCGATCCACGGCGCGCACGGCCGTGTCTCCGCTGCCGAAGACGCATTCGACGTCTTCGAGCTGGACCGCTGCCGTCATCGGATCAGCTCAACGGCCGCCCAGGACTGCGATGTAGTCCGACGCCCACTTGTGGTACGGCACGCAGGCGTTGTTCTGGCTCTTGCACTGTGCCACGGGGGTGCGCCAGAAGCTGATCTTCTCGAAGTCGTTGTAGCCCTGGCGCGCGCAGCCGTCGTCGCCCAGGAGCTTGTTGCCCTTGCAGGCGGCCGGCACCGCTGGCACCGAGCCGAACCAGGCCGACAGGTCACCTTGCAGCTTGGGGTTGAGCGAATGCTCCAGCCACATGTACGCGCAGTTCGGGTGCTTGGCTTCGGCGTGCAGCATGGTGCTGTCGGCCCAGCCGGTGGCCCCCTCGACCGGCACCACGCTGGCCACCGGGGCCTTCTTGCTCTTCAGGATGTTGGCCTGGAACTGCCAGCTGCCCGAAGCGACCACCCCTTCATTGGTGAAGTCGTCGATCTGCACGAACGCGTCGTGCCAGTACTTGCCCACCAGCTTGCGCTGGCCGCGCAGCAGGTCGAGCGCCGCCTTGTACTGGGTCTCGTTGAGCTCGTAGGGGTCCTTGATGCCCAGGCCCGGGTTCTTCTTCATCAGGTACAGCGCCGCGTCGGCGATGTAGATCGCGCCGTCGAAGGCCTGCACCCGCCCCTTGTTGCTCTTGCCATCGGGCAGCGTGGTCTCTTCGAACACCACGCTCCAGCTGGTGGGCGGCTTGTCGGCAAAGACCTTGGTGTTGAACATCAGCACGTTCCAGCCCCACTGGTAGGGCACGCCATAGTGGGTGTTGCCCTCGAAGTGCCAGGGCGCCTTCTGCAGCCGTGGGTCGATGTTCTTGTAGCTGGGGATCAGGCCGACATTGATCGGCTGCACCTTCTTGCCGCGGATCAGCCGCGTGCTGGCATCGCCCGAGGCGGTGACGAGGTCGAAGCCGCCCTCGTTCATCAGCGCCACCATCTCGTCGGAGGTGCCGGCGGTCTTGACGTTGACCTTGCAGCCGGTCTTCTTCTCGAAGTCGGTCACCCAGTCGAAATTCTTGTCGGTGGCACCGCGCTCGATGTAGCCGGCCCAGGCCACGATGTCGACCTGGCCTTCGCCCTTGCCGATCTTGGCCAACGGCGCCTTCTGCGCCGACACGAGGCCATGGGCGGCCAGCGTGACCGCGGCCACGGCCGCGAGGATGAATGTGCTGCGGGACATGGAGCCTCCTGGGGTCGGTTGAATCGACAGGTGAGCACACGATAGGGCCGGGCCTGCGGCGTGGTGAAATTCAATCGAGCGGGGTCAGGCCATCGACATTGGAGATATCGAGAGAAACCCGCAGCCCTGGCGCCCGAACGCCTCGGCGCAGCACGAGAATGTCGGCACATGGCCCTGTCCCACGTGACCCTTCGGCAGTTCCGCTATTTCATCGCCGTGGCCGAGAGCGGCTCGGTCGTGGCGGCGTCGCGCATGCTCAACATCGCGCAAAGCGCCGTCACCAAGAGCATGCAGGAACTGGAGGACGAACTGGGCCAGCGGCTGTTCGAGCGCAGCCCCCGGGGCATCACGCTGACGGTGCAGGGGCACCGCTTTTTGGCCGGTGCGCACCGGGTGATCGGCGCCGTGGCCGAGGCCACGCGGCTGCGCCAGGGCGAAGAGGCCGACGGCATCGTCGGCCACCTGGCCATCGGCGTGACCAGCCTGGTGGCCGGCTACTACCTCAGCGAACGCCTGTCGCGTTACCGTCGCCTGTGCCCCGGCGTCAGCGTGCAGGTGGTGGAGGACAGCCCGACCTTCCTGGAGCACCTGCTGATCAACGGCGAACTCGACGTGGCCATCATGGTGTGCAACGCGCTGGGCGATCCGCAGGCGCTGATGGTCGAGACCTTGACGCGCAGCCCCAGCCGCGTGTGGATGGCCTCCGACCACCCGTTGGCCGTGCGCGACGAGGTGAGCCTGGCCGACTGCGCCGCGCACGACCAGGTGGTGCTCGAGGCCGACCGCATCGACGACCTGATGCGCGCTGCCTGGACCCGCCACCAGCTCAAGCCGCGTGCGCTGCTGCGCACCTCGTCGCTGGAGGCGGTGCGCTCGCTGGTCGGCGCCGGTGCCGGCGTGAGCGTGCTGCCCGACTTCCTGTACCGCCGCTGGACGCTGGACGCCGAGCATGTCGACGTTCGCCCGCTGCGCGACGAACTGCCCACGGTCGACGTCGGTCTGGTGTGGCGGCGCGGGCTGGCGCTCAAGCCGGTCGTGGCGGAGTTCATCGAAGTGGCGCGCGAGTCCTCGCGGTCCCGCCGTTCCTGAGACTGCGCAGGAGATCGCCCGTCCGCGTCGCGGGTCCTTGTCCGAATCGCCGTCGTCTTCGGCCAGGCAGGTCGAACCCTCCTCTTCCATCAACACCGCCCACGGGTGAGCAACTTCATCAGTCGGGTGATGATCTGGTGCAACACCCCATGCAGCGCCGCATCGGTTGGCGCGGGTACTTCGACCATTTCCGGCGCCCCGTCGGTGCGACGCCGGTACACGCCGTCCAGCACCAGGCACTGCAGGCGGAAGACGCCATGACCATGGCGTCCTGGGCGATGCCACCGAGGCGACGCGGGTGCTCTGGCTTGAACGCCACGGGCTGGATGCACTGCGCGAGCTGAATCTGCCGGCACCGCACGTCTTCGAAGACATCGCGCCCCGGCCCGTGGTACTGCCCGGCGCGCAGCCTGGGCGCGGCCTGCTGACGGTGCGCTCGGGCCCCGACGGCGGGCAACTGGCGGCCGTGCACACGCCACACATCGGCGGTGTGCTGCACGTCTATCGGCCCGAAGGCGAGCGACTGACCCGGCAACGCCTGTACGCCGATGTCAGCACCCACCGCATCGGCATGCGCGAGGTCGACCTGGCGGCCTGGGTGCAAGGGCTGCTGATACTGCCCAGCCAGGACGGCCGCCGACTGCGGCTGATGAACCCGGCGGCGGACTGGACCGAGTTGAAGGCGGTGGCGCTGCCAGGGCGCGCCATCCTGACCGCCGCGGTGCCCGACGCCGCAGCGCTGGCGGTCTTGCTGGACGGCGGCCAGGTCGTGCTGGTGGGGGCGTCGGCGCGCACGGCCCCTCGCGCCTGAGAGCCCGTCGACACCGCAGCGGCTCAAGGCCCGGCCTTGCCTTTGGCGCGGCGCCGGCGTGCGGCAAGAGGCGACTCAGCCGCCGCGTACGCCGCCAGGCCAGCCGGTCGGTCGATGGGCAGAACCTCCTTCAGCGTCGTGCCGCCAGCGGGCTGCAGCGCCGGCGGAAAGAACGCCAGCTTCTGCGCCGCGGCCAGCTTGGCGGTGCGCGTGAGGTCGAGGTCGCGCTCGTTGACGCCGGCCGGCGGCTTCGCCGCCACGCCGTCCACGATCTCCAGATCGAACCACCAGCGCTTGACCGCGTTGCGCTGGCCGCCGCCGGTGCGGTCGTCGTAGTCGATGAGCTGGCGGCGCGAGGCCGGCACGTCGATGGACAGCCACAGAAGCCGTTCGGCTTCGACCAGGTCCTCGCGGTTGTAGGGGCAGGTCTTCATGCAGCGGCCGCAGGCCGAGCCCTTCATGTTGGTCAGCCGGTACTTGCCGCATTTCTCGACGTCGGGCTTCCAGATCTCGTAGCCGTTGAACATCACCTTGGGGCCGAAGGGGATGGCGTTGCAGGGGCACTCGCGTGCGCATTTCAAGCACGCGTTGCACACGGCCTGCAGGCCGAAGTCAATGGGCTTGTCCACGGCCAGCGGCAGGTCGGTCGTGAACAGCACCGACTTCGATCGTGGGCCGATGAAGGGGTTGAGGATCAGCTCGCCGATGCGCGACAGCTCGCCCAGGCCGGCCATCAGCACCGCCGGCAGGTGCAGCAGTTCGGAATGCGCATTCGAGTGGGCGCGTGCCGAATACCCCATGCGCCGCACATGCGCGGCCATCACGCCGGCGATGGTGGCGCCGCGCAGGTAGGCCCGCATCGACTGCGCACCCGAGATCCAGTCGTCGCCCGAGGCCCCCTCCATCGTCTCGAACCCCTGGTCGATCAACATCACCACCGCGTACCGGTGGTAGGGCGCGATCGGCCGGCCCTCGACCTCGTCGTGCGAGTAGTACATCCAGGGCTCGGCCTCGCAGATGCCCACCAGGTCCGCGCCCATCACATGGGCCAGGGCCTTGACCGCGTTGGCATTGCGCTGCGGGTCCGACAGGTCGCCGCCAAAGCCAGTGGGCTGCAGCGGCTCACGCGTGCCCTGCATCGGCACCAGGCCGCGGATCAGCGGCGTCATCGCAAAGGCCAGCGGGTGCTTGACGGCAAAGCGCGTGCGCTCGGTCCTGGCCTTCTCGCCCAGGTCGCCCGCCAACGCCCGGGTGAACAGGTCGGCGCGCTTCGGCACGCGCTGGATCTCGTCGCGCAGCACCAGCGTGGTCGGCGCATCGACGCGCCGGATGCGCTCCATCGCGTAACGCCCCAAGTGCAAAGGACGCCGCGCCAGTTCATCGTCTTCGAAGCCGGGCCGGGTGCCGGGTGCGCCCATGTAGGTGGCCGCGTCGGGCCAGTCCAGCGATGCCGTTGCCGCGATCGGCAGGTCGGTGGCCAGCGGGTAGTCGGTGGTGACGGCGGCAACGCGGAAGCCGCGCGCGGAAAAGGGCATGGCGAGCACGCCATCGACGGCCTTGGCCACGCCCGCGCGCTGGGCCAGGGCGGCCAGGTCGACCCGCGTCCGGCCGGCCCCATCACCCGCGGTGCTGTTGGCCACATGCCCACGCGCCGACCAGCCCAGCGCGCGGACGTACGCCGCCAGCACCACCGCCACCTCGGCACAGCGCAGGTCGGTGCGCTCGGCGTGGGTGCCGCGGATCCATTCGGCGCCGGGTTCGCCGGGCTGCGGTTCACGGCTGAACTCCACGAGAAAGACGAACGCGTGGCTGTGGGGCGGATGATCGGCGTCCAGCCAGTCCTGCGGCTGCAACTCGCAGACGCCGGCCAGCGTGGCGTCCAGGAAGTAGGCCGAGGCCTTGAGGTTGCGGGCGCGCGCGACCAGATCGTCGGGCACCGGCGCGCGTGCGGGCGCCATCACGCCATCGAGGTGTTCGTCGAAGAGCGTGCGGTACTCGGGCAACGCGCCCAGCACCGCATCGGCGCCTGCGCGAACCGCATCGGTCGGCTGGCGCACCCCGGCGATGGGCTCCGCTGCTTCACGCGGCAGCAGTTCCGTCGGCAACATGCCAAGATCAAAGGGACGATCCCGGTTGGAGAAGAGTCGGGCCACGGCGTCTCCGGCTTGAGCAGGCCTGGAGCGTAACAAGCGCCGCGACCTGCCCCGGGCCGGCCCGCGACTTCAGCGCAGGTCAAGCTGCCCGCGGCAGCGCCAGGCACAGCCGGGTGCCGCCAACGGGTCGTCCCGGCCAGGACCAGCCATCGACGCATGGCAGCTTCATCGCATCTCGGCGCGAAAAGAGACCGATCTTCTTGACGGCGCAAGAACTGGTCATGCGCCACCAGGCGGGCGACAAGACTTTTTCGCCTGGCTTGAATCCAAAGCCTGCTGTCCAGCGCTCCAAGGAAGGGTCATCACAACCCTCACCTGGAGAACCGCCATGCGCCGACTGAACCTCTGGCCCCTGCTGATCGGCCTGGCCTTGCTCGCTGCGCAGCCCACCGGCCGCGCAGCGCTGGATGCCTCAGTGACCACCCGGCTGGCCGATGATCTGCGCTGCCAGCTCGGCGTCTACGGCCTGCCCGGGCAGCGAACGATGGCGATCACCGGCCACGACGGGCAGCCCCGTGGTCTGCACTACACCTTGTCGGACGGGCGATTCGGGCCGCTGCTGGAGCAGCCTGACGGCAGCTTCGCGGGTGGGGCCGTCACCATCCGCTTCGAACCCTGCGCCGCAGGCACGTTGTGGCTGGGCACCCCGGAAGGCGCAGAGCGCTTCAGAGCCACGCGCCTGGCTCTGAAGCAGCAGGAAACCCGCTTCACCAGCGACGGCATCACGTTGCACGGCAAGCTCGTGCTGCCGCCAGGCGGCCATGCGCGTGTGCTGGCCGTTTGGGTCGAGGGCTCGAACAACAACCCCAGCACCGATGACTGTGTGTGGCCCTACGAGCTGGCGCGCCGTGGCGTGGCCGTGTTCGTGTACGACAAGCGCGGCACCGGGGCATCCGGTGGCGCCATGACTTCGAACTTCCAGGCCCGCGCCAGCGATACCGCAGCGGCGGTGCGCGAAGCCCGCCGTCTCGCGCCGGGCATCCGCCGGGTGGGGGTGATCGGCGGCAGCCAAGGCGGCTGGGTGGCGCCATTGGTGGCCACTCAGGTACGCCTGGACTTCGTCGTCGCCGCGTTTGCCCTGGCCGAAGGGCCGATCGCCCAGGACCAGGCGCTGGTAGCGCAGCAATTGCACGAAGCCGGGTTCGACGATGCCGCGCAAGGCCCTGCCCGGGAGCTGACCGCCCTGACCGAGAAGGCTGTGCGCACGGACCTGCGCGAAGGACTGGACGAGATGGACGCCTTCAAGACCCGCTGGGCTGGGGCGCCCTGGCTGAAGGCCATCCAGCCGCGTTCCTACACGGGGCTGTTCCTCCAGTTCACTGCCGCCGACATCCGCGCCCACGGCCCGGCCATGGCGCAGGGCCTGGACTTCACCCATGAGCCAAGGCCGGTGATCCAGGCCATCCGGTCGCGCCAGCTGTGGCTGCTGGGTGGGCGTGACCGTCAGGCCCCGAACGTCGGCACGCAATCCATCCTGCGGCAGTTGCAGGCCCTGGGGCGGCCCATCGACGTGGTGATATTCGAGCGAGCCGACCACGGCCTCATCGAACCTGCTGCCGACGGTTCCGGCTTCACCTACGCGGCAAGCCTGTTCGACACCACCGCCGACTGGGTGCTGCGTGCGCAGCCCCCAGCCCGCGGGCGCTTCATCACGCGCTAGCCACTGCAGCTTGTAGTCCACTCGGTGCTGCAGACCTGGAGATCCACCCCATGAGTTCCGAATCCACGCTGACGCTGGGCCACCTGATCATCCCGATCCTGGGCCTGCTGATCCCCATCGTGGCCATCGTGGCGCACTACGCCGCCAAGGCCTATGGCGAACGACAGCGCCACCTGAGCATCCGCGAGTTTGCGCGTGCTGGGCAGCCGGTGCCGCCGGAACTGCTGGCCGAGGGGCCGACCGAAGGCGACCTTCGCAACGCCAGTGAGCGCAACCTTCCCAGCCGCGTCCTACTTTCCGCTGCCGTCAACGTGGGCCTGGGCCTGGGGCTGATGGGCCTGTTCACGGTGGTCAGCCCGGGGTCGTGGCTGTGGGCCATTGGATTCGTGCCGCTGGGCCTGGGGCTGGGCTTGCTGGCGTTGTGGGCCGTTGCACGCAGGCAGCAGACCGGGCTGTGACCCCAACGGCCAAAGCGGAGCGACCGCCCGACGAGGCGCCGTTGGTGGCCCGCGCGGCTGCGGGCGACAGCCGCGCCTTTGCCGAGTTGGTGCGGCGCCACCAGGGCTACTTGCGCAAGTTGCTGGGCCGTGTGTGCCGTGGCGACCAGGCCCGTGCCGACGACCTGGCGCAGGACGCCTTCGTGCGCGCCTGGCGCGCGCTGCCTGGCTTTCGCGGCGAAGCACGGTTTCGCACCTGGCTCACGCGCCTGGCCTACTCGTCGCTGGCGGCGGAGCGGCCCGGCTTGCCGGCGCTGGACGAGGCGCCGCCAGAGTTGGGCATGCACAGCGACTTCGCGCCCGGCGCGGACTGGCGCTTGGATCTGGAGCGGGCGATGGCCGAACTGCCCGAGGCGCAGCGCCATGCCCTGCTGCTGACCTATGGTTCCGACCTCAGCCACAGCGAAGCTGCACAGGTGCTGGGTTGGCCGTTGGGCACGTTGAAGACGCAAGTACTGCGCGCCAAGGCGCGGCTTCGTGCGCAGTTGCAGGCCTGGGAGCGGCCCCCTTGAACACCATCCCCATCCACCCGCAGGAGATTCTCATGGACGACCCTCTGGATGCCGCCCTGCTGCGCCACTTGAGCAGCGCACCCGAGCCGGCCGACAACGGCTTCAGCGCGCGCGTGCTGGCCGCCTTGCCGCCCCAGCCTCGACGCCGGCGCACGCCCTTGGCCGACTGGGTGCATCGCGCCCGATGGGCCGCGATGAGCCTGGCCGGCGTCGGGCTTGCGCTCTTGCCAGCTGTCAGTGCCAGCGCAGATGTGGCGGGCGGAGTGGCGGTCTACGCCCTGATCGGCCTGCTGGTGTTCTGGTCCTTGCCGTTGCCCTGGAACGGCGCTTGAGCACGCGGCACAGCGCGCGGCTGGGGGCCGCGCGAAGCCCAAGGTCAATCGAACCTTGGCTTGGGCGATGACAGCTTTGGGTCGGTACCGAACCTCGGCCGAGGCCCGGGGGCTCACACCATCCCGCGCGCCGCGGCGATCAGGTAGCCCGCCACGCAGGAGCTGGACACGCCGATCAGGCCCGGCGCGATGAAGCTGTGGTTGATCACGTACTTGCCGATGTGGGTGGTTCCCGAGCGGTCGAACTGCAGGGTGGCCAGGTCGCTGGGGTAGGTGGGCAGGATGTAGTAGCCATAGCACGCGGCCGCGAAGGCCACCACGTAGCCCGGCGGCACGCCGATGGCCAGGCCCACCGGCACCATGGCGCTGATGGCCGCGGCCTGCGAGTTGACCAGCTTGGACACCAGCAGCAGCGCCAGCGCGAAGGTCCAGGGGTGGGCCTTCACCACGTCGGCCAGCGCGGCCTTGATGACCGGCAGGTTGGCCTCGAACACCGTGTCGGCCATCCAGGCCACGCCGAACACCGCCACCACGGCGATCATGCCGGCGCGGAAGACCTCGGTCTTGCCGATCAGCGCCGGATTGGTTCTGGTGAACACCACGATCAGCGCGCCGGCCATCAGCATGAACATCTGGATCACCAGCACCATCGACAGCGGCTTGTTGGCCACCAGCGGACGCGCCGATTCGAAGGCGCCCAGCAGGGCCACCACGGCGATGGCGCCGGCGAAGATCCACATCGCGGTCCACTGCTGCGACGTGAGCCGCTGGTCGAGCGTGGTGCTGGATCCGCCGTACACCGACTGGCGGCCTTCCGGCGTGGAGACGAGCTTCTGGAAGTCCTCGTCCTTGTCGAGGTCCTTGCCGCGGAACCAGCTGAAGATGCCGATCATCAGCACGCCGACCAGCGTGGACGGGATGGTCACCGACAGCAGTGTGACGAAATCGATGATGGGCGCACCGGCCGGCGCCTTGGCCAGGAAGGCCACCAGCGACACCACCGCCACCGACACCGGGCTGGCGATGATGCCCATCTGGCTGGCGATGGACGAGGCGGCCATCGGGCGCTCGGGGCGGATGCCGTTGCGGATGGCCACGTCGTAGATGATCGGCAGCATGGTGTAGACCACGTGCCCGGTGCCGCACAGCATGGTCAGGATGCAGGTGGTGAACGGCGCCAGGATCGACACGTAGCGCGGGTTGCGGCGCAGCACCTTCTCGGCCAGCTGCAGCAGCACGTCCAGCCCGCCGCTGGCCTGCAGCGTGGCCGACGCGGCCACCACCGCCACGATGGTGAGCATCACGTCCACCGGCGGCTTGCCCGGCGGCAGGCGGAACACGAAGACGAGGATGACCATGCCGATGCCGCCGAGCAGGCCGAGGGCGACGCCGCCCTTGCGGGCGCCATAGAACAGGCAGGCGACGATCAGCGCCAGCTGCAGGTAGGGGATCATGAGGGGGGTCCGGTGAGCGTGTCGACAGAGACTGCGCGGCCGAAGGGCCGGCAGGACGCTCGGCCCTGCTACCTGAGTGGTGCATGGCGCACCACGTGACGCCCAGGTTCGGCGAGGTGCCGGGCTCGGGGCCGAGGTTCGACTTCGGCGTCCATTCTGGGCCTGGCGCCGTGGCGCAGGCTTGACCGTGGACAAGCCTGCGGCAGGACGGGCGGCGCGCCCTTGGCGGGTGCAAGGACCTCGGGCCGGCATCCATCTTGCGTCAACGACGGTGTGAAGCGCCCCCCCGACACCCCCGGCACGCCGTTCGAGGCCCAGGCCCTGCGCGTGCTGCTGATCGACGATGGCGCGCACCGTGTCAGCCTGATCCGCGACGAGCTGACACGGCAGGGCCACCTGGTGGTGGGCGTGGTCGACTCGGCGGTGCTGATCCACGATTGCGTGCTGCGCCTGCAGCCCGACGTGGTGATCGTGGACAGCGAATCGCCGTCGCGCGACACGCTGGAGCACCTGGCCACGGTGTCGACGTCGAGCCCGCGCCCGGTGGTGGTGTTCAGCGAGGACCCGAGCCACCAGACCATGCGCGAGGCGCTGCGTGCCGGCGTCAGCGCCTACGTGATCGCCGGCCTGCAGCCGCAGCGCCTGGTGCCGGTGCTGCAGGTGGCGATCGCCCGCTTCGAGCAAGACCGTGCGCTGCGCGATCAGCTCGACGAGGCGCAGTCGCAGCTGTCCGACCGCAAGCTGATCGAGCGCGCCAAGGGCATCCTGATGGACGAGGTGGGCCTGACCGAGGAGCAGGCCTTCAAGCAGCTGCGCAAGCTGGCGATGGACCGCGGCCAGCGCCTGGCGCAGGTGGCCGAGCGCATCGTGGAAGCGCGCGACCTGCTGCGCCCGCCAGGCTGACACCCGCGCGCCGCGCCGGGCACCGGCACATGCTGCGCCGCACCAACGCGAGGCGCGCGATCAACCGTTGTGGTGCAAATCGAGGCGAAACGGCCCGATAAAGCCTGGCACGTCGCGTGCTAAAGAAGACGTGAGCACCACGCACAACGGCGTGTGGGGTGCACAGAGATTCGGGCAAAGGCGTCCGACTTGCAGGCTTCGCTGGTGTTGACAGCGTGGCCCTGCGGTCGAGACGCCTTTTTGTTTTGGTTCGGTCGATTCAGGAGCATTTCCATGGTCACACGCGGGGGTTTGATGAGCGAAGAACGCAGGCAATTCATCAAGGGTTCGGCCGCGATGGCCGCCGGGGCCAGCGTCGGGGCCGGGGCCTGGGCCGCCGGCTCGGACGCGCCCGAGAAGAAGGAAGTGCGCATCGGCTTCATCCCGCTGACCGACTGCGCCAGCGTGGTGATGGCCTCGGTGATGAAGTTCGACGAGAAGTACGGCATCAAGATCATCCCGACCAAGGAGGCCTCCTGGGCCGGCGTGCGCGACAAGCTGGTCAACGGCGAGCTCGACATGGCGCACGTGCTGTACGGCCTGGTCTACGGCGTGCACCTGGGCGTGGGCGGGCCCAAGAAGGACATGGCCGTGCTGATGAACCTGAACCACAACGGCCAGGCCATCACGCTGTCGAAGAAGCTGGCCGACAAGGGCGCGGTGGACGTGGCGTCGCTGGCCAAGGCCATGGCCGCCGAGAAGCGCGAGTACACCTTCGCGCAGACCTTCCCCACCGGCACGCACGCGATGTGGCTGTACTACTGGCTGGCCTCGGGCGGCATCAATCCGATGAAGGACGCCAAGGTCATCACCGTGCCGCCGCCGCAGATGGTGGCCAACATGCGCGTGGGCAACATGGACGGCTACTGCGTCGGCGAGCCCTGGAACCACCGCGCCATCATCGACGGCATCGGCGTCACGGCCGCCACCACACAGGACGTGTGGAAGGACCACCCCGAGAAGGTGCTGGGCACCACGGGCGACTTCGTCAAGAAGTACCCCAACACCGCGCGCGCCGTGGTCATGGCCGTGCTCGAAGCCGGCCGCTGGATCGACGCCAGCCTGTCCAACAAGATGAAGA
Organism: Ideonella sp. A 288; assembly: GCF_002198735.1. GTDB lineage: Bacteria > Pseudomonadota > Gammaproteobacteria > Burkholderiales > Burkholderiaceae_C > Pseudaquabacterium. Next base: position 53,779 of record NZ_MWLO01000121.1, read on the forward strand.
TGGCCGAGATCATCGCCGAGAAGTCCTACGTCAACACCAGCGTCGACGCGATCAACCAGCGCATCCTCGGCCGCTACCAGAACGGCATGGGCAAGACCTGGGACGACCCCAACCACATGAAGTTCTTCAACGACGGGCTGGTCAACTACCCGTACCTGAGCGACGGCATGTGGTTCCTCACCCAGCACAAGCGCTGGGGCCTGCTGAAGGACCACCCCGACTACCTGGCCGTGGCCAAGGCGGTGAACCAGACCGAGCTCTACAAGCAGGCCGCGGCGCAAGTGAAGGCCAGCGTGCCGAAGAGCGACATGCGCTCGTCGAAGTTCATCGACGGCGTGGTCTGGGACGGCAAGGACCCGGCCAAGTACGCCGACAGCTTCAAGGTGCGGGCCACCTCACCGGCCTGATCACGCCGGCCTGACTTCTCCAGCCTGATCCCGCCGCCTGATCGGTCACCCGATCCGGCCGCCCCGCCTTTTCACCGAATGCACGAGGAGCCCCCCATGGTCAGTGCCGTGTTCCATTCCCCTTCCGAGGCGATCGCCGCCGACAAGACCGCCGCGCCGCGGTCGGCCGCAGCGCCCAAGCAACTCGTCAAGCACGCGTCCACGGCCGCACCGAAGGCGCCGCGCGAGGCCTTCGACTGGCGCGCCCTCTTCGGCCGCGTGCTGCCGCCGCTGGCCGGCATGGCGCTGCTCGTCGGCATCTGGGCCCTGCTGACGCAGAAGGGCGGATCGTTCCCGACGCCGGCGGCCACCTTCGAGGCGGCGGTCAAGCTGTTCTCGAACCCGTTCTACCGCAACGGCCCCAACGACCAGGGCATCGGCTGGAACATCCTGTTCTCGCTCGAACGCGTCGGCGTGGGCTTCGGCCTGGCGGCGGTGGTGGGCATCCCGCTGGGCTTCCTGATCGGCCGCTTCGCGCTGCTCAATCGCATGGTGTCGCCGCTGATCAGCCTGCTCAAGCCGGTGTCGCCGCTGGCCTGGCTGCCGATCGGCCTGCTGGTGTTCAAGTCGGCCAACCCGGCGGCGATCTGGACCATCTTCATCTGCTCGATCTGGCCGATGGTCATCAACACCGCGGTGGGCGTGCAGCGCGTGCCGCAGGACTATCTCAACGTGGCCCGCGTGCTGAACCTCAGCGAATGGAAGATCGCCACGCGCATCCTGCTGCCCGCGGTGATGCCCTACCTGCTGACCGGCGTGCGCCTGAGCGTGGGCACGGCCTGGCTGGTGATCGTGGCCGCCGAGATGCTGACCGGCGGCGTGGGCATCGGCTTCTGGGTGTGGGACGAGTGGAACAACCTCAACGTCGCCCACATCATCATCGCCATCTTCGTGATCGGCATCGTCGGGCTGCTGCTCGAGTGGATGCTGATGGCGGTGGCCAAGCGCTTCGAATTTTCATGACCCACCCCCGGAGCGGCCTTCGGCCGCTTCCCCCTCAAGGGGGCGCCGCCAACGGCCCGGCAAAGCCGGTTCCGTGGCGTCCGCTGGACCTCGGCCCCACACACCTTTCCGCCAGGGACTGCCCATGAAACCAATGCTTCATCTCAGCGACGTCGGCATGAGCTTCGCCACCAAGCGCGGCCCCTTCGTCGCCCTGCGCGACATCCACCTCGACGTGGAGCGCGGTGAGTTCGTCACGCTGATCGGCCATTCGGGCTGCGGCAAGTCCACGCTGCTGAACCTGGTGGCCGGCCTGACCACGCCCACCAGCGGCGTGCTGCTGCTGGACGACCGCGAGCTCAAGGGACCGGGACCCGACCGCGGCGTGGTCTTCCAGAACCACTCGCTGCTGCCCTGGCTGAGCTGCGCCGACAACGTGCACCTGGCCGTCGAGCGCGTGTTCGGCGACAAGGAGGGCCGCGCCCAGCTGCGCGAGCGCTCGCTCGAGGCGCTGGAACTGGTGGGCCTGATGCATGCCAGGGACAAGCTGCCCGGCGAGATCTCCGGCGGCATGAAGCAGCGCGTGGGCATCGCCCGTGCGCTGGCCATGAAGCCCAAGATGCTGCTGATGGACGAGCCCTTCGGCGCGCTGGACGCCCTCACCCGCGCGCGGCTGCAGGACGAGCTGATGAAGATCGTCGCGGCCACCGGCTCGACGGTGATGATGGTCACCCACGACGTCGACGAGGCGGTGCTGCTGTCCGACCGCATCGTGATGCTCACCAACGGCCCGGCCGCCACCATCGGCGAGGTGCTGCAGGTGCCGCTGCCGCCGGTGCGCGAGACGCTGCGCCACCGCCTGGAGATGGCCCACGACAGCGGCTACCTGGCGGCGCGCGAATCGGTGCTGGAGTTCCTGTACCGCAAGCAGGCGCATGTCGAAGCGCAGGCCGCGTGATCCGGGAGCCGCGATGAAGAACGACACCATCCCCCTGCTGCGCCAGAAGCTCGTCGTCGTCGGCAACGGCATGGCGGGCGTGCGCGCGGTCGAAGAGCTGCTGAAGCTCGCGCCCGCGCTGTACGACATCACCATCTTCGGCGCCGAGCCCCACCCCAACTACAACCGCATCCTGCTGTCGCCGGTGCTGGCGGGCGAGCAGACCATCGACGAGATCATCCTCAACCCGCTGGACTGGTATGCCGAGCATGGCATCACGCTGCACACCGGCCAGACGGTGACGAAGGTCGACCGCGTCAAGCGCGTGGTGCATGCGCAGGGCGCCGACGGCAGCACCGTGAGCGCGCCCTACGACCGGCTGCTGCTGGCCACCGGCTCCACGCCCTTCATGCTGCCGGTGCCGGGCAAGGACCTGGCCGGTGTCATCGCCTACCGCGACATCGCCGACACCGAGGCCATGATCGACGCGGCCACCAAGTACAAGCATGCGGTGGTCATCGGCGGCGGCCTGCTCGGCCTGGAGGCTGCCAACGGCCTGATGCGCCGCGGCATGCAGGTCACGGTGGTGCACCTCATGCCGTGGCTGATGGAGCGCCAGCTCGACGACACCGCGGGCCGGCTGCTGCAGAAGTCGCTGGAGGACCGCGGCCTGAAGTTCATGCTCGGCGCGCAAACCCAGGCGCTGATCGGCGACCAGGACGGCGGCAAAGGCGGTCGTGTGATGGCGGTGCAGTTCAAGGACGGCACCGAGATCCCGGCCGATCTGGTGGTGATGGCCGCCGGCATCCGCCCCAACACCGCGCTGGCCGAATCGATGGGCCTGCACTGCCAACGGGGCATCGTCGTCAACGACACGCTGCAGACCACCACCGACGCGCGCATCTACGCGGTGGGCGAATGCGCCGCGCACCGCGGCATCGCCTACGGCCTGGTGGCGCCGCTGTTCGAGCAGGGCAAGGTGTGCGCCACGCACCTGGCCGAGTTCGGCATCGGCCGCTACACCGGCAGCCAGACCAGCACCAAGCTGAAGGTCACCGGCATCGACCTGTTCTCGGCCGGCAACTTCACCGGCGGCGAGGGCTGCGAAGAGATCGTGATGAGCGATCCCTACGGCGGCGTCTACAAGAAGCTGGTCATCCGGGACGACAAGCTGATCGGCGCCTGCCTCTACGGCGACACGGTGGACGGCAGCTGGTACTTCAAGCTGCTGCGCGAGGGCCGCACCGTCAGCGACATCCGCGACAAGCTGATGTTCGGCGAGTGCAACATCGGCGACACCGGCCACGAGGGCAACACCCGCGCCGCGGCCATGGCCGACAGCGACGAGGTCTGCGGCTGCAACGGCGTCAACAAGGGCACCATCTGCAAGGCCATCAAGGACAAGGGCCTGTTCACGCTGGACGAGGTGCGCAAGCACACCAAGGCCAGCGCCAGCTGCGGCTCGTGCACGGGGCTGGTGGAGCAACTGCTCATGTTCACCGCCGGCGGCGACTACAGCGCGGCGCCGAAGATGAAGGCGATGTGCGGCTGCACAGACCTCGGCCACCAGGCCGTGCGCGACGCGATCCGCCAGCAGCACCTGCTGAGCATCGCCGACGTGCAGGCCACGCTGGGCTGGCGCACCCCCAACGGCTGCGCCAGCTGTCGGCCGGCGCTGAACTACTACCTGCTCAGCACCTGGCCGAAGGAAGCGCAGGACGACCCGCAAAGCCGCTACATCAACGAGCGCAGCCACGCCAACATCCAGAAGGACGGCACCTACAGCGTGATCCCGCGCATGTGGGGCGGCGAGACCACGGCCGACGAACTGCGCCGCATCGCCGACGCGGTGGACAAGTACAAGATCCCCACCGTCAAGGTCACCGGCGGCCAGCGCATCGACCTGCTGGGCGTGAGGAAGGAAGACCTGGTCGGTGTCTGGAAGGACATCGGCATGCCCAGCGGCCACGCCTATGCCAAGGCACTGCGCACGGTGAAAACCTGCGTGGGCAGCGAGTGGTGCCGCTTCGGCACCCAGGACAGCACGCAGATGGGCAAGGACCTCGAACGCGCGCTGTGGCGCATGGTCGCGCCGCACAAGGTGAAGCTGGCCGTCAGCGGCTGCCCGCGCAACTGCGCCGAGAGCGGCATCAAGGACGTCGGCGTGATCGGCGTCGATTCGGGCTGGGAAATCTATGTCGGCGGCAACGGCGGCATCAAGACCGAGGTCGCTCAGTTTCTGGTCAAGCTGAAGACCGCCGCCGAGGTGCTGGAGGTCAGCGGCGCCTTCCTGCAGCTGTACCGCGAAGAAGGCTGGTACCTCGAACGCACGGTGCACTACATCGCCCGCGTCGGCCTCGACCATGTCAAGCGCCGGGTGCTCGACGACGCGGTCGGCCGCGTGGCGCTTTGGGAGCGGCTGCAGTTCAGCCTGGACGGCGAGCCCGACCCGTGGTTCGAGCACGAGGCGGCCAAGGTCGACCTGCGGCAATTTCAACCGGTGGCCGTGGTGGGCACGCCCAGCGCACACAAGGAGACAGCATGAACCAATGGACGGCCATCTGCCGCGTCGACGACATCCCGGTGCTCGGCGCGCGGCGCGTGTCGCGCCTGAAGGCGCCGGCGGTGGCGATCTTCCGCACCGCCGAGAACCGCATCTACGCGCTGCTCGACCGCTGCCCGCACCGCGGCGGACCGTTGTCGCAGGGCATCGTCTTCGGCGATGCCGTGGCCTGCCCGCTGCACAACTGGACCATCGGCCTGTCCGACGGCTGCGCCCGCGCGCCGGACGAAGGCAGCACGCCCACCTTCGCCTGCCGCGTCGAGGCCGGGCAGGTGTACCTCGACGCCGAGGAACTGGCCACCCGCGCGCTCGACCTGCCGCTGCCGGTGGCCGGGCCGCGCACCGCCTGCGCGGCCTGACCCCGCCACCGCCCGCCGCCCCATGCGCGAGACCCGCTCCACCTGCCCCTACTGCGGCGTCGGCTGCGGCGTGGTCATCGAGCACGACGGCGCGCAGATCACCGGCGTGCGCGGCGACCCGGAGCATCCGGCCAACTTCGGCCGGCTGTGCACCAAGGGCAGCACGCTGCACCTCACCGCGGCGCCCCTGCTGCAGGCCCAGGCGCGGGCGCAGGTGCCGATGCGGCGCGCCACGCGCGGCGGTGCACTGGCGCCGGTGACCTGGGACGCCGCGCTCGACGAGGTGGCCGACCGCTTCGCCGACACCGTGCGGCAGCACGGGCCCGATGCGGTGGGCCTGTACCTGTCGGGCCAGTTGCTCACCGAGGACTACTACGTCTTCAACAAGCTGGCCAAGGGGCTGCTGGGCACCAACAACGTCGACACCAACTCGCGCCTGTGCATGAGCAGCGCGGTGGCCGGCTACAAGGCCAGCCTGGGGTCGGACGCGCCACCGGCGTGCTATGACGACCTGGCCCTGGCGCGCACGGTGTTCATCACCGGCTCGAACATGGCCTGGGCGCACCCGGTGCTGTACCGCCGGCTCGAGGACGCGCGCCGCGCCCACCCGGACCTGAAGGTCATCGTCGCCGACCCGCGCCGCACCGAAACGGCGGCCGAGGCCGACCTGCACCTGCCGCTGCTGCCCGGCACCGACGTGGCGCTGTACCACGCGATGCTGCATGTGCTGCTGTGGGAAGGCCTCACCGACCCCGCCTTCATCGAGGCCCACACCAGCGGCTTTGCCGCGCTGCGCGACCGCGTGCGCGAGTTCACGCCGGCCCACGCGGCGCGCCTGTGCGGGCTGAAGGAAGACGACATCGTGCAGGCGGCGCGCTGGTTCGGCACGCTGGCGCCAGAGGCGCCCGGCGGGCGCTGGCCCACGCTGTCGCTGTACTGCCAGGGCCTCAACCAGAGCAGCAGCGGCACCGACAAAAACAGCGCGCTGATCAACCTGCACCTGGCCACGGGCCAGATCGGCAAGCCCGGCGCCGGGCCCTTCTCGCTCACCGGCCAGCCCAATGCGATGGGCGGGCGCGAGGTCGGTGGGCTGTCCAACCTGCTCAGCGCCCACCGCGACCTGGCCAACCCCGAACACCGCGCCGAGGTGGCCGCGCTGTGGGGTGTGACGGACGTGCCGGCCACGCCGGGCAAGAGCGCGGTGGAGATGTTCCAGGCCGCGGCCGACGGCGCGATCCGCGCGCTGTGGATCGTCTGCACCAACCCCGCTCAGTCGATGCCCGACCAGGCCAACGTGCGGCGGGCGCTGGAGCGCTGCGACTTCGTCGTCGTGCAGGAGGCCTATGCCCACACCGCCACCACCGCCTGGGCCGACCTGGTGCTGCCGGCCAGCAGCTGGGGCGAGAAGAGCGGCACGGTGACCAACAGCGAGCGCCGCATCAGCCGCGTGCGCGCCGCCGTGCCGGCGCCCGGGCAGGCGCGCGACGACTGGGCCATCGCGGTGGACGTGGCGCGCCGGCTGGAGCGGCGCCTGCCCTCGCGCCGCGTGCCGGGCTTCGTCGGCGAGACGATGTTCGGCTGGGACGGCCCCGAGGCGGTGTGGAACGAGCACCGCGAGAGCACCCGCGGCCGCGACCTCGACATCACCGGCCTGAGCTACGCCGCGCTCGACGTGCCGCAGCAGTGGCCCTGCCCGCAAGGCGCCGCGGCCGGCACCGCACGCCTGTACACCGACGGCCGCTTCGCCACGCCCGACGGCCGCGCGCGCTTCGTCGCGCCGGCCTTTCGCCCAACAGCCGAAGTGCGCGACGCACGCTACCCCGTCTCGCTGACCACCGGGCGCCTGCGCGACCAGTGGCACGGCATGAGCCGCACCGGCACGCTGGGCCGGCTGTTCTCGCATGGCGGCGAGCCCGCGATCGAGCTGCATCCACAGGAGCTCGACCGCCGCCAGTGGCGCGCCGGCGACCTGGTGCGCGTGCAGTCGCGCCGCGGCAGCCTGGTGCTGCCGGTGCAGGCCAGCGACACGGTGCCGCCGGCGCAGGCCTTCATCGCCATGCACTGGGGCGACGAGGTGCTGGGCGGCGACGGCAGCCAGGGCGTCAACGCGCTGACCACCGGCGCCTTCTGCCCGCAGTCGAAGCAACCCGAGCTGAAGCACACGGCGGTGCGCCTGGAGCGCGCCGAGCTGCCCTGGGGGCTGGTGGCCGCCGCCTGGCTGCCGGCCGAGGCCTGGCTGGCCACGCGCGAGCGGCTGCGGCCGCTGATGGCGCAGTGGGCCTATGCCGCCTGCCTGCCCTTCGGCCGCGAGCCGGGCGACCGCGTCGGCCTGCTGTGGCGAAGCGCCCGCATCGACGCGCCCGACACCGCGCTGCTGTCGGCGCTGGAGGCGGCCTTCGACCTGACCGACGGCCCTGTGTTGCGCTACGCCGATGCCCGCGCCGGCCAGCACCGCGCGATGCGGCTGCGGCCGGACGGCACGCTGCAGGCCTTTCTGCTGTCGGGCGACGGTGCGGCGCAGCGTTGGGTGCTCGACCTGCTGCAACAGGGCGCGCCGGCCGCCGGCTTCGGCCGCGCGCTGCTGGCCGCCAGCGCCGCGCCGCCGCAGCCTGTGGCCCTGCGCAGCCGGCAGGTGTGCGCCTGCCACGACGTCAGCGAAGACCGCATCCTCGCGACGCTGCCGCACTGCCCCGGCGACGAGGGCGCCTCGCTCGCCGCGCTGCAGTCGCGCCTGAAGTGCGGCACCGAATGCGGCTCCTGCCTGCCGGCCGTGAAGGCCCTGGTGCGGCGCCACCACCCACTGGAGGCCTCGACATGACCCGTCCCGAAGACCGCCCGGTCGTCACGCTGGTCGGTGCCGGCCCCGGCGACCCCGACCTGCTCACCGTGCAGGCCATCAAGGCGCTGCGACAGGCCACCGTGGCCCTGGTCGACGACCTGGTGCAGCCGGGCGTGCTGCGCTGGCTGCGCCGCTCGGCGCGCGTGGTGCACGTGGGCAAGCGCGGCGGCTGCGCGAGCACGCCGCAGGCCTTCATCCACCGGCTGATGGTGGCCGAGGCGCGGCGCGGCGAGCGCGTGGTGCGGGTGAAGGGCGGCGACCCGTTCGTGTTCGGCCGCGGCGGCGAGGAGTGCGAAGCGCTGCGCGAGGCCGGCGTCGACGTCCGCGTGGTCAGCGGCCTGACCGCTGGCATCGCCGGACCGGCGGCCTTCGGCATCCCGGTCACCGACCGCCGCCATGCCCAGGGCGTGGCGCTGGTCACCGGCCATGCGGCGCCCGGCGGTGCCGAGCCCGACTGGGCGGCGCTGGCGCGCTCGGGCCTGACGCTGGTGGTCTACATGGGCGTGGCGCGGGTGGCGGCCATCACCCAGGCGCTGCAGGCCGGCGGCCTGTCGCCCGACACGCCCGCGGCGGTGGTGGGCGCCGCGCACACGCCCGACCAACACCACCTGCTGTGCACGCTGGGCACGCTGGCAGCCACGGTGGCCGAAGCGGGCGTGGCCGCACCGGCGCTGCTGGTGATCGGCGACGTGGTGCGCTGCGCTGCCACCTGGCCGGTCGAGGTCGACGGCGCCGGCATGGCAGGCGGCGAGCCCGGTGCCGAAGGCCAAGCCTGGCCCGCAGCGCGGCGGGCCACGGGATCGGCGCGGCGGCGGCATTGACGTCGGCCGCGGGGCCGGGGTCGTGGCCGCCGAGACACCGTCAGGCGTTGGCCCGCTTGTAGACGGCGCCGCCCTCGAAGCCGATCAGGAAGTAGTCGCGCACCAGCAGCCCGACGAGAGGATCGGCATCGGAGCGCTTGTAGTACATGTAGGGCACCCGGATCGCGCGGGCAACGTAGTGCTGCGCGTACTTGAATTCCCAATGGCCTGGGCTCTCGGCCAGCTCGGTGCCCTTGGGGTCGATGTAATAGGGCGGATCGCCCCCCGTGGTGACCAGCACGACCGTGAGCGGCGGATTGGCCCACGTGTTTTTCGGCGGCATGCCGGCCAGGTAGGGATTGGCAGCGAATATCAGCTGCCCCAGCTCCGTGGCCTCGGGCGGAATGTAGACCAGTGACGCCATGGCTTGCTCCTTGATTCGATTTGAGGTTGAGACAAAGGCGGAACTGGTCCGCGGCGGGGACTGGACTCTGCGCGCTCTGGATCGCCATGCGCGCGGCTGGCAAGTGGCACAGGGGCATTGGTTGTGCAATGGCTCTCCCGCGCTGCATCGACTGCCCCGAGCGATGCGGACCGGGGCGACGCATCGGGTCAGTCCAATGTCCCCAGGCGCTGCAACTCTGCCCGTGCGTCCGCTCGCAGGCTTGCATTGCGACCGGGTTCGACCAGCCCATTCGGAAACGATGTTGCGACCAACCAAGTCTTCGCCAATTCATTTCGCGCGTCAATGGCTTCGAAGAGGATGACAGCCTGCCGCAGATGTGCTGTGGCCGCGTCGCCGTCGATGGACTGCAGGCACTCGGCCAGCATCCGGTGGGTGACGCCGAGCAGGAATCGGTAGCCGAATTCGGCGCAGGTGGCATGCAGGCCCTGCAGCAGGGGCAGCGCCTGGTCGACGGCCCGCGAGCGCATCCAGCCTTCGGCCAGCCAGGTGGAGAACAGCGTCTGGGTGAAGCGCAGGTGGGCACGGTCGTACCAGGTCAGGGCGGCTTCCAGCTCGGCACGGCCCTCGTCCGGGCGGCCGGCCTTGATGAGGCCATAGCCGCGCACCGCGCGCAGTGCCGCGGCGTCGTACTGCACCGGTGCCAGCGCCTGGGCCTGCTCGCAGCATTGCAGCCCGGCCTGCCAATCGCCGCGCTGGATCTGGGTCGAGGCCAGTCGGATGAGCGCCGACGCCTTCAAGCGCAAGTCGTCCATCGCGATGCCGTGGGCCATCGCGCGATCGCAGTAGGTCAGCCCGCGCGACCACAGGCCCAGCGCGTTGGCGGCCGGGATCAGTTGCGACAGCGTCCGGCAGGCCCACCAGCGGTTGCCCTGGCGCTCGAAGACTTCCAGGGCGCGCTCGCCGATGTCCAGGGCCGGTTGCAGGTCGCCGGCGATCAGGTGCACCTGGGCCAGGCAGGCGTCGGACGAGGCCTGCAGGTCTTCGAGCGCGGCCTCGGACGCGATGGCCGACGCCTGCCCGCAGTGGTCGATCGAGGTGGCCGCGGGCCCGCCGGTGAAGCTGGTGAGGAACCCCATCCAGTAGTGCCAGGCCGCGCGGCGTGCCGGATCGTCGGTGCTGGCGATCTGCGGCCCGATCTGGCGCAGCGCCTCCAGCTGCGCCGCATGCTGGCCCAGGGCGAACCTGACCTCGGCCTGCCCGAGGACGACATCGATCGTGCGCGCCCGGTGGTCGGCCGATGCCGGCATGCCCGCCAGGCGCTGCTGGGCTAGTTCGAAGAAGGCCAGCGCTTCGGGATTGGCCCAGCGGCGCTGCGCCCGCCCGGCGGCGCGGACCGCATAGTCCACGGCCTTGTCGTCGAAGGCGCTGTGGCCGAACTGGTGGGCCAGCATCTCGGTGGCCTCGTCCAGGCGGTCGGCGTGCACCTGTTCCAGCGCCAGGCCCACCTGTCCATGGCAGGCGCGGCGCCGGCTGGCCAGCAGGCTGGCGTAGGCGACCTCGCGCGACAACCCGTGCTTGAACGCAAAGGTGGCGGCATCGGCCGGGGTGCGGCAATGGATGAACTCCAGCCGCGTCAACCGGTCGAGCTCGACGTCGATCGGCGTGGCCTCGTCCCACAGCCGGGCCAGCAGCGTGCTGGAGAACTCGCGCCCGATGACCGAGGCGATCTGCAGCAGGTGCTTCGCGGCATCGGGCAGCCGGTCCAGCCGGGCCGCCAGCACGCCGAGCAAGGTGTCCGGCACGCCGTCGGCGGCCTCGGGGCGCTCGCCGGCGGCGCGCGCCAGTTCCTCCAGGAACAGCGGGTTGCCCTCGGCCCGTTCGACGATGCCGGCGGCCGCTGCGGGCAGGGCCTCCGTGCCCGACAGGCTGACCAGCACGCCACGGGCGATCTCCAGGCCGAGACTCGGCGGCAGCGGCTGCAACTCGAACTGGCGGGCAAAGGGTGCCTGGGCCCAGGCCGGCGGGCTGCCGGGCCGGTAGGTGGCGATGAACAGCACCGCGGCGTCGGCCAGGCTGGCGACCATCGAGGCGATGAAGGCCTGCGAACTGCGGTCGGCCCAGTGCAGGTCTTCGATCAGCAGCACCAGGGGTTGCCGCCGGCTGGCCATCACCAGCAACTGCCGCAGCGTCTCGAAGGTGCGGGCCTGCTGGCCCTCGGGCGTCATGGTGGCGCGCGTGGACGGCTCTTGCGGCAGGCCCATCACGTGCAGCAGGTGCGGCGTGTCGGCGTCGGCGTCCATGCCGACGGCCCGCAGGGCCGCATGCACCTTGTCGCGCTGCACCTCGGGCACGTCGATGTCGGCGATGCGGCAGGCCGCGCGCAGGATGTCGAGGATCGGCAGGTACGGCATGCTGCGGCCGTGGGACAGGCATTGCCCTTCGAGGAAGGCGACCCCGCGCGGCTCGATGCGCTGCCGAAACTCCCACAGCAGGCGGGTCTTGCCCATGCCGGGTTCGCTGACGATGCCGATGGCCCGGCCCTGCCCCGACGCCGCCTGGTCGAGACTGTCCAGGAGCATCGCCAGCTCGTCCTCGCGGCCGACGAAGCGGCTGAGGCGCCGGCCGCTGAGCGCCTGGGTCGCGGCCGCGGCCGATCGCAGGCCGACCACCCGGTGCACTTCGAGCGGCAGGCTCTTGCCCTTGATCGGCAAGGGCCCCAGGCCGACGGTGTCGATCCAGGGTCCGGCCCGCTCCTGCGTGGCCTTGGCGATCAGCATCTCGCCCGGCACCGCCATCGACTGCAGCCGCGCCGCGACATGGGTGGTGTCGCCGACGGCGGTGTAGTCCATGCGCAGGTTGTCGCCGATCTTGCCGACCACCACCGTGCCGGTGTTGATGCCGATGCGCACCCGGAACGGCATTCCGGCGGCCTGCGCGGCGTCGGTGAACTCGCTCGCCAGCCTCTGGCGCACGCCCAGCCCGGCCAGGATCGCGTGCCGTTCATGGTGCTCGAGCGCCAACGGTGCGCCGAACAGGGCCATGAAGCCGTCGCCCAGGAACTGGTTGACGCTGCCCTCGTAGCGATGGACCTCGTCCAGTGCGATCTCGAAGTAGCGGTTCAGCAGTTCATGCATCCGCTCCTCGCCCAGCCGTTCGGCCAGGACCGTCGAATCGGCGATGTCGCAGAACAGCACGCTGACGCGCTTGCGTTCGCCTTCGAGCGCGCTGCGCGACGTGAGGATGCGCTGCACCAGGTGCGGCGGCGTGTAGCTCAGCGGCGACTCGAAGCGGTCGGCCGACTCGCCCGGCGCCGCGACCGGCGCACCGCAGGCGGCGCAGAAGCGGTGGCCCGGCCCGATGGACGATCTGCAGGCGGCACAGGCCAGGTTCATGGGGTCGCGTGTCCTCCCGAGTCAACGAAGCGGCGCTCCCGGTTGACTGCTGACGCCCCGACGATCCGCGAAAACCCCCAGCAGCGTCAAGCTGCATCTGCAGCTGGCCGCATCGACCGGCTCGGGCGAAGGCCCGGTCAGCCCATCCAGATCACCTTGCGCCGCGCAGCCACCCAGCCGTCGTAATGCGCGGCGTAGACCTCCTCGATGCGGTTGCGCTTGACCTTGAAGGTCGGCGTGATGAAGCCGTTGTCCACCGACCACGGCTCGGTGACGACGACCAGTGCATCGAGTTGTTCGTGCGGGTCGAGGCCGGTATTGACGGTCTTCAGGTGCTCGGCCAGCGAGGCTTCCAGCGCGCTGCGGCCGGCCGGGTCGCGCACACGCGCGATGGCCTCGACGTTGAGCATCACGATGCCCAGCGGCTGACCCAGGTTGGCGCCGGTGACGCAGCACGCCTCCACCGAGGTGTGCATCACCAGGCGGTCCTCGATGGGGGCAGGCGCCACGTACTTGCCCTTGCTGGTCTTGAACAGGTCTTTCACCCGGCCGGTGATCTTGAGGTTGCCCTCGGCATCGATCGTGCCCTTGTCGCCGGTGTGCAGCCAGCCGTCGGGCGTGAAGGCGTCCCGGGTGAGCTCGGGCTCCTTGTAGTAGCCGAGCATCAGGCCGGGGCTCTTCACCTGGATCTCGCCGTTGGCCGGGTCGATGCGCTGCTCGACACCGTCGTAGGGCTGGCCGACGGTGCCGGGCCGCTGCACGCCAGGCAGCGTGGCGTGCGAGACGCCGCAGTTCTCGGTCATGCCGTAGACCTCGACGATCGGCAGGCCGAGCCTGGCGTACCAGTCGAGCAGCTGCGGCGGCATCGGCGCGGCGCCACCGGCGGCGAACTGGCACTGGTCGAGGCCCAGCGCGCCGAGGATCTTCTTGCGCACCAGGCCGCGCACGATCGGGATCTTCAGCAGCCGGTCGAGCTTGGCCGGCGGCATCTTGGCCGACACACCCTGCTGGAACTTCACCCACAGCCGCGGCACCGAGAAGAAGGCGGTGGGCCGCGCGCGCTGCAGGTCCTGCGTGAAGGTCTCGAGGCTCTCGGCGAAGAACACCTGCATGCCCGAGGCCAGCAGCCCGTGCTCGACCAGCGCGCGCTCGGCCACGTGCGACAGCGGCAGGTAGCTCAGCATGCGCGTGTCGGCATTGACGGTGATGCGCTTCAGGCCCGACTCGATCGACCAGGCGAAGGTGGCGAAGCTGTGCATCACGCCCTTGGGCATGCCGGTGGTGCCCGAGGTGTACATGATGGTCGACATCTCGTCGCCGTCGCGCACCGGCGACTCGGTCATCGGCGATGTCTTGCCGACCAGGTCGTCCCACTTGGGGCAGCCGCAGGCCGGCGCCAGTGGCAGCGAGATGCAGCGCATCGTGGCCGGCACGCCGGCCTTCATGCCGTCCCAGCCGTCGAGCTTGCCGATGAACAGCAGCTTGGCCTCGCTGTGCTCGAGGATCTGGCGGATGGTGTCGGCGGCCAGCGTGGGGTACAGCGGCACCGACACGCCGCCGGCCATCCAGATGGCCCAGTCGGCCATCATCCACCAGGCGGTGTTCTTCGACATCAGCGCGACGCGGTCACCGGGCTGCAGGCCCAGGCCCTTCAGGTGCGCGGCCATGCGCCGCGTCTGGTCCATGGCCTGCGCCCAGGTGAAGGTCTTCACCGCTCCGCCGCCCATGGGCTGGGTGAAGATCACCCGGTCGGGGGCCGACTTCTCGAAGTGGTACAAGCGCTGCAGCGCCAGCTTCTCGGGGGCAATGGGGGTCTTCTGGGGCATGGTGCGGGCCTTTCGGGCGGCCGGGGGATCGGCCGTGCGCAAGGGTAGCCGCGACGGCGCGGCCAGCCCATCGGGCTTTCCTGCCCTCGGGTTGGTGTGGGGTGCCCACCCCAATCCCTGCGGCCACAGGCGCGGCCTGGCCGGGTCGGCCCGCGCGGGTGGCAGGCCGTCGACGCTGTCAGCGCCCGTGCGACGCGGCCTCGGCCAGCTGTTCTTCAAGCTTGCGGGCGGCGCGCAGCACCAGCGTGGTGTCCAGCGCCGCCTGCGGCGCGACCTCGGCCACGACGTCGTCGAGCGAATCGGAGTCCGACAGCATCGCCTGCACGATGACCGACAAGGCCAGCACCGCGCGGCGGGCGGGTGGGCCCACCAGCTGCAGCGTGGCCTGCGCGTCGACATGGTGGCGCACGCTGGCCACCGCCGCCGGCCCCAGCCCCCAGCTTTCGCACAGCGCCGCGCCCAGCTTGTCGTGGCTGACGCCGAAGCCGGTGGCCTCGATCTGGCACAGCTCGGCGTCGCTGTCGGACGCACGCAGCATGGCCGGGTAGTGCTCGGGCGCGTGGCGGTAGAGCACGGCCTTGCCGCACTCCTCGAACAAGCCGGCCGAGTGGGCGGCCCAGGCGTCCACGCCCAGCGTCTGGCCCAGCCGCCCCATCAGGAAGCCGCGCTGGCCGGCACGGTCCCAGATGGGCTCCAGGTCCGCCGCCGGCGGGAAGGCGGCGCGCAGGCCCATCTCGAAGGTGATGCCAGCCACCTCGCGCGTGCCCAGGTAGGTGACGGCCTGGTGCACGCTCTGCACCCGGCCGGACAGACCGTACAGCGACGAGTTCACCGCCTTCATCACCGCCGAGGCCAGCGCCATGTCGGACTCGATCAGCTCGCCCACCGCGTCGAGGTTCACCTCGTCGTCGGCCAGCAGCAGCGACAGACGCACCAGGGCATCCGGCTTGGCCGGGATGTCGATGTCGAGGGAGCGGAGTTCGGGATCGACGGGCATGGCGGCAGATTAGCCGGACGGGCCCGGGCCGGTGCCGCGAACAGCGCCGACATCGGCGGGCTGTTCCGGCCGCCACGCGTCGACACCCTCTCAGCGAAGGTAGCCGTCGTAGCCGGTCTTCAGGATCAGCGCGCTGACCACCACGACGAACATGCCGCGCACGAAACCCGAGCCGTGTCGCAGCGCCAGGCGGGTGCCGATCAGGCTGCCGGCCACGTTGGCCACCGCCAGCATCAGGCCGATCTCCCACCACACCTGGCCGGCGATCGAGAAGCGCACCAGTGCAGCACTGTTGGTGGCGGTGTTCAGCAGCTTGGCCGCCGCCGACGCGTGCAGGAAGTCGTAGCCCAGCACGCGCACGAACAGGAAGACCAAGAAGCTGCCGGTGCCGGGCCCGAAGAAGCCGTCGTAGACGCCGATGACCAGCCCGATCGCCGCCGCCGCCATCGCCTGGCGGCCGCCGCGCCAGCGCGGCGCGTGCTGGGACCCGAGGTCCTTACGCGTCAGCGTGTAGGCCAGCAGGCCGACCAGCACCAGCGGCAACGCGCGGCGCAGGTCGGTGGCGTCCACCCGCGACACCAGGCCGGCGCCCACCCAGGAGCCGGCCCCGGCCATCGCCACCGCCGGCAGCAGGGACCGCACGCTCAGCTGGATGCGCTTGAAGTACTGGGCGCACGACCAGGCGGTGCCCCAGACGGCGGCGGCCTTGTTGGTGCCGAACAGCGTGGCCGGTGCGGCACCCGGATAGGCACTGAACAGCGCCGGCACCAGCACCAGGCCACCGCCGCCCACCACCGCATCGACGAAACCGGCCAGGGCCGAGGCCGCCAGCACGGCGATCAGTTCGAGCATGGGCGGGAAGGGTGGCGCTGCGTCATCGGGGATCGGGAAAGAAAAAAGCGCCGGACCTGGTGGGTCCGGCGCCTGGCCGATTTGCCGTCGTTTCCTGCGCCAAGCGAGTGGCACTGTGGGGCACGCTGGGCATCGACTGCCTGGTGCCGCGTTGTCGTCTCCTCAGTCCCCCGGACGCTTTCGGATGTGACCAAAGCCACACCAATCGCGTCGAGTGCGCGGAATGTAGGCACCGGCGCCCGCGCCGTCAGCCCGGGTTAACCCGGAATTCGGCACCCCCGCCACGCCTCGACCCGGAGATCCATTGGGCGGCGCGCTCGGCGATCATCAGGGTCGGCGAATTGGTGTTGCCGCTGGTGATGGTGGGCATGATGCTGGCATCGGCGATGCGCAGGCCGGCCACGCCGCGCAGCCGCAACTCAGGGTCGACCACCGCCAGCGGATCGTCGGCACGGCCCATGCGGCAGGTGCCCACCGGGTGGAAGATGGTCGTGCCGATGTCGCCGGCCAGGCGCGCCAGGTCGTCGTCGCTCTGGAACTGCACACCCGGCTTCACCTCGCGCGGCCGGTACTTTGCCAGCGCGGCTTGCGCGGCGATGCGTCGCGTCAGCCGCAAGGAATCGGCGGCCACACGCCGGTCGTCATCGGTGGACAGGTAGTTGGCCATGATGGCCGGCGCGTCCTCGGGCCGCGGCGAGCGGATGCGCACATGGCCGCGCGAGCCCGGGTTGAGATTGCACACGCTGGCGGTGAAGGCGTTGAAGCGGTGCAGCGGCTCGCCGAAGGCGTCGAGCGACAGCGGCTGCACGTGGTATTCGACGTTGGCCCAGCGGTGCTCGGCCGACGAGCGCGTGAAGCAGCCCAGCTGCGACGGCGACATGCTCATCGGCCCGCTGCGCCTCAGCAGGTACTCCAGGCCGATGGCGGCCTTACCCCACAGCGAGTTGGCCTGGGTGTTGAGCGTCTTCACGCCCTCGACCTCGAACACCGCGCGGATCTGCAGGTGGTCCTGCAGGTTCTCGCCGACGCCGGGCAGCTCGTGCTGCACGGCGATGCCGTGCTGCTGCAGCAGCGGTGCCGGGCCGATGCCCGACAACTGCAGGATCTGCGGCGTGCCGATGGCGCCCGCGGCCATCACCACCTCGGCGGTGGCCTCGACGCGCACCAACTGCCCCTGCCGGCGCAGTTCGACGCCGCCGACGCGGGGGCCGGCCGGGCCGCGCTCGACCAGCACGCGGGTCACCTGTGCGCCGGTCCACACGGTGAGGTTGGGGCGCCGCTCCACCGGGCGCAGGAAGGCCTTGGTGGCATTCCAGCGCACGCCGCGCCGCTGGTTGACCTCGAAGTAGCCGACGCCCTCGTTGTCGCCGCGGTTGAAGTCGTCGGTGGCCGGGATGCCGGCCTGCTGCGCGGCCGCCGCAAAGGCGTCGAGCACCTCCCACGACAGGCGCTGCCGCTCGACGCGCCATTCACCACCGGCGCCGTGCGCGGCGGCGTGCGCCGCGTCGGCGGTGCCGCGCCAGTGGTCCTCGTGCTGGCGGAAGAAGGGCAGGCAGTCGTCCCAGCGCCACCGTGCATCGCCGCAGGCCTCGGCCCAGCCGTCGTAATCGCGCCGCTGGCCGCGCATGTAGATCATGCCGTTGATGCTGGAGCAGCCACCCAGCACCTTGCCGCGCGGGTAGCGCAGCTTGCGGCCGTTCAGGCCCGGGTCGGGCTCGGTGAAGTACAGCCAGTCGGTGCGCGGGTTGCCGATGCAGTAGAGGTAGCCCACCGGGATGTGGACCCACACGTAGTCATCGCTGCCGCCCGCTTCGAGCAGCAGCACGCGGCAGGCCGGGTCGGCGCTCAGGCGGTTGGCGAGCAGGCAACCGGCCGTGCCGGCGCCGACGATGACGATGTCGAAGGTGGCGTCCATGAAGTCACCGGTGTGCGCCGCCGGCCAGGGCCGGGAACAGCTTGGTCAATCCGTCGGCCAGCAGCTCGACGGCCATGGCCGCGAGGATCAGCCCCATCAGCCGCGTCATCACGTTGATGCCGGTGCGGCCCAGCACCTTGGCGATGCGGCCGCTGGCGGCGAACGCGGCGTAGGTGGCCAGGCCGATGACCACGCCGTAACCCACCAGCACCGCGTGCTCCATGAAGGTGCGCGTGCGCTCGGCATAGATCACCATCGTGGAGATGGTGGCCGGGCCGGTGAGCAGCGGGATGGTCAAGGGCACCACCGCCACGCTGTCGCCGGCGTCGGCCTTGGCCTGGCCTTCGTCGACATCGTCCTTGCCGCTCTCGGCCGGCTTGGCATTGAGCATGTGCAGCGACGACATCAGCAGCAGCATGCCGCCGCCGGCCTGGAACGACGCGATCGAGATGCCGAAGAAGGCAATGATCTGCGGGCCCGCGACCCCGCTGATGGCGATGACGCAGAACGCCGAGAACGAACTCACCCGCAAGGTGCGCAGCCGCTGCTCACGCGAGAGGCCCTGCGTGAAGGCCAGGAAGAACGGCACCGCACCCACCGGGTTGACGATGGCCAGCAAGGCGATCAAGGGCTTGAGCAGGTCCATGGGGGGCGTGTCGATCACGCGGCGGAGCGAGGCGACACAGGGCTCCGGCGGGCCTTGTGTTGTTCCCGTGTCACAACATCATCATACGTGCGGGTTAGTCCTTGCCGCTGCACAGTGGCCCCATTCGCAAATTTCCGCCCATAATGCCAAGGAGGGGTGCCATGGTCCCCCGGCCCGTGTCTGGAGACGGTGCCTTTAGCTTGAGTGGTTCACGCTGGGTAGAAGCTCCACATGGTTTTCTTTTCATAGCAAGGAGCTTCCCCTCATGGGAAACAAGCTTTACGTCGGCAACCTCGCCTACTCGGTGCGGGATGAATCCCTTCAGGCCGCGTTCTCTCAATTCGGCGCCGTCACCTCTGCCAAGGTGATGATGGACCGCGAAACCGGTCGTTCCAAGGGTTTCGGCTTTGTCGAGATGTCGTCGTCGGCCGAGGCCCAAGCGGCCATGAATGGCATGAACGGTCAGCCCCTCGAAGGGCGCGCGATCGTCGTCAACGAAGCTCGCCCGCGTGAAGAGCGCCCGGGCGGCTTCGGCGGCGGCGGCGGTGGTCGCAGCCCCTACGGCACCGGTCGCGGTCCCCGCGGCGGTGGCGGCGGCGGCTACGGCGGCGGCAGCCAAGGCTACTGATCGAATGGCATGACCGGCGCACGCGCCGGTCAGGGTGCCGGACCGACGGGCAGGCGGGCTGCAGCGATTGCCACGCCCTGCTCGAATTCTGGCCAGACCCATGCAAGGGCGCCCTCGGGCGCCCTTTGTCATGGTGCGCCGGGCCGCGCTGCCGGGCGGCGCGTCAGCGCCTGCCGCCGCGAAGGCCCGCGGCGGGTCCACCGGTCATTCGCTGCGGCGTCGCTTGCGGGCGCGGCCGGCCAGCAGCCGATCGAACAAGGGATTGGGCAATGCGCGCAGCAGCTTGGCCACCACGCCCATCTGCCATGGGATCACCCGATAACTGGTGCCGGCCTCGACGGTGCGGAAGGCCCGGTCCGCGAAGTCGTCGGCCGACATCAGGAAGGGCATGCCGTAGCGGTTGCCACGGGTCAGCGGCGTATCGATGTAGCCGGGCGAGATGGTCACCACCGCCACGCCATGCGGACGGCATTCGCCGCGCAGGCTTTCGCAGTAGCTGATGACCGCGGCCTTGCTGGCGCAGTAGGCGCCGTGCCCCGGCAGGCCGCGGATGCCGGCCACGCTGGCGATGCCCACGAGCCGGCCACTGCGGCGCTGGCACATCGGGGCGACGAAGGGCTGGAAGGTGGCCGCCAGGCCGATGTTGTTGGTCTCGTAGGTGGCGCGGATGACCTCGAGGTCGGCCGCGTCGGCGGTGTCCACGCCCACGCTGATGCCGGCATTGGCGATGACCGCGTCCGGCACACCCAGCCGCTGCAGACAGTCGCGACCGGCGGCGGTGATGGCCTCGGTGTCGCGCACGTCCGCCGAGAACACCACCACACGTTCGGCGTCCAGCCCCTGCTCGCGCGCCCACTGCTCGATCTCGTGGCCTCGCCGCGCCACCAGTGCCAGCCGCCAGCCGGCACGGTGGTAGCGCAGCGCCAGGGCCTGGCCGATGCCGCTGGAGGCCCCGGTGATGAAGGCGAGAGGGGCCTGGTTCATGGCGCAGCCTTCGAGGCGGGTGTTGCCGCGGGTGTGGGGGTTGCGGGAGCAGCCGGCGCCGGGTCGACACCGGCAGCGGCCGATGCCGATGTCGGCGGTCGCGCCGCCGTCGGCGGCAGTCGGCTGCGCACCGGGCCCTCCAGGCGCAGTTCACGCGCCAGGTGGTCGTAGTCGAGCCCACCCGCCCGCGTGACACCGCCGCCGCGGCGCACCTCCACCGGCTGGTGCGAGCGCAGGCGCTCGAAGCGCAAGAAGGCATGCAGGAACTCGCCGTCGATCTCGAGGGCGTCGCCGCCACCGAGATCGGCCACCACCCGGGCGCCGCCGATCAGCTGCACCTCGCTGACATCGCCGTTGGCCAGCGCCCGACGTGCGCTGGCGCGGGTGGTGCGGCCGTCCGGGGCGACGGCCTCGATGCGCACACCGTCGATTTCGAGCCGATCGGTGTCGGGGTAGTGGCGCAGTTCGTCGCCCTGGAGCCGCATCGCGAAGCGGCCATCGGGCGCGAAGCGAACGACGTTGAAGCCCTTCATGGTGTAGTCGGGGTCGTGGCGCACCGCCCGGGCCGCGGCGGGCGCGTCGAGCATGGGCGTGTGCTTGACCAGCCACCAGGTGCCGCTGGCCAGCAGCGCCATCAGCAGCAGCGGCAGGTAGGTCGACACCGCATCGCGCACCCGCAGACCCAGGGGCACCCGCACCGGGGCGGAGTCTCCGCCATGCACGACCGGGCCCAGCGTGACGGGCACCTCGGGCAGGTCGGGCAGGTGCAGTTCGGGCGGTGGCGAGGCGCTGGCGGTCATGCGTCGCGGCTGAGGCGTGCCATCGGGCGTCAGTGCGCATCGAGCGTGCGGCCCGACTGCAGGCCGTCGGCGGCCAGCAGATCGGCATAACGACCGCAGGCCATCAACAGCAAGTCGCAGAACTCGCGCGCGGCGCCGGCGCCGCCCGGTGCGGCCGTGACGTGGTCGGCCACGGCGCGCACCTCGGCGTGGGCATTGGGCGGTGCGCAGGCGAAGCCGGCGCGGGTGAGCAGCGGCAGGTCGGGCCAGTCGTCGCCGATGGCGGCCACGTCGGCCCAGTCGACGCCCGCAGCGGCCAGCACCTGCTCGGCCAGCGCGAGCTTGTCGGCGACGCCGAAGTGGGCCTGCCGGTCCAGGCCCAGGTCGGCCACGCGGCGCCGCACGGCAGCGGAATCGCGCCCCGTGATGATCACCGGTTCGATGCCGGCGCGCGCCAGCAGCTTCAGGCCATGCCCGTCGAGCGCGTGGAAGGCCTTGAACACCTCGCCCTGCTCGCCGATGAACAGCCGCCCGTCGGTGAGCACGCCGTCGACGTCGAACAGCGCCAGCTTCATGCCCAGGCCGCGACCCTGTGCGCGCAGCAACAGTTCGGGCGGAAAGCTCAGCGCCGGGGTGTCGGGCACTCAGACCACCTTGGCGCGCAGCAGGTGGCCGATGGTGAGCATGCCCACCAGCACTTGCTGCGCGTCGACCACCAGCACCGAGGTGATGCGGTGCGCCTCCATCAACTCGGCCGCGGCCACCGCCAGCGCGTCGTCGCGGATGGTGCGCGGGCCGGCGTGCATCACATCGCCGGCGATGAGCGCGCGCAGGTCGGCGCCGCGCTCGACCTGGCGGCGCAGGTCGCCGTCGGTGAAGATGCCCAGCACGCGGCGCTCGGCGTCGACGACCACGGCCGCGCCCAGGCCCTTGGCCGACATCTCGCGCATCATGTCGATGCAACTGGTGCCGGGCGCCACGCAGGGCAGCGCGTCGCCGGACACCATCAGGTCGCCCACGTGCACCAGCAGCTTGCGGCCCAGCGAGCCACCGGGGTGCGACCGGGCGAAATCCTCTTCGCGGAAGCCACGCGCATCGAGCAGCGCCACGGCCAGCGCATCGCCCAGCGCCATCTGCGCGGTGGTGCTGGCGGTGGGCGCCAGGTTGAGCGGGCAGGCCTCCTGGTCGACGGCCGACGACAGCACCATGTCGGCATGCGCGGCCAGCGTGGAATCGGCGCGGCCGGTCATGGCCACCAGGGTGACGCCCAGGCGCCGCATCGGCGGCAGGATGGCCGCGAGCTCGTCGCTTTCGCCGCTGTTGGAGATGGCCAGCACCACGTCGGCGGCGGTGACCATGCCCAGGTCGCCGTGGCTGGCCTCGGCCGGGTGCACGAAGAACGCCGGCGTGCCGGTGGAGGCCAGCGTGGCGGCGATCTTGCGGCCGACGTGGCCGCTCTTGCCCATGCCCATCACGACCACGCGGCCGCGGCAGGCCAGCATGGCCGACACCGCGCGGGGAAAGCCCTCGCCCTGCCTGGCGGCCAGACCCAGCAGCGCCCGGGCCTCGATCTCGAAGGTCTCTGCGGCCAGGCGCAGCGCGCGTTGCGGATCGAAAGGTCTGGGCATGAGGGATGCTTGATGTGCGACCCAGGCTCGCTGCCGAGGGTCGCTTACGATCACTCATTCTAGGTGCGGGCCCTTCGCCTGTTCTGCCGCCACCTGACCCCGCCGCACGCATGGCCACCACCCTCGAACTCGCGCTGCTGTACCTCATCGCCGCCGTGCTGGGCGTCGTGGCCTGCCGCATGTTGAAGCTGCCGCCGATGCTGGGCTACCTGGTCGTCGGCGTGCTCATCGGCCCGAACGCGCTGGCGCTGGCCCGCGACTCGGCGGGCGTCAAGTACCTGGCCGAGTTCGGCGTCGTGTTCCTGATGTTCGTCATCGGGCTGGAGTTCAACCTGCCCAAGCTGCGCAGTATGCGCACGCTGGTCTTCGGTCTGGGCATGTCGCAGGTGGTGCTGACCACGCTGGGCGCCGCCATGGGCAACGTGCTGCTGGCCATGGCCTTTGCCTGGGTGGGCGTGCAGTGGCAGCTCAACTGGCAGGGCGCGATCACGCTGGGCGCGGCCATGGCCATGTCGTCCACCGCCATCGTCGTCAAGCTGATGGCCGAGCGGCTGGAACTGGAGTCCGAGCACGGCAAGCGCGTGATGGGCGTCCTGCTGTTCCAGGATCTGGCCGTGGTGCCGCTGCTGGTGCTGATCCCGGCGCTGGGCGACAGCGGCGAGACCATGGCGCGCACGCTGGCCTTCGCCCTGCTGAAGGCGGTGGTGCTGCTGACCGTGCTGCTGGTGGGCGGCCAGCGCGTGATGCGCTGGTGGCTCACGCTGGTGGCGCGGCGCAAGAGCGAGGAGTTGTTCGTGCTGAACCTGCTGCTCGTCACGCTGGGCCTGGCCTGGCTGACCGAGCACGCCGGGCTGTCGCTGGCCCTGGGCGCCTTCGTCGCCGGCATGTTGATCGCCGAGACCGAGTTCAAGCACCAGGTCGAGACCGACATCCGACCTTTCCACGACGTGCTGCTGGGCCTGTTCTTCATCACCATCGGCATGAAGCTCGACTGGCGGCCGGTGATCGACCAGTGGGGTCTGGTGCTGTTGCTGACCTGCGGCCCGGTGCTGGCCAAGGCGGTGCTGGTGGCCCTGCTGGCGCGGCTGTTCCATGCCACGCCGGGCGTGGCCATCCGCACCGGTCTGTACCTGGCGCAGGCCGGCGAGTTCGGCTTCGTGCTGTTGACGCTGGGCGCCGAGCAAGGCCTGGTGGCGCAGCAGTGGATGAGCCCGGTGCTGGCCAGCATGGTGTTGTCGATGCTGGCCACGCCCTTCATCGTGATGGCCAGCAGCCAGGTCGTGATGCGGCTGTCGTCGAGCGAGTGGATGCTGCAATCGCTGCAGCTGACCACCATCGCCAAGAAGTCGATCAAGACCGAAGCGCACGTCATCATCGCCGGCTACGGCCGAAGCGGCCAGAACCTGGCCCGGCTGCTGTCGCAGGAAGGCATCCCCTACATGGCGCTCGACCTGGACCCCGATCGTGTTCGCCGCGCCGCCGCGGCCGGCCAGAGCGTGGTCTTCGGCGACGCGGCGCGGCTGCCCAGCCTGATGGCCGCCGGCCTGGCGCGCGCCAGCGCCGTGGTGGTGAGCTACCCCGACACGCCGTCGGCCCTGAAGATCCTGCACCTGGTGCGCGAGCACGCGCCGGCCGTGCCGGTGATCGTGCGCACCATCGACGACAGCGACCTCGAGAGGCTGCGCGACGCCGGTGCCACCGAGGTGGTGCCCGAGGCCATCGAGGGCTCGCTGATGCTGGCCGCCCAGGCCCTGGTGCTGGTGGGCGTGCCGATGCGCCGCGTGGTGCGCATCACCCGCGATGCGCGCGATGCCCGCTACAGCCTGCTGCGTGGCTACTTCCACGGCGCCGACGACGACACGGTCGAGGAACTGCAGCATGCGCGGCTGGCCAGCGTGTCGCTGCCCACGGCCGCGGCCTGCATCGGACGGCCACTGATCGACCAGGCGCTGCACGCCATCGGCGTGCAGGTGGTGTCGGTGCGTCAGGCCGGCGGGCGTGTGGTCGAAGCCAACGATTCGCTGATCCTGTCCGGTGGCGACACGCTGGTGCTGTCGGGCCTGCCCGAGGCGTTGTCGCTGGCCGAGGCCAAGCTGCTGAGGGGATGACGACGACATGACGATCGACACCACCACACGGGTCCGCCGCTGCTGGCTGGTGGCCCTGGCCGCCACCGCCGCGGCCGGCCCATGGTGCGTGCCACGCGCGGCGCCCACCGGTACGCGGCCCACGCACCCCGCACTGAAACGCCTGGGCGTCGACCTGTCGCGCCACGGCGTGGTGGTGATGCTGCGCCACGCCCGCACCGAGCCGGGCGTCGGCGATCCACCCGGCTATTCGCTGGCCGACTGCCGCAGCCAGCGCCAGCTCAGCGCCGACGGGCGCGCGCAGTCGCAGCGCATCGGCCCGGCGCTGGCCGCCCAGGGCCTGGTGCCCACGCAGGTGCGGTCCAGCCGCTGGTGCCGCTGCCTGGACACCGCCACGCTGGCCTTCGGCCAAGCCACGCCTTGGCAGGCGCTCGACTCGTTCTTCGACGCCCGCGAGCGCGAGCCGGCCCAGTCGGCCGAGCTTCGCCAGGCGCTGGTGGCGCAGCCCGCCGGCGAGGTGGCGGTGTGGGTGACGCACATGGTCAACATCGCCGCGCTCAGCGGCGAATCGCTGGGCCTGGGCGAGGCCGTGCTGCTGCGCGGCGAACGCGACGTCGACGGCCGCCCACGCGTCATCACCCTCGGCCGAGTGGCCACCGACACCCAAACTGCAAAATGAGCGACCACCCCATCGAGATGCCGGCGCACGCGCTGCACGCCGACTACATCAAGCGCCACATCCGCACCGTGCCCGACTGGCCGGCGCCGGGCGTGCAGTTCCGCGACATCACGCCACTGCTGTCCAACCCGCGTGTGTTCCGCGTGCTGATCGACGAGTTCGTGCACCGCTACTTCGACGTGCGGCCCGACTGCATCGCGGGCCTGGACGCGCGCGGCTTCATCATCGGCGCGGTGGTGGCCTACGAGCTCAACGTCGGCTTCGTGCCCATCCGCAAGAAGGGCAAGCTGCCCTACACCACGGTGGAGGAAAGCTACGAGCTCGAGTACGGTTCGGCCACGGTGGAGATGCACACCGACGCGGTGAAGGCCGGCGACCGCGTGGTGCTGATTGACGACCTCATCGCCACCGGCGGCACGATGATGGCGGGCAAGCGCCTGCTCGAGAAGCTGGGCGCCACCGTGATCGAGGGCGCGGCCATCGTCGACCTGCCCGAGCTGGGCGGCTCGGCCCGGCTGCGCGAGTCGGGGCTGCCGCTGTTCACGCTGGTGGATTTCGAGGGGCACTGAGCCCTGGCCTGGGACGTCAGGCCGCGAGCGCCTCGGGCCGGACGGCATGGGTGGCCGCCGGCCGCGCCAGCGAGCCGAACAGGTCCTTCGGGTCGGCCGCATCGGGCACCAGCGAGAGCCGATCGCCGAGGCCCAGGTGTCGCGCGGCCTCTTCCAGGAAGCACAGCGCCGAGTGGTCCTCAAGCGCGAAGCCGACCGAGTCGAACACCGTCACCTGCGTGTCGCTGGTGCGCCCGGGCCGCCGGCCGGCCAGCACCTGCCAGAACTCGGTCACCGCAAAATCGGTCGGCATCTGCTGGATGTCGCCCTCGATGCGGGTCTGCGGCTCGTACTCGACGAACACCGAGGCGGCCTGCAGCACGTCGGCAGACAACTCGGTCTTGCCCGGGCAATCGCCGCCGACGGCGTTGAGGTGCATGCCGGGCTCGACCATGTCGGCCGTGACGATGGTGACCAGCGCCTTGTCGGCGGTGACGGTGGTGACGATGTCGGCGCCGCGCACGGCCTCGGCCGTGCTGCCGCAGACCACGAGGCGCAGGCCCTGGCCATGCAGGTTGCGCAACAGCTTGGCGGTGGCGCGCGGATCGGTGTCGAAGACGCGCAGCGTGTCGATGCCCAGCAACTCGCGGAAGGCCAGGGCCTGGAACTCGCTCTGCGCGCCGTTGCCGATCAGCGCCATCGTGCGGCTGCCCGGGCGCGCCAGCACGCGGGCGGCCAGCGCCGACATCGCCGCGGTGCGGATGGCGGTGGCCAGCGTCAGCGAGGCCAGCAGCCGCGGCGCGCCGGTGGCCACGTCGGCCAGCACGCCGAAGGCCATCACGGTGGCCAGGCCCGACTGCGTGTTCTTCGGGTGGCCGTTGACGTACTTGAAGGCGTAGAGCGACTCGTCCGACACCGGCATCAGTTCGATCACGCCGTCGGGCGAGTGGCTCGCCACGCGGGCCGTCTTGTCGAAATCGGTCCAGCGGCCGAAGTCGTGCTCCAGGCGTTGCGCGACACCGTGCAGGCAGGCCGGCAGGCCGAGGCGGTCGACGAGGCGGGCGACGTCGGCCGCGCTCAGGTACAGGGTAGACAGGTCTTGGGCGGTGGGCAAGGGGTCTCCGAATCAACTGCGTGGCGGCGATGGAGCCCAGTGTCCCCAGGGCTCACGGCAGAACGAAGCCAGCAGGTTGCCGCACAGTGCTGCATTGGCTGTCGCAATGGCAGCCTGCGTTGCCGCTTTGCACGAACACGAGGTTTGTCGGCGCGGCGGGGAGTCAAGTCGATTGGGGCCGGTGGCGTCCCACGTCGACGCGTCGCCGACGTTCGAGGCCGACAGCCGACCTCCTCCTCACCGGCGAGGGCACAGGGTCTCGGGCCGACCGCAACCCGGCTTCACGCCACACATCGACCTGGCGTTGACGCGGCTCAGTGGGCCTTGCATTCGCAAGGACTAAGGTCAAAGTGCTCAGGGTTCCGCCCGAGCCAGCTCTCGAAGGGACGCATCATGGTCAGGTTCTCAAAGCTCGCCGCGGCAGCCGTCGCAGCATTGACGGTGTCGGCCGCCCACGCCACCTTCGTCATCGAACAGTTCAACGTGCTGCAGTCGGTCACGGTCGGTGCCGGTGCCATCGGCGGCAACACAGTCGGCGATGGCACGACCTCGTGCTGGTACATGGTCGGCTGCTACCGCGACATCGTGATCGACAACTCGGCGGCCGGTCACGCCACCACCGCCTCGGTGCAGTACAACGCGACCACGCCGACCATCGGCCCCAACTACGAGTTCACGGCCCATGTGGCTGCGGGCGACTCGGTGACCTTCATCATCACCTGGGATGGCGACACCGTCAGCGGCAACTTCGGCGCTGTGGAAGGCGGCATCCCCGTCACGTATTTCCCAAGCTTCCAGCCCTACATCTATTCGAACAGCGGCCAGACGGGACACACCAAGGTCACGCTGACGATGAAGGACATGGACGGCAATCTGCTGTCGGCTGAGTTCTCGGACTTCACTGCCGGCGGCTATCGTCCCGACGGATACGCGGCCCCTTCATTGCACATTCCCTGGACGACCATCGACTACGACAACTGGGAATTGCCGCTCGGCAAAGCGCTCGCCATCCAGGCGGTCGTGACCATCGATGCGACCACCCAGCCGGTCGACTTCGCGATGCGCCGACTGAAGGCACCCGAACCATCCTCGATGGCGCTGACCGGTCTGGCATTGCTGGGAATGGCCGCCGTGCGCCGCCGCAGGCACCGCGGCAGCGCTTGAGCGATCGACCGGCGTTGACGCGGCGCAGTGGCACGGCGCTCGCACGGGTTGAGGTTCTATTGCTCTGGACGGCGTCAGGGCCAGCTCTCGAAAGGAAAAGTCATGGTCAGGTTCACCAAACTCGTCTTGGCAGCCTTCGCGGCTTTGGGCGTGTCGGCCGCCCAAGCCAACATCGTGATCGACGATTTCAACGTGCTGCAGCACGTCTCCGTCGAGGCCGGTGCCGTGGGCGGCCAGACGGTCGGCAATGGCACAACCTCGTGTTGGTACATCACGGCGTGCTATCGCGACATCGTGATCGACAACTCGGGGGCGAGTCACGTCACAACGGCCTCGGTCGTCTACAACCCGCACACGCCGATCATCGGCCCGAACTATGAGTTCACGGCCCATGTTGCCGCTGGCGACATCGTCCGATTCATCCTCACCTGGGACGGCGACACCGAAAGCGGCAACTTCGGTTCTGTAAGCCCCGACGGGGACCAACACATCGGGGGCTCGCCGTGGATGCAATACTGGTCCTACTTCTACTCGAACAGCGGCCAGTTGGGAAACCCGATGGTCTCGTTGACGTTGAAAGACATCAACGGCAGGATCGAGCAGGTCGATTTCTCGACCTTCGATGGCAGTGGATATGTCGCCGACGGATATGCCGCGGCATTCCTCCCGTATTACCGCCTCGGACAGCCGTACGACCCTTCGATTTTCGACAATGACCATCTCGGAGCGATCCAGGTGGTCGTGACCGTTGATGCGAGCACGCAGCCGATCGACTTCGCCATGCGCAGATTCCACGCGCCCGAGCCGACGTCGATGGCGCTGGCCGGCATGGCCCTGCTGGGCCTGGCCGCCGTGCGGCGCCGAGAGCGCCAACCAACCGGCCGGCCGATTCAGCGCGGCTGCCGCCCCGTCACCGGGTAGATCGGGTCGGTGAAGGCGTAGGTCGACGCGTGGCCAGCAGGCACCAGAGCGCTGACGATGCGTTCGTCCTCGGCGGTGAAATCGACCGCCAGTGCGCCGAGGTAATCCTGCCACTGCGCCAGCGTGCGCGGGCCACCGATGGCGCCCGTGACCAGCCGGTTGTTCAACACCCACGCGGTGGCCAGTTGCCCCGGCGTGAGGCCGCGCGACTGCGCGTGGGCCTTGAACGTCTGCGCCAGCGCCAGCGATTCGGGCCGCCATTCGGTCTGCATCAGGCGCTTGTCGGCGCGGGCAGCGCGCGTGCCGGCCTCGGGCGCTGCATCGGGCGCGTATTTGCCGGACAGCACGCCGCGGGCCAGCGGGCTGTAGCAGATGGCGCCCAGGCCATAGTGGGCGCAGGCCGGCAGCAACTCGGTCTCGATGCCGCGGGTCATCGCGTTGTAGGGCGGCTGGCAGGCGATCGGCGGCGGCACGCCCAGGCGCCGCGCGCAGTCGACGATGCGCGCCACGCGCCAGGCGCGGAAGTTGGACACGCCCCAGTACAGGATCTTGCCCTGGGCGATGAAGCGGCCGATCGCCTGCACGGTTTCTTCCACCGGCGTGGTCTCGTCGTCGCGGTGCAGGTACCAGAGGTCGATCCAGTCGGTGCCCAGGCGCTGCAGGCTGGCGTCCAGCGCGTGGCCGAGCCACCGGCGCGACAGGCCGCGGTCGTTGGGCTCGCTGCCCATCGGGTTGGCCACCTTGCTGGCCAGCACCCAGCGCGAGCGGTCGGCGGCGATCAGGCGGCCGACGATGCGCTCAGACTCGCCGTTGGCATAGGCGTCGGCCGTGTCGATGGCGTTGAGGCCGGCCTCGCGGGTGGCGGCCACGATGCGCGCCGACTCGGCCTCGTCGGTCTGGTCGCCGAACATCATCGCGCCCAGCCACAGCGGCGAGGCCTTCAGGCCGCTGGCGCCCACCGGGCGGGCGTCGGTGCCGAGGATCGTCATGGCGCCGGCGTCGGCACGTTGAACACCTGGCGCAGGTAGGCCAGGAAGGTCTGGTCGTCGCAAAGGATCTTGCCCGGGCTGTCGGACAGCTTGGCCACCGGCTGGCCGTTACACTGAGTGAGCTTCATCACGATGTGCAGCGTGTGCAGGCCGACGTCGTTGGTCAGGTGGGTGCCGATGCCGAAGCCCATCTGGGTGCGGTCGGCAAAGTGGTTGTACAGCGCGAAGGCCTTGTGCAGGTCGAGCCCGTCGCTGAACACCAGGCGCTTGGTGTTGGCGTCGATGCGCAGCTTGGCATAGTGCGCCAGGGCCTTCTCGCCCCACACGAAAGGGTCGCCCGAATCGTGGCGCAGGCCATCGAAGAGCTTGGCGAAGTACAGGTCGAAGTCGGCCAGGAAGGCGTCCATGCCCACCACGTCGGTGAGCGCCACGCCCAGGTCGCCGCGGTACTCCTGCACCCAGGCCTCGAGCGCGGCCTTCTGGAAATCGCGCAGCCGCACGCCCAGCGCCTGGTAGGTCTGCATGAACTCGTGCGCCATGGTGCCGATGGGCACCAGGTTGAGGTCGCGCGCCAGCAGCACGCACGACGTGCCCTTGAAGTACTCGGGCACCTCGCGCGCCAGCGTGGCCACCACCTCGCGGTGCCATTCGGCCGAGAAGCGCCGGCGCACGCCGAAGTCAAACAGCTCGAAGGGATGGCGGCGCGCCGGCCCGCGGCCGAACTCGCGCAACATCTCTACCTTCGCGGCCAGGCGCCTGCGCCCTTCCGCCAGCGCCGTGGCCTGGTCGAAGCGGCGGAAGTACAGCTCGTTGACGATGGCCAGCACGTGGATCTCGAAGGCCATCACGTGCACCTGCGGTCCGCGGGCGACGATCTCGAGCGTGCCGGCGTTGTCGCGCACGGTGATGAAATCGCGCTGGAACTGGAAGATGCGCAGGAAGTCGACGAAGTCGCTCTTGATGAAGCGAAGGCCGCCCAGATAGGCCAGTTCGTCGTGCGTGAAGCGCAGGCTGCAGAGGTGGTCGAGTTGCTCGTTGACCTCGGCGATCAGGTGCGTCAGCGGGTAGTCGCGCGCGTTGCGGCAGATGAAGACGTACTCTGCCTGCGTCTGCGGGTGCCGATGCAGCATGGCCTGCCACATCGTGAACTTGTAGAGGTCAGTCTCCAGCAGGCTGTGCAGCACGGGTTGCATGGTGGCGATGTCGAGAACGAGGGCTGCCCGAGGGACCGATGGCCCAGTATAGGATCGCCCACCATGCGCAGTACCCCGGGGCTTCGGCGCCGCACATGCCTGGCCGCAGGCGTGGCGGCATGGGCCGTGTCGGCGCCCTCGGCGGGGCAGGATGGCTGCGGCCACGACGCCCTGTGCCGCCTGCTCGCCGCGGCCGGCAGCGACGGCAGCAACACCCATGGTGTGGTGGTGGAACGCGCCGGCCGCACGCTGGCCGAGGCCTACTTCACCGGTCGCGACAGGCCCGGTGGCGCCTGGTTCGAACGCGAGGTGAGTTTCGGGCCCGACACACCGCACGATCTGCGCTCAATCAGCAAGAGCATCACGGGCCTGCTGGCGGGCATCGCGCACGGCCGCGGCCTGCTCGGCGGGCTGGACAAGCCGGTGTTCGACTTCTTCCCCGAGCACGCCGACCTGGCCACGCCCGAGCGCCGCGCCATCACGCTGGCGCACCTTCTGGACATGACCACCGGGTGGGCATGGGACGAGTGGAACGTGCCCTATGGCCAACTGGCCAACAGCGAGACCCGCATGGCGCTGGCGCTGAACCGCGACCGCCACCTGCTGGACCTGCCGCTGGCCCACCCGCCCGGCAGCACCTGGACCTACTGTGGCGGCGCCACGGCGCTGCTGGGCGAGATCGTCGAGCGGGTGACCGGCCAGACCCTGCTGGCCCTGGCCCAGCAGACCATGTTCGAACCGATGGGCATCGGCAACGTCACCTGGCGCACCGGCTGGCGCGACAAGCACCTGGCCTTCTCGGGCCTGCGCCTGACCCCTCGCGCCCTGGCCAGCGTCGGCCGCCTGATGCTCGACGGCGGACGCTGGAAGGGCCAGCCGCTGGTGCCGGCCGACTGGGTGGCCGATGCGCTGATACCGCGCATGCCCGCCGCCGACGGCTTCTTCTACGGCCGCCAGTGGTGGCACGGACGCTTCCAGCACGGCTCCGGGTCGGGCATCGACTGGATCGCCGGCTTCGGCAACGGGGGTCAGCGCCTGTTCGTGGTGCCGTCGCTGGACCTGGTGGTGGCCATCACCGCCGGCCGCTACAACCAGCCGGCCAGCGGCCGCGCGTCGAATGCGCTGTTCCGCGCGGTGGTCGACGCGGTGCGGGGCTGACGGCCGCGGCGGCGCGTCCGGCCATCACAGGGTGAAGTCGTAGTCGATCGTCAGCGGTGCATGGTCGCTGAAGCGCTGCGCCAGGTAGATGTGTTCGGCCTTGGCCTGGGCCGCCAGCGCCGGCGTGGCCAGGTGGTAGTCGAGCCGCCAGCCCACGTTCTTGGCCCAGGCCTGGCCCCGGTTGCTCCACCAGGTGTATTGCTCGGCGTGGGGGTTGAGCCTGCGGAACACGTCCACCAGGCCGGCCTCGTCGAGCAGGCGGGTCATCCAGTTGCGTTCCTCGGGCAGGAAGCCCGAGTTCTTCTGGTTGCTCTTCCAGTTCTTGAGGTCGATCTCCTTGTGCGCGATGTTGACGTCGCCCACCAGGATGAACTCGCGCTCTTCCTTCAGGCGCAGCAGGCGCGGGTAGATCGTGTCGAGGAAGACGAACTTGGCCTGCTGGCGGTCCTCACTGGACGACCCGCTGGGAAAGTAGCAGCTGATGATGCTGAGCTTGCGCCGGGCGTTGTCGAAGCGCGCCTCGACATAGCGGCCCTCGGCGTCGAAATCGGCGTCGCCCAGGCCGACGATCACGTCGCTGGGCGTCTTGCGGGTGTACAGGCCCACGCCCGAGTAGCCCTTCTTGTCGGCGAAGTGGAAATGCCCGCCCATGCCGGCCACGGTGTCGAAGCGGCCGGCCACGTCGGCCGCCTGGGCCTTGATCTCCTGCACCCCCATACAATCGGCGCCCACCTTGTCCGCCCATTCGACGAAGCCCTTGCTGGCCGCCGAGCGGATGCCGTTCAAGTTGAGTGTGACGAGCCTGAAAGCCAAGGTGACCCCATGAATGCCGAAAGCGACCGCTCCGACGCGCTGGCGCAGGATTTCGTCCGCTTCTCGGTCGAGTCCGGCGTGCTGCGCTTCGGAGAATTCAAGACCAAGGCCGGGCGGCTGTCGCCCTACTTCTTCAACGCCGGCCTGTTCGACGACGGCGCCAAGCTGGGCCGACTGGCCGGATTCTATGCACGCCGCCTGATCGATTCGGGCCTGCCCTTCGACATGCTCTTCGGCCCCGCCTACAAGGGCATCACGCTGGCCGCCGCGGTGGCCATCGAGCTGGCCCGGCTGGGCCGCAACGTGCCGTTCGCCTACAACCGCAAAGAGGCGAAAGATCACGGCGAGGGCGGTTCGCTGGTCGGCGCACCGGTGGCCGGGCGCGTTCTCATCGTCGATGATGTGATGTCTGCAGGCACCTCCGTGCGCGAATCGATTGCCATGATCCGGGACGCCGGCGCCACGCCCTGTGGCGTCGCCATCGCCCTCGACCGGCAGGAGAAGGCGGCCGAAGGTGGGCAGGAGAAGCCCTGGTCGGCCGTTCAGTACGTGCGCGACCAGCTTCAACTGGAGGTCGTGGCCATCGCCACCCTGCGCGACTTGTTGCAGTTTCTTTCGTCGCAGAGCGATCCTTCGCTGGCCGAGCACCGCCCCGCCGTGTCAGCCTACCGGGACCGCTACGGAGTCTGAATGCCCGAGAGTGCCCGCTCCACCGTCAACCGCCTCGGCCTGGCCTGCAGGCTGGTGTTCGGCCTGGGCGCCGGGCTGACGGTGGCCGGTGGGTCCAGCCTTGCGGCACCGCCGGACACCACCCAGGGTATCTACACCTGCGTCGACGCCCAAGGCCGCCGGCTCACGTCCGACCGGCCCATCCCCGACTGCAACGCGCGCGAGCAGCGCGTGCTGAACAAGGATGGGTCGCTGCGCGCCGTGAAGCCGCCTCCGCTGACTGCCGACGAGCGCGCCGAGAAGGAAGCCGCCGAACGGCAGGCGGCCGTCCAGAAGGCCGCGCAGGCCGATGCGGTGCGCCGCGACCGCAACCTGCTGGCCCGCTTCGGCAACGAGGCCGACCACCGCAAGGCCCGCGAGTCGGCACTGGACACGGTGCGGGCGGCGATCAAGACCACCGAGGTGCGCCAGGCCGAGCTGACCGCCGAGCGCCAACCGCTGGAACTCGAAGCCGAGTTCTACAAGGGCCGCACGCTGCCGCTGCGGCTGAAGCAGCAGATCGACGCGAACGACGCCGCGGTGGACGCGCAGAAGTCGTTGGCCCAGAACCAGACGCAGGAACTGGCGCGCATCAACCGGCTCTACGACGCCGAACTCGAGCGCCTGCGCCGCCTGTGGGCCGGCGCGCAGCCGGGCACCATCGGCCCGGCCACCGCCAGCACGGCGCTCAAGCCAGCCGCCGCTTCAGCACCTCGTTGACCTGCGCCGGGTTGGCCTTGCCGCGGCTGGCCTTCATGACCTGGCCGACCAGTGCATTGAAGGCCTTGTCCTTGCCGGCGCGGTACTCTTCCACCGACTTCGGGTTCGCCGCCAGCACCTCGTCGACGATCTTGTCGAGCGCGCCGGTGTCGTTCATCTGGCGCAGGCCGCGGGCCTCGATGACCGCATCCACGTCGGTGCCGTCGCCGGCCCACAGGGCGTCGAACACCTGGCGCGCGGCGTTGTTGGAGACGGTGTTGTCGACGATGCGGCCGATCAGCGCGGCCAGCGTGGCCGCCGACACCGGGCTGGCCTCGATCGAGCGGCCCTCGGCATTGAGCCGGCGCGAGACCTCGCCCATCAGCCAGTTGGCCACCAGCTTGGGCTGGCCGCACGCCTCGCGCGCCGCCTCGTAGAAGCGGGCGAAGGCCAGGCTCTGCGTCATCATCGCCGCGTCGTCGGCGGGCAGGCCGTCGTGCTGCACGAAGCGCGTGGCCATCGCCGCCGGCAGCTCGGGCAGGGTGGCGCGCACGGCCTCCACCCATTCGGGGCCGATCACCAGCGGAGGCAGGTCTGGGTCTGGAAAGTAACGGTAATCGTGCGCGTCTTCCTTGCTGCGCATGGCCCGCGTCTCGCCGGTGTCGGGGTCGAACAGCACGGTGGCCTGCTCGATGGCCAGGCCGTCTTCGAGGCGGTCGATCTGCCAGTTCACCTCGAACTCGATCGCCTGCTGCATGAAGCGGAAGGAGTTGAGGTTCTTGATCTCGCGCCGCGTGCCGAAGGGCGCGCCGGGCCGGCGCACCGACACGTTGGCGTCGCAGCGGAAGCTGCCTTCCTGCATGTTGCCGTCGCAGATGCCCAGCCACATCACCAGCGCGTGCAGGGCCTTGGCGTACTCCACCGCCTCGGCCGCCGAACGCATGTCGGGCTCGGTGACGATCTCGAGCAACGGCGTGCCGGCACGGTTGAGGTCGATGCCGGTCTGGCCGTGGTAGTCCTCGTGCAGGCTCTTGCCGGCATCCTCTTCGAGGTGCGCCCGCGTCAGGCGCACGGTCTTGCGCTCGCCGGCCAGCACGAACGAGACGCTGCCGCCCTGCACCACCGGGATCTCGTACTGGCTGATCTGGTAGCCCTTGGGCAGGTCGGGGTAGAAATAGTTCTTGCGCGCGAAGATCGACTGCGGCGCGATCCTGGCGCCCACCGCCAGGCCCAGGCGGATGGCCCGGTCGACGGCGGCGCGGTTCATCACCGGCAGCGTGCCGGGCAGCGCCAGGTCCACCGCGCAGGCCTGCGTGTTGGGCGCTGCGCCGAAGGCGGTGGAGGCACCGGAGAAGATCTTGCTTTGCGTGGACAGCTGGGCGTGGGTTTCGAGGCCGATGACGACCTCGTGGCCACGGATGAGGGCTGGGCTGCTCATGGTGTGATCGCGATTCAGAGACCCGCCGGCGCGCGACGGTGCCAGTCGGTGGCCTGCTGCAGGGCATGGGCGGTGTGCAGCAACCGGCCCTCGGCGAAGTAGTTGCCGATCAGCTGCAGGCCGACCGGCATGCCGTGCGGGTTGTCGGATGGAGCAAAGCCCGCAGGCACGCTCATGCCGGGCAGGCCGGCCAGGCTGGCAGGCAGGGTGAAGATGTCGGCCAGGTAGGCCTTGACCGGGTCGTCGCCCTGCTCGCCCAGCTTCCAGGCCACGCTGGGCGCCACCGGCCCGGCGATCACGTCGCATTCGGCAAAGCAGCGCTGGAAGTCGTCGGCGATCATGCGGCGCAGCTTCTGCGCCTGCAGGTAGTAGGCGTCGTAGTAGCCGTGCGACAGCACGTAGGCGCCGATCATGATGCGGCGCTTGACCTCGGGCCCGAAGCCCTCGGCGCGCGTCTTCTTGTACATGTCGAGCAGGTCGGTGTACTGCTCGGCGCGGTGGCCGAACTTGACGCCGTCGAAGCGCGACAGGTTCGAACTGGCCTCGGCCGGCGCGATGATGTAGTACACCGGGATCGACAACTCGGTGCGCGGCAGGCTCACGTCCACCAGCGTGGCGCCCAGCGCCTGCAGCTCGGCCAGCGCGGCGCGCACCACGGCGGCCACGTCGGCCGACAGGCCCGCGGGGAAGAACTCCTTCGGCAGGCCGATGCGCAGGCCGGCCAGCGGCTTGGTGGCCGCCGTGGCCCCGTCGCGTGGCGCCAGCATCTGCGCGTGGAAGTCCTGCGGCGGGCGCTGCGCGCTGGTGGCATCGCGCTCGTCGAAGCCGCTCATCGCCGACAACAGCAGCGCGCAGTCTTCGGCCGAACGGGCCAGCGGGCCGGCCTGGTCGAGGCTGGACGCGAAGGCGATCATGCCGTAGCGCGAGCACACGCCATAGGTGGGCTTGATGCCGGTGACGCCCGAGAACGCGGCCGGCTGGCGGATCGAGCCGCCGGTGTCGGTGCCGGTGGCCGCGGGCAGCAGGCGCGCCGCCACGGCCGCGGCCGAACCGCCCGACGAGCCGCCGGGCACGCGCGACGTGTCCCAGGGGTTGCGCACCGGGCCGAAGGCCGAATTCTCGTTGGCCGAACCCATCGCGAACTCGTCGCAATTGAGCTTGCCCAGGCTCACGGTGCCGGCCGACGCCAGCCGCGCGACCACGGTGGCATCGAAGGGGCTGCGGTAGCCGGCCAGGATCTTGGAGCCGGCGGTGGTGGGCGCGTCGGCGGTGACGAAGATGTCCTTGTGCGCGATCGGCACGCCCAGCAGCGGCGAGGCGACGCCCGCGGCGCGTCGGGCGTCGGCCGCACGGGCGGCCGCGCGCGCGCCGTCGCCGTCGACATGCAGGAACGCGCCGAGCGAGCCCAGGCGGTCGACCCGCGACAGCAGGTGGCCGACGAGTTCTTCGCTGGAACACTGGCGCGCCGCCAGCGCGCGGCCCAGTTCGGCCACGCCGAGGTCGTGAAGGTCCCCGCTCATTCGATCACCTTCGGCACCAGGAACAGCCCGTCCTCGACGGCCGGGGCGCTGCGCTGGTTGGCCTCGCGACGGTCGGTCTCGGTGACGAGGTCCTCGCGCAGGCGCAGCGGCACCTGTTGCACCGCCGAAAGCGGTGTGTACAGAGGTTCGACGCCGGTGGTGTCGACCGCACTCATCTGCTCGACGATCGAGAAGAAGCCGTTGAGCTGGGCCAGCATCACGGGCTCTTCGGCAGGGGAAAGTTCGAGACGGGCCAGATGGGCGATCCGGCTCACGTCCTGGGGTGTCAGGGCCATCGGGAGTTACGTCCTGCAGCGAGGTGGCTCGGGCAGAAACAGCAGGGTGATGGGTTATTATCGCCGGTTATCCATCACCCATTTGCAGGCTTCGTCGAGGACAAAACGGCCCGTTCTTGCCTTGGTTGCACCACGGCAGCGTCTACGGGCTCGACAGGCGGCAAATGGGCTGGCACCGACACACTCTCCCAGAGGCCTGCGGCGGCCCCTAATCCAGCCGTGCGCACACCTCAGCGAGCCCCTACCCAGCTGTCCACCATGCGATTCGCGCCCGCCTCGATGGCCACCAAGATGGCCCCGCCGGGCACCTTCCGCGCGGTGCCCTGACAGCCCCCCCACTGCGACCCATCCCATGTTCGGATCCCTGCGCCGCTACTTCTCCACCGACCTGGCCATCGACCTCGGCACCGCCAACACGCTGATCTATGTGCGTGGCAAGGGCATCGTGCTCGACGAGCCTTCGGTCGTGTCCATCCGCCATGAAGGCGGCCCCAACGGCAAGAAGACCATCCAGGCCGTGGGCGCCGAGGCCAAGGCCATGCTGGGCAAGGTGCCCGGCAACATCGAGGCCATCCGGCCGATGAAGGACGGCGTCATCGCCGACTTCACCGTCACCGAGCAGATGCTCAAGCAGTTCATCAAGATGGTCCATCCGCGGTCGGTGCTGCGCCCCAGCCCGCGGATCATCATCTGCGTGCCCTGCGGCAGCACCCAGGTCGAACGCCGCGCCATCCGCGAGTCGGCGCTGGGCGCCGGCGCCAGCGAGGTCTACCTGATCGAGGAACCGATGGCCGCGGCCATCGGCGCCGGCCTGCCGGTGTCCGAGGCCTCGGGCTCGATGGTCGTCGACATCGGCGGCGGCACCACCGAGGTGGGCGTGATCTCCCTCGGCGGCATGGTCTACAAGGGCTCGGTGCGCGTCGGCGGCGACAAGTTCGACGAGGCCATCATCAGCTACATCCGGCGCAACTACGGCATGCTGATCGGCGAGCCCACGGCCGAGATGATCAAGAAGAACATCGGCTCGGCCTTCCCCGGCTCCGAGGTCAAGGAGATCGAGGTCAAGGGCCGCAACCTGTCCGAAGGCGTGCCGCGCAGCTTCACCATCTCGTCCAACGAGATCCTCGAAGCGCTGACCGACCCGCTCAACCAGATCGTCTCGGCGGTCAAGAACGCGCTCGAGCAGACACCGCCCGAACTGGGCGCCGACATCGCCGAGCGCGGCATGATGCTCACCGGCGGCGGCGCGCTGCTGCGCGACCTCGACCGCCTGCTGGCCGAGGAAACCGGCCTGCCGGTGCTGGTGGCCGAAGACCCGCTGACCTGCGTCGTGCGGGGCTGTGGCATGGCCCTCGAGCGCATGGAGCGCCTGGGTTCGATCTTCACGTCGGAATAAGGCCCGCGAAGCCGGGCCCGGTGGCCCGGCAACGCTGTGGTGGTGACCTGCCATGCCCCTCGGCACCCTGGATCGCACCCCGCCGCCCTTCTTTCGCCAAGGTCCCTCGGCGCTGACCAAGCTCGCGCTGTTCTCTGCGCTGGCGGTGTTCCTGATGGCGGCCGACACGCGCTTCGCGGTGACGCAACCCCTGCGCGCGGCGCTGGCCACGGCACTGCTGCCGGTGCAGCGGGCGCTGCAGGTGCCGGTGGACCTGGCCGCCAATGGCGGCGATTACCTGCAAGGCTTGCGCGCGGCGCTGGCCGCCGAGAACGCCGCCCGCGCCGAACTGGCCCGCCAGGCCCTGCGTGCGGCGCAGGTCGAACGCCTCACCGAAGAGAACAACCGCCTGCGTGCACTGCTCGACCTGCGACCGGCGCTGCAGGTCAAGTCGATCTCGGCCCAGGTCATGTACGAGGCCGCCGACCCGTTCTCGCGCAAGCTGTTCATCGACCGCGGCGCGGCCAACGGCCTGGTGCTCGGGTCGCCGGTGATCAACGAGGCGGGCGTGCTGGGCCAGGTGACGCGCCTGTATCCGTTGTCGGCGGTGGTGACACTGCTGACCGACCGCGACGCCGCGATCCCCGTGCTCAACACCCGCACTCAGCAGCGCAGCGCCGCCTTCGGCGGCATCGAGGGCGGCATGGAACTGCGCTTCATCGCCGGCAATGCCGACGTGCAGGTGGGCGACACGCTGACCACCAGCGGCGTCGACGGCATCTACCCGCCGGGCCTGACGGTCGGGCGCATCACGAGGGTGGACCGGCGCGCCGACTCCGGCTTCGCGCGCATCCTGGTCGCGCCGTCGGCGGTGATCGACGACGTGCGATACCTGCTGGTGCTCGAGCCACTTGGCGCCCAGTTGCCGCCGCGGCCCGAGCCCGATCTGCCGCCTGACAAGCCGGCCAAGACCAAGGCGCCGAAGCGATGAGCCGGCCGCAGACCCCGAGGAGCGCGCCATGATCATGCCGCGCGGGACCGACCAGCTGCTGCTGCCGGTCAATCCCCTGTTCATCGCCTTCTCGCTGCTGGTGGCGCTGGGACTCGAGATGCTGCCCGTCGGCCGGCATGCGGCATCGCCCGACCTGCTGGCGCTGGTGCTGGTCTTCTGGAACGTGCACCAGCCGCTGCGGGTGAGCGTGGGCCTGGGCTTCGCGCTGGGGCTGGTGATCGACGTCCACCAGGGCGCGGTGCTCGGCCAGCATGCGCTGGCCTACACGCTGATGAGCTTCCTGGGCATCGCGGCGCACCGCCGCCTGCTGTGGTTCTCGTTGCCCAACCAGGCGCTGCAGATCCTGCCGCTGTTCCTGGTGGGGCACCTCGTCGCCCTGGCCGCCCGTTTGCTGGTGGGGGGTATGTTCCCCGGCTGGTCGCTGCTGCTGGCGCCGGTGGGCGAGGCGCTGCTGTGGCCGCTGGTGGCGCTGCTGCTGCTCGCGCCGCAGCGCCGCGCGCCCGATCCCGACGAGAATCGGCCGCTGTAGGTCGCCGCAGGGGCCAGGCATGACCGAGCTGAAGAACCTCGAACACGAGCTCGACCGCTTCCGCGGCCGCTTGGTGGCTGCGGCCTTGTTCGTGCTGCTGTGCTTCGGCCTGCTGGCCGCACGGCTGGTGTGGCTGCAGGTGGTGCGCCACGAAGACCTGGCCCAGCAGGCCGAGGACAACCGCATCGCGGTGGTGCCCATCGTGCCCAACCGCGGCCTCATCCTCGACCGCAACGGCGTCGTGCTGGCCACCAATTACTCGGCCTACACACTCGAGATCACGCCCGCGCGGGTGTCCGGCGAGATCGAGTCGGTGATCGACGATCTGGCGCAGGTGGTCGACATCCAGACGCGCGACCGGCGCCGCTTCAAGCGCCTGGCCGACGAAGGCAAGCGCTTCGAGTCGGTGCCGATCCGCACCAAGCTCACCGACGAGGAGGTGGCCCGCTTCACCGCGCAGCGCTTCCGCTTCCCCGGCGTCGAGGTGCGGGCGCGGTTGTTCCGCCAGTACCCGATGGGCGAGGTGGGCAGCCACCTGATCGGCTACATCGGCCGCATCAACCAGGCCGAGAAGAAGGCCATGGAAGACTGGGACGACGAGCTGCAGGCCAACTACCGCGGCACCGAACACATCGGAAAGCTGGGCCTCGAACAGCGCTACGAGCGCGAACTGCATGGCGCCACCGGCTTCGAAGAGCTCGAAACCAGCGCAGGCGGCCGCGCCGTGCGCCGGCTCGGCAGCCACCCGGCCACGCCCGGCAACACCCTGGTGCTGTCGATCGACATCCGGCTGCAGGCGCTGGTGGAGCAGATGTTCGGTGACCGGCGCGGCGCGCTGGTGGCCATCGACCCGCGCAATGGCGAGGTGCTGGCCTTCGTCAGCAAGCCCACCTTCGACCCCAACCTGTTCGTCGATGGCATCGACGTCGAGAACTGGCGCGAGTTGAACGAATCGGTCGACAAGCCGCTGCTCAACCGGGCGCTGCGCGGCACCTACCCGCCAGGCTCCACGTTCAAGCCCTTCATGGCCATCGCCGCGCTGACCACCGGCAAGCGCTCGGCCGGCACCATCGTCAACGACGCCGGCTCCTACGCCTTCGGCAACCATGTCTTCCGCAGCCACGGCGACCATGGCCTGGGGCCGGTGGACATGACGCGCTCGATCGTCAAGTCGAGCAACGTCTACTACTACTCGCTGGCCAACGAGATGGGCGTCGACCTGATGCACGCGCAGCTCGAGCCCTTCGGCTTCGGCCGGCGCACCGGCATCGACCTCGATGGCGAGCTCACCGGCGTGCTGCCCTCCACCGAATGGAAGCGCCGTGCCTACAAGAAGCCCGAACAGCAGCGCTGGTATGCCGGCGAGACCATCTCGCTGGGCATCGGCCAGGGCTACAACAACTTCACGATGCTCCAGCTGGCGACCGCCACGTCCACGCTGGTGTCGGGCGGCTTGCGCTTCGAGCCGCGGCTGGTGCGCGAGATCCGTGACGTGGTCACGAACGAGCAGCCGGTGGT
Source organism: Ideonella sp. A 288 (assembly GCF_002198735.1). Classification (GTDB taxonomy): domain Bacteria; phylum Pseudomonadota; class Gammaproteobacteria; order Burkholderiales; family Burkholderiaceae_C; genus Pseudaquabacterium. The sequence continues at coordinate 96,479 of NZ_MWLO01000121.1, forward strand.
GCCACGCAAGGCGCTCGACCCGCTGCCGCTGCAAGCCTCGCACGTGGCGCTGATCAACCAGGCCATGCACGGCGTCACGCGCGAGGGCACCTCGACGCGCATCTTCATGGGGGCGCCTTATGCCACCGGCGGCAAGACCGGCACGGCCCAGGCGGTGTCCATCGGCAAGGGCGAGCGCTACAACGCCGCGCGGATGGAGGAGCGTCAGCGCGACCACTCGCTGTACATCGCCTTCGCGCCCGTGGAGGCGCCCAGCATCGCGCTGGCCGTGGTGGTCGAGAACGCGGGCTTCGGCGCGACCGCCGCCGCGCCGATCGCCCGCCGCGTGTTCGACTACCTGCTGCTGGGGCAATGGCCCAATGAGCAGGACATGGCCGCCACCCGGCAGGGCCAGAGCGTGGCGCCGATGGGCACGCCGCTGCGTGCGGCGGAGGTGCCGATCGCCGGCCTGGCGGCCAGCGCGCCCCCGGCCGAGATCAAGGCCGCGCCATGAGACGGCCCACAGGCCTTGCCGAGGGCTCGTTCCCGCCCGGCGGGATCGGCCGAAGGCCGCATGCTGCGCCAGTGATCGCGCCGGGCCGCTCGCAACCCCGAATCCCGAAGCGCGCAGCGCGCAGGGTGGTCCAGTGACCCGCAGCGTCTACGATCAACCCTCGTGGTGGCAACGGGTGCGGCCGCTGGTCAGCGGCTACGACACCATGCTGCTGGTGATGGTGCTGGTCTTGTCGGGGATGGGCCTGCTCACGATGTACTCGGCTGGCTTCGACCACGGCACCCGCTTCGTCGACCACGGCCGCAACATGCTCATCGCCGCGGCGCTGATGCTGGTGGTGGGCCAGGTCCCGCCGCAGCGGCTGATGGCCCTGGCCGTGCCGCTGTACGCGGTGGGCGTGGCCTTGCTGGTGGCCACCGCCATCTTCGGCATCACCAAGAAGGGCGCCACGCGCTGGCTCAACGTGGGCGTCGTGATCCAGCCCAGCGAGGTGCTCAAGCTGGCGATGCCGCTGATGCTGGCCTGGTGGTTCCAGCGCCGCGAAGGCCAGTTGCGCGCGCTCGACTTTGCGGTGGCGGGGCTGCTGCTGCTGGTGCCGGTGGGGCTGGTGGCCAAGCAGCCCGACCTGGGCACGTCGATCCTCATCCTGTCGGGCGGGCTCTACGTGATGTTCTTTGCCGGGCTGTCCTGGCGCCTGATCGCGCCGGTGCTGCTGCTGGCGGCCGTCGGCATCACCGCCATCGTGGTCAGCGCCGACACCATCTGCGAGCCCGGCAAGGCCTGGCCGGTGCTGCGCGACTACCAGAAGCAGCGCGTGTGCACGCTGCTCGATCCCACGACCGATCCGTTGGGCAAGGGCTTCCACATCATCCAGGGCATGATCGCCATCGGCTCCGGCGGCCTCGGCGGCAAGGGCTTCATGAGCGGCACCCAGACGCACCTGGAGTTCATCCCCGAGCGCACCACCGACTTCATCTTCGCCGCCTTCGCCGAGGAGTTCGGGCTGTTCGGCGCCGTGGCCCTGCTGCTGGCCTTCACCGGGTTGATCGGCCGCGGCCTGGTCATCGCCGCGCAGGCGCCCACGGTGTTCTCGCGCCTGCTGGCCGGCGCCATCACGCTGAGCTTCTTCACCTACGCCTTCGTCAACATGGGCATGGTCAGCGGCATCCTGCCGGTGGTCGGCATCCCGCTGCCCTTCATCAGCTATGGCGGCACCGCGATGGTCACCCTGGGCTTTGCGCTGGGCATGCTGATGTCGATCGCGCGCAGCCGCGGAATGATGCAGCGATGAACAGCACCCTCGACACGGTCGGTGTCGTCGGCATCGGGCAGATGGGGCTGGGCATGGCCCTGCGGCTGCGCGACGGCGGCCGCCGGGTCGTCGTGTGCGACATCGACCCCACGCGCGAGGCGCTGGCCGCGGCGGCGGGCGCGGTCGTGGTGCCCGACCCGGCCGCCGTGGGCGCCGCCGGCGACGTGCTCATCGTCTGCGTCGTTGATGCCGCCCAGACCGAGGACGTGCTGTTCGGCACCGGCGGTGCCGCCGCGACGCTGAGGCCCGGGGCCTGCGTGCTGCTGTGCCCGACGATCGGGCCCGCCGATGTCGAACGCATCGCTTCGCGCCTGGCCGGCCTGAGCCTGGGCTGCCTCGACGCGCCGATGTCCGGCGGCCCGGCCCGGGCCCGCGACGGCACGATGAGCCTGATGGTGGCCGGCGAGGACGCGCTGTTCGAGCGCCATCGGCCGCTGTTACAGCACCTCTCGTCGCGGCTGTTCCGAATCGGGCCGCGCTGCGGCGATGGCGCCCGCACCAAGCTCGTCAACAACCTGCTGGCGGCGACGATCCTGGCCGCGGCCTGCGAGGCCCTGGCGCTGGCTGAGCGCATCGGCCTGGACGGGGCGGCCACGCTGGCGGTCATCGAACAGTCCAGCGGCCAGAGCTGGATCGGCGGCGATCGGCTGCCGCGCCTGCTCGCCGGCGACGAGCGCGTGCTGGCCCGCATGGGCCTGCTGGCCAAGGATTCGGCGCTGGCGCTGGCGATGGCCGACGCGCAGGGTGCTCGCCCGGCCCTGGGGGCACAGGCCGCGGCGCTGTTCGCGGCCGCGTGCGACGACGGCCTGGCCGACGCCGACGATTCACACCTGATCAGGCTGATTCGTCGGGCGGGGTCGGCACCGGTGGCGTGATCGGCTGCAACGGAAAGCGCACCGTGAACAGCGCGCCGGGGCCCTGGTCGGCCGCCGCTGCGCTGGTGCGCGGCCGGGCATCGGCGATGGTGATCTCGGCGCCGTGCTGCTGCACGATCTGGTGCACGATGGCCAGGCCCAGGCCGCTGCCATCGACATCGGTGCCGAGCGAACGGTAGAAGGCCTGGAACACCAGTTCGCGCTCGGCCTCGGCGATGCCCGGGCCGGTGTCCTCCACCTGCAGCACCACGACCTGGCCGAACGGGTCGTCCATCAGCCGCACCGTCACCGAGCCACCCGCCGGGGTGTACTGCAGCGCGTTGTCGGTGAGGTTGCGGATCAACTCGCGCAGCAGCAACGGCTGCCCGAGCAGGCGGCCATGCAAGGCCTGGCCCTCCTCGGGGCCTTCGTAACCCAGGTCGATGCGCTTGTCCATGGCCTTGGGCACGAAGTCGCGCACCGTCTCGCGGGCCAGCCGGGCCAGGTTCACCTCCTGCTGGCGGCGCGCGCTTTCCTGGTCTTCGGCTCGGGCCATCGACAGCAGCTGATTGACCATGTGCGCCGCGCGTTGGCTGCTGTGGGCGATGTGCTGCAGCGAACTCTTCAGCGACTTGGCATCCTGCTGGCCGGCGTCGATCTCGCGTTGAGCCAGCTCGGCCTGCATGCGCAGGCCGGCCAGCGGCGTCTTGAGCTGGTGCGCCGCATCGGCCAGGAACTGCTTCTGCGTGCGCATCGTGCTGTCCAGCCGGTACAGCAGGTCGTTGATCGCGCCCACCAGCGGCGCCACCTCCTCGGGCACGTCGCGCTCGGCCAGCGGGCTCAGGTCATGGCTTTCGCGGCGGCGGATGCGCTGCTGCAGTTCGTTGAGCGGGCGGATGCCACGCGCCAGCGCCAGCCACACCAGCAGCACGGCCAGCGGCAGCACCACGAACTGCGGCACGATCACGCCCTTGATGATCTCGGTGGCCAGGCGCGAGCGCTTGTCCAGCGTCTCGGCCACCTGGATCAATGGCGGCATCTCGCCCGGCACGCCGGTGCCCGGCAGCCACAGGTAGGCCACGCGCACGGCCTCGGCCACGACGCTGTCGTCGCGGTAGTGCAGCTCCTGCGGCAGCGACGGCGCCTCCTCGGGCACCGGGATCTCGCGGTCGCCGGCCACGTACTCGCCGCGCGCACCGAGCACCTGGAAGAACACCCGGTCGGTGTCGTCGGAGCGCAGCACTTCGGCCGCCACCTCTGGCAGGCGCAGCCCGACGCGGGTGGCCGTCTTGCCGACACCCGGCTCCACCACCACCTGCCGAGCGATCGTGCGGGCCATCTCGGCCAGATCCCGGTCGTACGGCCGGTTGGCGATGCCCTGCGCCACCAGCCACGTCAGCGCCACGCTCATCGGCCACAGCAGCAGCAGCGGGGCGAGCATCCAATCGAGGATCTCGCCGAACAGGGAGCGTTGCTCGCGCGTGGTTTCCGGTTGCATTGGGGACGCGCGCGCGGCGGCACCGGCCGCCACTGTGGCGACGCGGCATCAGTTCGGGATCTTCTCCAGGCAATAGCCCAGGCCTCGCACGGTGGCGATGCGGATGGGGCCCTGCTCGATCTTCTTGCGCAGGCGGTGGATGTACACCTCGATCGCGTTGTTGCTCACTTCTTCGCCCCACTCGCACAGTCGCTCGACCAGCTGGTCCTTGCTGACCAGGCGCCCGGCGCGCTGCAGAAGCACCTCGAGCAGGCTCAGCTCGCGCGCCGACAGCTCGATCATCTGGTCGCTGATGTAGGCCACGCGGCCCGTGGCATCGAAAGTGAGCGGCCCATGCTTGATGACACTGGACGCGGTGCCCAGGCCTCGGCGGGTGAGGGCACGCACCCGCGCCTCCAGCTCTTGCAGCGAAAAGGGCTTGGCCATGTAGTCGTCGGCGCCCAGGTCGAGGCCCTTGACACGCTGCTCCACGCTGTCGGCCGCCGTGAGGATGAGCACCGGCACCGACGACCCGCGCGCCCGCATCTTGCGCAGCACGTCGAAGCCATGCATCTTGGGCAGCCCCAGGTCGAGGATGAGCAGGTCGAACTCGTGCGAGGCGAGTGCCGCGTCGGCCTCGGTGCCGCTGCCCACCTGGTCGACGGCATAACCCGACGCCCGCAGTGAACGCAGCAAGCCGTCGGCAAGCACCTGGTCGTCTTCTGCGATCAGTATCCGCATCGTTGTCTCCTCGCGGTGCGCGGCCTCGCGCCGGGGCCGTCACCGTGGATTGATTTTAGGCATGCCCCAGGCCCTACCGCCCTTGACAGAAGTCAAGCGCTGAATGGCCGCAAATCCACTGTACAAACATCCAGTCTCTGACATAATCGCGCCCATCGAAGGAGATCGCCATGGACGCACCCGTGAAAGCACTGAACACCGAAAAAGCCAAGGCCCTGCAGGCCGCGCTGGCCCAGATCGAGAAGCAGTTCGGCAAGGGCTCGATCATGCGCCTGGGCGACGGCGAAGTGGTGGAGGCCATCGAGGTCGTGTCCACCGGCTCGCTGGGCCTGGACATCGCGCTCGGCGTGGGCGGCCTGCCCCGTGGCCGCGTGGTCGAGATCTATGGCCCTGAATCCTCCGGCAAGACCACCCTCACGCTGCAGGTGGTGGCCGAGATGCAGAAGCTCGGCGGCACCTGCGCCTTCATCGACGCCGAGCACGCACTCGACACCGGCTATGCGCAGAAGCTGGGCGTCAACCTTCAAGAACTGCTGATCAGCCAGCCCGACACCGGCGAACAGGCGCTCGAGATCGTTGACGCGCTGGTGCGCTCGGGCTCGGTCGACCTGGTCGTCATCGACTCTGTGGCGGCGCTCACCCCCAAGGCCGAGATCGAAGGCGAAATGGGCGATTCGCTGCCCGGCCTTCAGGCCCGCCTGATGAGCCAGGCCCTGCGCAAGCTCACCGGCACCATCAAGAAGACCAACACCATGGTCGTCTTCATCAACCAGATCCGCATGAAGATCGGCGTGATGTTCGGCAACCCCGAAACCACCACCGGCGGCAATGCGCTCAAGTTCTACGCCTCGGTGCGGCTGGACATCCGCCGCACCGGCAGCATCAAGCGCGGCGAAGAGGTCATCGGCAACGAAACCAAGGTCAAGGTCGTCAAGAACAAGGTCGCGCCCCCGTTCAAGACCGCCGAGTTCGACATCCTTTACGGTGAGGGCACCAGCCGCCACGGCGAGATCATCGACATGGGCGTCACCGCCAAGGTCCTCGACAAGTCAGGCGCCTGGTACGCCTACAACGGCGAGAAGATCGGCCAGGGCAAGGACAACGCGCGCGAGTTCTTGCGCGAGAACCCCGACCTCGCGTTCGAGATCGAGAACAAGGTGCGCGAGTCCGTCGGCGTGCCGCTGCTGCCGCCACTGGGCGAGTCGGGCAAGTCGGCCGACTGATCGGCGGCAAGGGCCGGGCCCCAGGCTGGCGGGCAGGCCTGCTGAATGCCGGTCCCGTGGGCGCTGGCCGAGGGCGGGCCCCCTGATGGGCGGCCGGTCCTGTCGGCCCCGACGGGTGCGACCCACGCCGCAGCGTCCCGGCCAGGCTGAACCTCTTCGATGCAGCGACCTCCCACCTCGTTGAAGGGCCGCGCGGTGCAATGGCTGGCGCAGCGTGAGCACAGCCGCAGCGAATTGCGCACCAAGTTGCTGAACTTGGTCCGTCGCCAGGCCGCGGCTGCCGCGGCCGAGCCGCCTGACGAGGCCTTGCCCGACGACGACGCTGAGCAGCGTGTCGATGCCTTGCTCGACTGGCTCAGCGCCCAGGGGCACCTGTCGGAGGCGCGCTTTGTCGAAAGCCGCGTCCACGCGCGCCAGCGGCGCTACGGCAACCTGCGCATCCGGCAAGAACTGCAGCAGCATGGCCTGAGCCTCGACGACGACACCAGGCGCGCGCTCGACGCCTCAGAAATCGCCCGGGCCACCGACGTGTGCCGACGCAAGTTCCCCGAGCGCCCGGCCGACGCCTCCGCGCGCGCGAAGCAGGTGCGCTTTCTTGCCGGCCGGGGCTTCTCTGCCGAGGTCGTGCGCGCGGTGCTGAGACGCGACCCCTCGGCGGACGAGGACGCCGGGCCCGGCGACGACTGAGGCTCCCGCCCGCCTGGCGCGATCCACTTTTCGGCGCGTCACACGGCGAGTCCGCCGTTCGCCTTAGGCGGTTGATGCGGCGCAGCATGCTAAATTGCCCGGGTTTGCCCAGGGCCGCCCGGTCCGGCCTCCACCACCTTGCGAGCCCCCCGATGAAGATCCACGAATACCAAGGCAAAGAGATCCTGCGCCAGTTTGGCGTGCCTGTGCCGCGGGGCTTCC
>NZ_MWLO01000122.1 GCF_002198735.1 Ideonella sp. A 288
GGCGCCACCGGGGCGGGGGCGGCCACCTGCGGCACGGTCGACCACAGCTCGGCCGCGTACACGGCTTCAGGCGGGCGCAGGCGCCAGTTCAGGCCGGTGCTCAGCGCCGCGATCAGCAGCCCGTGGGCCAGCAGCGCCAGGCCGGCAGCGCGGCCGTTGCCGCCCGGTTTGGGCGGCAGCAGCAGGCCGGGGGCGGATCCGGCATCGGCCATCGCGGGCGCGGCCCTCACTGGACGACCCTCCGCCCTGCGGGCTTCGGGATTCGCGCTTGGGAGCGGCCCGGCGCGCTCACTGGACGACCCTCCGCCCTGAGGGCTTCGGGATTCGCGCTTGGGAGCGGCCCGGCGCGCTCATGGTGGCACGGGCCCTCAAGTGCCCTGCTTGACCGACAGGCCCACGCGCAGGATGCCCGCCCGCTGCAGCACGTCCATCGCCCGCACCACGTGCTCGTAGCGCACCTGGCGGTCGGCTGAGATGACCACCGGCGTCTGCGCGTTGCCGGCCTGCGCCTGCTTGACGCGCGCGGCCAGCTGCCCGATGGCGGTGGGCTGCGGCTCGCCACCGTCCACCCGCAGGCGCAGCTTCTCGTCGGTGCCGACCACCACCTCGATCACGTGCTCGGGCCGCTGGGCGGCCTTGCCCACGGTGGGCAGGTCGACCACCCCGGTGGTGATCAGCGGGGCGGTGACCATGAAGATGATCAGCAGCACCAGCATCACGTCGATGAAGGGCACCATGTTCATTTCGGCGATGGCCCGCCGACGACGGCTGCCCCGGGCGACCACGGCCGGCATGTCGGGCTCCCCTCGGTCAGCGGCCGGCCGGCGCGGCGGCCGGGGCGCTGGCGTTGCGCTGCAGGATGTTGGAGAACTCCTCGATGAAGCTCTCCAGCTGGATGGCCACGCGGTCGATGTCGCGCGCGAAGCGGTTGTAGGCCACGACCGCGGGGATGGCCGCGAACAGGCCGATGGCCGTGGCCACCAGCGCCTCGGCGATGCCCGGCGCCACGGTGGCCAGCGTCACCTGCTGCACGTTGGACAGGCCGACGAAGGCGTGCATGATCCCCCACACCGTGCCGAACAGGCCCACGTAGGGGCTGACCGAGCCCACCGAGGCCAGGAAGCCGACGTTGCCCTCGATGGCGTCGAGCTCGCGCTGCAGGCTGGCGCGCATGGCGCGGCGGGCGCCGTCGAGCTGGCTTTGCGGCTCGTGCCGCCGCTCGCGCAGCTTCATGAATTCGCGCATGCCGCTGGCGAAGATGCGCGCCATCGGCGATGGGCTGTCCTTCTGCCCGGCCGCCGCGTAGAGCTCGTTGAGGTTCTTGCCCGACCAGAACTCGCGCTCGAAGGCGTCGTTGTCGCGGCGCAGCGCGCGCAGGCCGAAGAGCTTGCCGAAGATCACTGTCCAGCTGGCCAGCGAGGTGATCATCAGCCCGGCCATGACCAGCTGCACCACCAGGCTGGCGTGCAGGACGAGGGTGACGATGGAGAAGTCGTTGCTCATGGAGGACCGTGTGGGATCTCGATCGGAATGCGCCGCGGCCTGAAGGTTCCGCCGTCGACGCAGCCGACGCGGATGTCGCCCTCGCACAGCAGGGTGTCGCCGCACCAGGCCTGCTGGGCCAGCCGCAGCGACGCGGGCCGGAGCTCGACCACCGTGACGGTGATGTCGAGCAGGTCGTCCAGGCGCGCCGGTCGCAGGTAGCGCAGCGCGGTGTCGGAGACGATGAAGATGGCGCCGGTGCGTTCGCGCAGCTCATGCTGCGAGATGCCGGCGGCGCGCAGCCATTCGGTGCGCGCGCGCTCGAAGAACTTCAGGTAGTTGGCGTAGAACACCACCCCGCCCGCGTCGGTGTCCTCCCAGTACACCCGCACGGCGAGCCGGAAGTGCGCGTTCGTCGACGGGGGCACGGTCAGGGTGGGCATCGGGCGGGGCGATGATAGCCGAGCGGTCTGCGTCGGCAGGGGCCCGCGCGCCCGTGCCAGCCCAACGACGGGCTGCGGGCGGCAAGGCGTGGCCCAACCGGTCAGGTCAGGCGCCACCAGACCGCCGCCGCGCTGAGCGCGACCAGCAGCGTGGTGGCGGTGGCCACACGCGTCCAGGACAACAGCTCGGCCGGTTGCCCCGGCGACATCGGGGCCATCGCCATCGCCCCGGCGGCCACCATCGGCACCGGGGATGTCGAGGCCCGGGCCTGCCACATCCGCAGGGCCATGGCCATGGCGCGGGCGCTGCCGTAGCGCAGCTCGGGGTCGGGCGCCATGGCGCGCGAGACGATCGCCGACAGCTCCTGCGGCACGCCGGGCACCAGCCGATGCACCGGGGTGGGCCGGCCCAGCATCGCCGCGGCGGCGATCTCCTGGATCGAGTGACCGGTGAAGGGCTTGCGGCCGGCCAGCAGTTCGTACAGCACCACGCCCATGGCATAGACGTCGGTGCGGGCGTCGGGCGTTTCGCCGCGCAGTTGCTCGGGCGCCAGATAGTGCGGGCTGCCGGTGATCAGGCCGTCGAGCACCGGTGCATCGCTTCGGTGGGCCACGCGGGCGATGCCGAAATCCAGCACCTTGGGCTTGCGCCGGTCGATCATGAAGATGTTGGCCGGCTTGATGTCGCAATGGATCACGCCCTTGGCATGGGCGAAGGCCAATGCCTCGGCCACCCGCCGCATCAGCTTGACCGAGCGGGTCGGGTCGGGTCGCCAGCCGTCGGCCAGCAGGCGGCGAAGGTCGCTGCCCGGCAACTGCTCCATCGCGATGTACACGCCCATGTCGGACAGGCCGGCGTCGTACACGGTGACGATGTTCGGGTGGTTGAGGCTGGCCACGGCGCGCGCCTCGTCGAGGATCATTGTGTTGAGCGCATTGCGGTGCACGCCGGCGCTGGCCAGTTGCACCGTCTTGATCGCCAGGTTGCGCGACAGGATCGGGTCCCAGGCGGTGTAGACGCGGCCCAGTCCGCCCTCGCCGATGCGGCGCTTCAGCGCATAGCGGCCCACGTGGCCGATGGTGGGGTCGGATTCCACCGGGGCCGGCATCAGGTCGAGCGGCAGGGGTGAGCTGTCTTCGCCCAGGCCGGGCCAGTCTTCGGGCGTCAGCTCGGCAGCGTGGGGATCGACCTGTGTCGGGGCGAAGTCGCTGCCCGCGCGCCGATCGGAAGGACTGAAGGGATTCACTCGCGACAGCTTAAGCCGCAACCAGCCCGCGGATTGCATCCAAATGCGTGGGCGGGTGCCCGGGCCTTACGAGTTGTCACGGACGCATGACGGGTCGTGGGCAATTTGTGACATCTGGCCGGCCGAGCCGGCGGCGATCACAGCACCTTGTGCAGCCGGAACAGCGCTTCCTCGAGCTGCGGCATGGCACTGGCAAACGACAGGCGCAGCCAGCGTTCGGGGTCGTGCCGGCCGAAGTCGCGCCCGGGCGTCAGGGCCACGTGGGCGCGCCGCATCATGTCGAAGCAGAAATCCCAGCTGCTGGCGGCGTGTTCGCTGCAGTCGGCCCAGGCGTAAAAGGCCCCGTCGGGCATCACCGGCACGCGCAGGCCCAGCCGGTCGAGTGCCGGCACGACATGGTCGCGGCGGGCCTTGAACTCGGTGCGGCGGCGCTCGTACTCGGCGATCGATTCGGCCTCGAAGCAGGCCAGCGCCGCATGCTGAGCCACGGTGGAGGCGCAGATGAACAGGTTCTGCGCCAGCCGCTCGACCGGTGCCACCAGCGCCTCGGGCAGCACCAGCCAGCCCAGGCGCCAGCCGGTCATGCTGAAGTACTTGGAGAAGCTGTTCACTGAGATGACATCGTCGCCGAAGGCCAGGGCGCTGTGGCCGAAGGTGTCGTCGTAGCTCAGGCCCAGGTAGATCTCGTCGACCACCGTGGCGCCGCCCTTCGAGCGCACGAATTCGGCGATGCGGCGCATCTCGTCGGGGTGGATCGAGGTGCCGGTGGGGTTGGACGGCGAGGCCAGCACCACGCCGCGCGTGGCCGGCGCCCAGGCCGCGGCCACGCCGGCCGCGTCGAGCTGGAAGCGCTGCGCGGCAGACGCCGGCAGCAGCCGCGCCACCGCGTCGGCGGCGGCCACGAAATGCCGGTTGCAGGGGTAGCTGGGGTCGGGCATCAGCACCTCGTCGCCGGCTTCGAACAGCGCCAGGCAGACCAGCTGCAGCGCCGCCGAGGCGCCGGCGGTGACGACGATGCGCCGCGCCGGGATGTCCAGCCCGAAACGCTGCCGGTACCAGTCGGACAAGCGTTCGCGCAGCGCCGGCAGGCCAGTGGCCTGGGTGTACTGCGTGCGGCCGTCGCGGATGGCCCGCTCGGCGGCCTCGCGCACCAGCGGCGGCGCGGTGAAGTCGGGCTCGCCGATGTTCAGGAAGAGCATGCGCTCGCCGCCCTGGGCCGGGTCGCAGGCCGGGCTGGCCGCGATCTCGGCGGCCGCCTTGGCGCACTCCATCACGTAGAAGGGCTCGATGTGGTCGAGCCGCCGCGCGAGTTTCATCGCGCGGGCCGGGGCGCCTGGCGCGGCGCGGCGCGGCGCGCCGCCACTTCCTCGGGCCGCAGGTCGCCGGCCGCCTTGTCGAGCACGCCGTTGACGTACTTGTGGCCGTCGGTGCCGCCGAAGGACTTGGCCAGTTCGACCGCCTCGTTGATGACCACGCGGTAGGGGATGTCCAGGCAGTGCGTGAGCTCGTAGGTGCCGATCATCAGCACGCCGTGCTCCACCGGCGACAGGTCGGTGGTGCGGCGGTCGACGTGGCGGGTGAGCGTGGCGTCGATGGCCGAGGCCTCGGCGATGCAACCGTGAAGCAGCGCGTCGAAATGCGCGCGGTCGCACTTGTCGAAGCCTTCCTGCTCGCGCATGTGGGCATCGACCACGCCGGCCTCGCCACGACCGACCAGCCACTCGTACAGGCCCTGCAGCGCGATCTCTCGTGAGCGGCGGCGTGGGGATTTGGGCCGCGCCGGCGCCGCCGGCTTGTCGTCGACGGGATCGGTCACGTGAGGTCGTCCAGCAGGTTCGCCATCTCGACGGCGACGCGGGCGGCGTCGCGGCCCTTTGGTTCGGCGCGGGCCCAGGCCTGGGCCTCGTTCTCGACGGTGAGGATGGCGTTCGCGATGGGGATCTCGTGGTCCAGGCTGACCCGGCTGACGCCGGCGCCGCTCTCGTTGGCCACCAACTCGAAGTGATAGGTTTCGCCGCGGATGATGCAGCCCAGCGCGATCAGCGCGTCGAAATCGTCGCTGCCGGCCATGGCCCGCAGCACCAGCGGCACTTCCAGCGCGCCCGGCACGGTGACGTGCGTGATGTGGCGCTCCTGCACGCCCAGCGCGGCCAGCTCGGCCAGGCAGCTTTGGGCCAGCTTGTCGGTGATGTCGGAATTGAATCGGGCCTGCACGATGCCGATGGCGAGTTCGTGCCCGTCGAGGTTGCCCGAGGGGTCCTGCTTGGCGTCCAGCATGTCAGTCTCCGCTTCCGGCACCGACGAAGCCGGTGACTTCGAGGCCGTAGCCCACCATGCTGGGCATGCGCCGCGGGCTGCCCAGCAGCTTCATCTTCGTGACGCCGAGGTCGCGCAGGATCTGGGCGCCGATGCCGTAGGTGCGCAAATCCAGCTGCACCGGCCGGCGCGGCATGGCGGCCGGCAGCACCTGGGGCAGCAGCGTCTGCACGTCGTGGCCGCAGTTCAGCAGCACGGCCACCGCGGCCTCGGACTGCTGCAGCGCCGACAGCGCCTTGGGCAGCGGCCAGCTGTGGCCGTTGGCGCCCACGTCGAGCAGGTCGAGCGCGGTGAACGGCTCGTGCACCCGCACCAGCACCTCGTCGCCGGGCACCCAGCGGCCCTTGCGCAGCGCCAGGTGCAGGCCGCCCGAGCGGTCGCGGAAGGCGATGCAGTCGAAGCGGCCCTGCGGCGTGACCAGTTCGCGCTCGCCGGCGCGCTCGATCAGCGATTCGTTGTGGCTGCGGAATGCGATCAGGTCGGCGATGGTGCCGATCTTCAGGCCGTGCGCCTGCGCGAACACGCGCAGGTCGGGCAGCCGGGCCATGGTGCCGTCGTCGTTCATGATCTCGCAGATCACGGCGGCGGGCGTCAGCCCGGCCATCGCGGCCAGGTCGCAGCCGGCCTCGGTGTGGCCGGCGCGCATGAGCACGCCGCCTTCCTGTGCCTGCAGCGGGAAGATGTGGCCCGGCTGCACCAGGTCGGCCGGCTTGGCGTCGCGGGCGACGGCGGCGGCCACGGTGCGCGCGCGGTCGGCGGCCGAGATGCCGGTGGTGACGCCGGTGGCGGCCTCGATGGACACGGTGAAGGCGGTGCCGTGCACGGTGCCGTTGCGCGCGGCCATGGGCGGCAGTTGCAGGCGCTCGCAGCGCTCTCGAGTGAGCGTCAGGCAGACCAGCCCGCGGCCATGCTTGGCCATGAAGTTGATGGCTTCCGGCGACACGTGGTCGGCCGCCAGCACGAGGTCACCCTCGTTCTCGCGGTCTTCTTCGTCGACCAGGATCACCATGCGGCCGGCGGCCAGCTCGGCCACGAGCTCGGGGACAGGGGATATCGGCATGCCGACATTGTAGGTGGCGGGGCCCGGCGGCACGGGTGGCGCGCCCGTGGCGCCGGCGGCGGCGTCGGCCACCGGTGCGGGCGGGTCAGCCGGCGGCGCGGTCGGCCGTGGGAGCCGCGGCGGGCGCGTCGGCCCAGGTGCCGTCGCGCAGCAACTGGTGCGGGCCGAAGTCGGCCTTGTAGCCCATCTTGCCGCTGCCCTCGATCCAGTAGCCCAGGTACAGGTGCGGCAGCTTCAGCTGGCGGGTCTGCTCGATCTGCCACAGGATGCTGTAGGTGCCCAGGCTGCCCTTCAGCTCGGGCTCGTAGAAGGTGTAGACCGCCGAGATGCCGTCGTTGAGCACGTCGACGATGGCCACCATGCGCAGCAGCCCGGGGCCGTCGCCGTCGGGCTCGCGGAACTCGACCAGCCGAGAGTTGACGCGGCTTTGCAGCAGGAACTGGGTGTACTGGTCGACGCTGTCCTGGTCCATGCCGCCGCCGGCGTGGCGGCCGGCCTGGTAGCGCAGGTAGAGCTGGTAGTGCTCGGGCACGAAACCCAGGCGCAGCACGCGGGCCTTCAGCGCACCGTGGCGCGCCCAGGCGCGGCGCTGGCTGCGGGTGGGCTGGAACTTCGCCACCGGGATGCGCAGCGGCACGCAGGCGCGGCAGTTGTCGCAGTAGGGCCGGTAGGTGAACATGCCGCTGCGCCGGAAGCCGTTGGCCACCAGGCCCGAGTAGGCGTCGGCGTGGATCAGGTGGCTGGGCGTGGCCACCTGCGAGCGCGCCTGCCGGTCGGGCAGGTAACTGCACGGGTACGGGGCCGTCGCATAGAACTGCAGCGACGACAGCGGAAGCTCTTTGGGGTGGGTCACGCGGGTGGCTCGGTGTCGTGTGCAGGCGCGGCCTCGATGCCCAGCTGCGCCCACAGGCCCGGATGATAGGACCAGTCGGCCGGCGGCGCGGCCCCCCGCATGCGGGCCACGTGGGCCTCGAACACGGGGCGCGGAATCTCTCGCGCGCCGAACGAGGCCAGGTGCCGGGTGGCCTGCTGGCAATCGATCAGCGCGATGTCGTGCGCGCGGCAAAAGGCCACCAGCGCCGCCAGCGCGATCTTCGAGGCGTCGGTGCGCCGCGCGAACATCGATTCGCCGAAGAACATGCGCCCCAGGTTGACGCCGTACAGGCCGCCGACCAGGTGGCCGTCGACCCAGGTCTCGATGCTGTGCGGGTGGCCGGCGGGGTGCCGGCTGCGGTGCCAGGCGCTGTAGGCCTCGATGATCTCGGGCACGATCCAGGTGCCGTCCTGGCCCTCGCGCGGGGCCGTGGCGCAGGCGCGCATCACCTCGGTGAAGGCGTGGTCGATGCGGATCTCGCAGCCGGGGGTGCGCAGGAAGCGGCGCAGGGTCTTGCGCAGCGACACCGACAGCTTGAACTCGGCCACCGGCAGCACCATGCGCGGGTCGGGGCTCCACCACAGCGGCGGCTGGCCCGGGCTGTACCAGGGGAACACGCCGATCGCATAGGCCTCGCGCAGCCGCGCCACCGTCACCCGGGCACCGGCGGCCAGCAGCCCCGGCGCGTCGCTGTCGTGCCCCAGCGCCAGGTGCGTGGGAGGCAGGGGCTGGTGGTCGTCGATCCAGATCATGGCGGTGCCTGCACTGTGCCATCGGCCGGCCGCCTTGTCCCGGCCGGTGTTGTCGCCATGGTGAACGGCGGCACGGCCGGCAGCCGCTATAACGGGGGCCTCCTCCACTGCAGCGGACACACGGCCATGGCCCTGGACTTCACCGATCGCGTGGCGATCGTCACCGGCGCGGGCGGCGGCCTGGGCCGCCAGCACGCGCTGGCCCTGGCCGCGCGCGGCGCCCGCGTGCTGGTCAACGACCTCGGCAACGCGCAGGCGGTGGCCGACGAGATCGTCGCCGCCGGCGGCCAGGCGCTGGCCCACGGCGCGTCGGTCACCGACCCGGCGGCGGTGCAGGCCATGGTGGCGCAGGCGGTGCAGGCCTGGGGCCGCGTCGACATCCTCGTCAACAACGCCGGCATCCTGCGCGACAAGAGCTTCGGCAAGCTGCCGCTCGAGGACTTCCGCCTCGTCGTCGACGTGCACCTGATGGGCGCGGTGCACTGCACCCAGGCGGTCTGGCCGCACATGGTGAACCAGCGCTACGGCCGCATCGTGATGACCACCTCGTCGTCGGGCCTGTTCGGCAACTTCGGCCAGAGCAACTACGGCGCCGCCAAGATGGCGCTGGTGGGGCTGATGCAGACGCTGTCGCTCGAGGGCGCCAAGCACGACATCCGCGTCAACTGCCTGGCCCCCACCGCCGCCACGCGCATGACCGAGGGCCTGCTGCCGGCCGAGGTGCTGGCGCTGCTGAAGCCCGAGGCGGTGGTGCCGGCGCTGCTGGTGCTGGCCTCGGCCGAGGCGCCCAACCGCGCCATCGGCTGTGCCGGCGCCGGCACCTTCGCGCTGGCGCACATCACGCTCACCCAGGGCGTGCACCTGGGCGTCGGCCCCGACGTGCCCGAGCGGCTGGCCGAGGCCTGGTCGCAGGTGGCCGACCGGCACGGCGACAGCGTGCCCGCCAGCGGCGCCGCGCAGGGCAGCAACGAGGTGGGGCAGGCGCTTGCGGCACGGCGCTGAGCACCCGCCGCCGCTGGCCCACCTGCACGGCGAAAAGCCGCCGGCGCCCGACTGGTTCGTGCAGGCCCTGGCCGCGCAGCCCGAGCGCCGCACCATCGACGTGCAGGGCGCGGCCATCGACACGCTGGTCTGGGGCCCGCGCGGCGCGCCCGGCCTGCTGCTGATGCACGGCAACGGCGCGCATGCCGAGTGGTTCAGCTTCATCGCGCCGCTGCTGGCCGACCGCTACCGCGTGGCAGCGCTGTCGTTCTCGGGCATGGGCCACTCGGGCCGGCGCGAGTCCTACGGCGTGGCGCAGTGGGCCGACGAGGCGCTGGCCGCGGCCGAGGCCTGCGGGCTGTTCGAATCGGCGCGGCCGCCGCTGTATGTCGGCCATTCGTTCGGCGGCTTCCCGGTGATGAACGCCGCCGCGCGCCATGGCCACCGGCTGGCCGGCGCGGTGATCGTCGACACGCCGCTGCGCCCGCCCGCGGGCCAGGTCGAGCGCGAGAAGCGCCGCGCCGAGCAGGGCTTCCGGCCGGCGCGGGTCTACCCGACGATCGCAGCGGCCCTGGCGCGCTTCCGCTTCCTGCCGCCGCAGGACTGCGAGCATGTCTACATCGTCGACCACATCGCCCGCAGCTCGCTGCAGCCGGCCACCGACGAGCACGGCCACGCCGGCTTCACCTGGCGCACCGACCCGCTGCTGTTCAAGCACTTCAGCTTCGGCAAGCCGCACCGCGACCTGGGCGAAGCGCGCTGCCCTGTGACGCTGGTGCGCGGCGGCCGATCGCGGCTGATCACCCCCGAACTGCTGGCCCACGCGCTGACGCTGGCGCCCGCCGGCACCCGCACGATGGAGCTGCCCGACGCCGACCACCACGTGATGGCCGACCAGCCGCTGGGCTTCGCGGCGATGCTGGCGGGGCTGATGGAGGGCGACACCGAAGGTGCGCGGCGGGCCCCTCCCGGCTGACATCGCCCGCCCGGCGCGACCGTCCAGCGGAGGGGCCGGGCCATGGCGGCCCGCGGCAGCCACCACAATAGGCGCCTTGCCACGTCCACCACCGCCAGGAGCCGATCCATGAGAGGGACCTTCGTCCGCCGCCGCCACATCGTCCGCATCGCCGCGAGCCTGGGGCTGTGCCTCGGCCTGCAGGCGCAGGCGCAGCAGGAGAAGACCCTCACGCTCGCGCTGGCCCGCAACGCCATCACGCCGGGCGAGGAGACCTTCACCTACGCGGTGCCCAAGCAGATGGGCTGGTTCAAGCGCGAGGGCCTGTCGGTCGGCCTGCTGAAGGCCAATGGCTCCACCGCAGCGCTGCAGGCGGTGGCCAGCGGCAGCGCGGACATCGCCTATGCCTCGTCGCTGAGCATCGCGGCGGCCATCGACAAGGGCGTGCCGGTGAAGGCCTTCGCAGGCATCACCGTGCAGTGGCCTTACTTCATCGGCGTGCCGCCGGGCTCGGCGATCAAGAAGATCGCCGACCTGAAGGGCAAGCGCGTCGGCGTCATCAGCCTGGCCTCGGCCTCGTATGCCGACCTGCGCGCCAACCTGAAGATCGCCGGGCTCACCGAGGCCGATGTGAGCGTGGTGCCGGTGGGCGCCGGCGCCCGGGCCGCGGCGGCGCTGAAGGCCAACGAGGTGGACGCGATCGACAGCTATTCCGATTCGTTCACGGTGATGCAGCAGAACGGCGTGAACCTCACGCTGCTGCCGCGCCCACCGCAGATGGCCAGGCTGTTCAGCGTGACCATGGTCACCAGCGCGGCGATGCTGAAAAGCAACCCCGATGCGCTGGCCCGCTTCGCCCGGGCCGCCTACCAGGGCATCGTCTACACGCAGCAGAACCCCGAGGCCGCGCTGAAGCTGAGCTTCCAGGAGTTTCCCGAGCTGGCCGGCAGCGCCAACCCGGGCGGCCCCGATGCGAAGAACACGCTGGCGGCGATGAAGATCGCGCTGGGCGATTCCATCCCGTCCGGCAACGCCGACCCCAAGACCTGGGGCCACTGGCTCGACATCGACGCCACGCGCTGGGAGGCGCTGCTGGCCTTCGCCCATGAGACCGGGCAGACCGAGAAGCGCTTGACGCCGGCGCAGGTGTGGGACGGCTCGCTGATGAAGACCATCTTCGATTTCGATCTCGGCAAGGTTCGCTGATTCGGCAGTCGGCCGTCCCCACGCGTCCCCGAATGCACCCCCCCGCGCACGCCGCGGCAGCCCCGCTGCTGCGCATCGACGGGCTGGCCATGCGCTACGCCACGCGCCGTGCGCCGCCGACGCTGGCGCTGGACGGCATCACGCTGGACATCGCGCGCGGCGAGTTCGTGGCGCTGCTGGGCCCGTCGGGCTGCGGCAAGACCACGCTGTTGAAGATCCTGGCCGGGCTGGTGGGCGGCTTCGACGGCACGGTGCAGCTCGACGGCCGGGCGATCGTCAAGCCCTCGCTGGAGGTCGGCGTTGTCTTCCAGGAGCCGACGCTGCTGCCATGGCGCACCATCCTCGACAACATCCTGCTGCCGGTGGAACTGGTCAAGCTCGACCGCCAGGCCTACGTGCCGCGCGCCACCGAGCTGATGCGCACCGTGGGGCTGGCCGGCTTCGAGCACCGCTATCCGAAAGAGCTGTCCGGCGGCATGCGCCAGCGCGCCGGCATCTGCCGCGCCCTGGTGCGCGACCCGCAGGTGCTGCTGATGGACGAGCCCTTCGGCGCGCTCGACGCGATGACGCGCGAGTTCCTCAATGTCGAGCTGCAGCGCATCTGGTGGGGCACCGGCAAGACGGTGGTGTTCGTCACGCACTCGATCCCCGAGGCGGTGTTCCTGGCCGACCGCGTGGTTGTGATGAGCCCGCGCCCCGGCCGCATCGCCGAGGTGGTCGACATCGACCTGCCACGCCCGCGCCGGCTGGCCGACATGGCGCACGAGAACGCCGGTGCGCTGCTCGAGCGCATCCGCCGTCACTTCACCGTCGGCAGCGCGCTCGAATGACGCTGACGGACCGACTGTCCCCGCGCAGCCAGCAGGCCTTGCTGGTGCTGGGCGTGTTCGTCGCCGTCACCGGCGGCTGGGAGCTGCTGGTGTGGCTGACGCAGATGCCGGCCTACATCCTGCCCGCGCCCAGCCAGATCGCGTCGCAGCTGGTGTCGATGGCGCAGCAGGCGCTGTTCTGGCGCGACTTCTCGGTCACCATGCATGAGGTGCTGCTCGGTTATGCGGTGGGCATCGTGCTGGCGCTGGTGCTGGGCGTGGCGATCGCCCAGCTGCCGCTGCTCGAGCTGAGCTTCATGCCCTACATCGTGGCCTTCCAGACCATCCCCAGCGTGGCGCTGGCGCCGCTGTTCCTGCAGTGGTTCGGCTACGGGCTGGCGTCGAAGGTGGTGATGGCGGCGCTGATCGCCTTCTTCCCGATCCTCATCAACGTGATCGCCGGGCTGCAGGCCACGGGCCGCGACGAGATCCAGATGCTGCGCGCCTTCGGCGGCTCGCGCCTGCAGATCCTGCTGAAGGTGCGCGTGCCCAACGCGCTGCCCTATGTGTTCGCCGGCCTGGAGCTGGGCGCCGTGTTCGCGCTGGTGGGCGCCATCGTCGCCGAGTTCGTCGGCGCCAAGGCCGGCCTGGGCAACCGCATCCTGCAGTACAACGAGCAGTTCAACATCGCCGGCATGTTTGCGGTGCTGATCGTGCTGGCCGCGCTGGGCATGCTGATGCACGGCCTGGTGGCCTTCACCAAGCACCGCGTGCTGTTCTGGGTGGAGCGGCACGACCGGGACGCCTGAGGGCCGATCGCCGTGGGGCGGATGTCTCCGGCCTGCCGGCTGGGCCGTCAGCGCTCAGCCGATGGGGCAGGCCCAGCGGGCCGCTCAGTACGTCGCTCGCCCCCCCGACAGATCGAATACCGAGCCGGTCGAGAACGAGCAATCCTCGCTGGCCAGCCAGTTGACCATCGCGGCGATCTCGGCGGGTTCGACGAAGCGGCCCATCGGGATCTTGCCGAGCATGTACTCGATGTGCTGCGGCAGCATCTGGTCGAAGATGGCGGTGCGGGCGGCGGCGGGGGCCACCGCGTTGACGAGGATGCCCTTGGTGGCCAGTTCCTTGCCCAGCGACTTGGTCAGCGCGATCAGGCCCGCCTTGCTGGCGCTGTAATGCGAGGCGTTGGGGTTGCCCTCCTTGCCGGCCACCGAGGCGATGTTGACGATGCGGCCGTAGCCGTGCTTCAGCATCTGCGGCACCACGGCGCGGCAGGTGAGGTAGGGCGCGATCAGGTTCACCTCGATCACGTCGCGCCACACCGCGGGATCCAGCTCCCAGGTGACGCCGTTGCCGCCGGTGATGCCGGCGTTGTTGACGAGGATGTCGATGCGGCCGTGCCGTGCGACGACCGCCGTGGTCGCGTCGGCGACGGCGATCTCGTGCGTGAGTTCGACCGCCGCGGTGCCCACCGGCCCGATGGCCGCAAGGCCCTGGCGCGCGCTCTCGAGTCGCGCCGCGTCGCGGTCCCACAGCACCACGCGGGCGCCCGAGCGCAGCATGCGTTCGGCGGTGGCGTAGCCGATGCCTTGTGCGCCGCCGGTGATCACGGCCACGCGGTCCTTCAGGTCGATCTGGTTCATGGCGTCATGCCCTTCAGCGCGTCGGTGGCGCCGGCCTGGCGGCAATCGGCGATGTACTGGCGGATGATGTTGGCGTAGTCGGCCTCGGGGTGCAGACCCAGCGCTGCGGCACGGTCGGCGCGGGCGCCGCTGGGCCAGTTGGCCACGATGCCGGCGATGCGCTCGTCGCGCTCGAAGCGCACGCGGGCGCGCACGGCGGGGCCGGCCACGGCTTCCAGCGCGTCGAGCATCTGCTGCACGGTGACGTTCAGGCCCGGCAGGTTGAGCGCGGTGCGGCCGCCGTAGGCCTCGCGGCTGGCCTCGAAGACGGCGATCAGGCCTTCCACCGTGCGCTGCGGCGACGACACCGGGTGCGACACCGTGGGCGCCACCGGGCAGATGGCCTCCACGCCGGCCAGCGGCTCGCGGATGATGCCGCTGAAGAACGACGAGGCCGCGCCGTTGGGCTTGCCCGGCCGCACGGTGACGGTCATCAGTCGCGCGCTGCGGCCGTCGACATAGCCCTTGCGGGTGTAGTCGGACACCAGGTGCTCGCAGACGAGCTTGTGCGTGCCGTAGCTGGTCTGCGGCGTCGGCAGCGTGGTGTCGGTGACGATGGCGGGCATCGGCACCGCGGCGTCGGGGCCGAACACCGCCACCGAACTGCTGAACACCAGCCGCGCCGGCGCGGCGCCGGCGCCCACGTCGGCACGCAGCGCGTCGAGCAGCGCGCGGGTGCTGTCCAGGTTGCTGCGCAGGCCCAGGTCGAAATCGAGTTCGCATTCGCCCGACACGGCCGAGGCCAGGTGGAACACGCCGTCGAGCCGTTCGCCGCGCAACGCCTGGCACTGGTCGAGCAGCGGGCCGGTGCGGGCCTGCACACGCGGGTCGGCCAGCAGGTCGGCGCGCGGCGCGTACTGGTCGGTGAGCAGCAGCTGCTCGATGCGCCGGCCACCCAGCGTGCCGCGGGCGAGAAGGGTGCGCGCCAGGCGGTCGCCGACGAAGCCGGCGCCGCCGGTGATCAGGACTTTCATTCGTGTTTCTCCGTGGGTTTGGGGTGGGATCGGCCCCGCGGCGCGGCGCGCTGGCGGGTGATGACCCCGCCATGCTCGAGCCGCAGCTGGCCGCGGTCCATGTGCAGGTTGGCGGCGCGGCGGGCGGCGCGCGCATCGCGTGCGGCGATGGCGTCGACCACCGCGTGGTGTTCGTGGCGCACGGCTTCCATGAAGTCGGCACGGCGGGCCTCGTTGGCGCGGGTGATGCGCATGCCGTCGCGCAGGTACTGGCCCAGGAAGCCCAGCAGCTGGCTGAACTGCGGGTTGCCGCTGGCCTCGGCGATGGCCAGGTGGAAGGCCAGGTCTTCGGCCACGCCGTCCTCGCCGCGGGCCGAGGCCGCATCGATGGCCTGCAGCGCGCGCCGCAGCGCCGCGATCTGCGCCTTGGTGGCGCGCTCGGCGGCCAGCGCGGCGATC
Organism: Ideonella sp. A 288; assembly: GCF_002198735.1. Classification (GTDB taxonomy): domain Bacteria; phylum Pseudomonadota; class Gammaproteobacteria; order Burkholderiales; family Burkholderiaceae_C; genus Pseudaquabacterium. The sequence continues at coordinate 15,223 of NZ_MWLO01000122.1, forward strand.
TCGCCTTCCATCACGCGGCGCACTTCCAGCACCTGCAGCAGGTTGGTCACCGAGCCCAGCACGGCGGGGTCGAACTGCAGGGCCTTGTGCTCCGGCTGCGCGGCGACGAACACGCCCGAGCCCTGCCGCGACAGCAGCAGCCCGCGCGACTTGATGCGGTGCACCGCCTCGCGCACCACGCTGCGCGACACGCCGTGGGTGGCCGACAGCTGGGCCTCGGTGGGCAGCCGGTCGCCGGGCTTCAACTGGCCGGTGTCGATCATCGCCACCAGGCGCGTGGCCAGCCGGTCGGACAGCGATTCGGCCACCAGCCGGCCCGCGCCGACCAGCGTTGCAGGAGACGGTGCCAGGGCCATGGTGCTCAGGTTATCAGACAACTTTAAGGGCCGACAACGGGTAAGCCCGATGGCGTCGGCCGGCCGGTGGCGCGTATCGTCGGCGCCGGATCGGGCATTTCGAGCGAGGATTCACCGGATGGCCAGTGTGACCATTGCAGCGGTCAAGAAGCGCTTCGGCGAGGTCGAGGTGCTTCACGGCGTGGACATCGAGATCGCCGACGGCTCCTTCGCCGTGCTGGTGGGCCCGTCGGGCTGCGGCAAGAGCACGCTGCTGCGCATGCTGGCCGGGCTGGAGCAGATCTCCGACGGCGAGATCCGCATCGGCGAGCGCCGCGTCAACGACGTGCCGCCCAAGCAGCGGGACATCGCGATGGTGTTCCAGAACTACGCGCTCTACCCGCACATGACGGTGCGCGAGAACATGGCCTTTGCGCTGATGCTGGCCAAGCTGGACGCTGCCGCCATCGAGGCCAAGGTGGGCCGCGCCGCCGAGATCCTGGGCCTGAAGGACCTGCTGCAGCGATACCCGCGGCAACTGTCGGGCGGCCAGCGCCAGCGCGTCGCCATGGGCCGGGCCATCGTGCGAGACCCGCAGGTGTTCCTGTTCGACGAGCCGCTGTCCAACCTCGACGCCAAGCTGCGCGTGGCGATGCGCACCGAGATCAAGGAACTGCACCAGCGCCTTCGCACCACGTCCATCTACGTCACGCACGACCAGATCGAGGCCATGACCATGGGCGACCTGGTGGTGGTGATGAAGGACGGCCGCGTCGAACAGTCCGGCAGCCCGCTCGAGCTGTACGATCGGCCGGCCAACCTGTTCGTGGCCGGCTTCATCGGCTCGCCGGCGATGAACTTCCTGCCCGGCACGCTGCGCCGCGCGGCCGGCGATGCGTCGGTCGAACTGGCCGACGGCAGCCGCGTGGCTGCGCCACTGGGAAGCGGCGGCATCGATGGCCAGCCGGTGGTCTTCGGCACCCGGCCCGAGCATCTGGCCCTGGGCGATGGCGGCATCGCGGTGCAGGTGGCGGTGGTCGAACCCACCGGCGCCGACACCTTCGTGGCCTGCCGCCACCAGGGCAATGAACTGTCGGTGGTCTTCCACGAGCGCCACGCCTTCGCGCCGGGCAGCACCATCCACCTGATGCCCGACCTGAAGCGGGCCCACCTGTTCGATGCCGGCACCGGCCGGCGGCTCGCGGCCTGACGGGCCTTGCCCGTTTGCAGGTTCGATTCACCACCCCCGTAGAGGAGACATGCCCATGAACGATTTCAATCGCCGCCGCTTCCTGGAAGGCACGGCCGGTCTCGCCGCTGGTGCCAGCCTCGGGGCCGGTGCCATCTGGGCCCCTGCCGTGCACGCGCAGGGCGTGTCGTTCAAGCCCGAGAAGGGCGCCAAGCTGCGCGTGCTGCGCTGGAGCCGCTTCGTGCAGGGCGACATCGACGCCTACATGGTGAACGTCAAGAAGTTCACCGAGAAGACCGGCATCGAGGTGCGGGTGGACAACGAGGGCTGGGAAGACGTGCGGCCCAAGGCGGCCGTGGCCGCCAACACCGGCGCCGGGCCCGACATCATCCTGTCGACCAACGACGACGCCAACCTCTACCCCGAGAAGCTGCTCGACGTCACCGACCTGGCCAACTACCTGGGCAAGAAGTACGGCGGCTGGTTCCCGGCCTGCGAGGCCTACCTGCGGCCCGACGGCAAGAAGTGGATCGGCATCGGCCTGGGCGCCGCGGGCGCCATGCTGGTGTACCGCCAGAGCCAGGTGAAGGCGGCCGGCTTCGACGCCTTCCCGAAGGACACCGCCGGCTTCCTGGCGCTGCTGAAGGCGCTGCATGCCAAGGGCACGCCGGCGGGTTTCGCGCTGGGCAACGCCACCGGCGACGGCCTGTGGACCAACTGGCTGATCTGGTCGCACGGCGGCAAGCTGGTCGATGCCAGCAACAAGGTCGTCATCGACAGCGCCGAGACGATCAAGGCGCTCGAGTACGCCAAGGAGATGTACGCCACCTTCATCCCCGGCACGCTGTCGTGGCTGGACCCCAACAACAACAAGGCCTTCCTGGACAGCCAGATCAGCCTGACCAACAACGGCATCTCGATCTATTACGCCACCAAGAACTCCACCGACCAGAAGGTGCGCGACCTGAGGGAAGACGTGCACCACGCGCAGTACCCGATCGGCCCGGTCGGCGTGCCCACCGAGTCGCACCTGTTCTTCAACCAGATGATCATGAAGTACACCAAGTACCCGCAGGCCGCGAAGGAGTTCCTGCGCTTCATGATGGAACAGGAGCAGTTCGACCCCTGGATGACGGCGGCCGGCGGCTACGTGGCCCCGCCGCTGGCGGACTACACCAAGGGCGCGATCTGGACGTCCGACCCGAAGCACACGCCCTACCGCGACTGCGTCAAGAACCTGCGGCCGGCGGGCTATGCCGGCAAGCTGGGCTACGCGTCCGCCGGGGCGGCGGCCGACTTCATTGTCACCAACATGGTGGCCGAGGCGGCCAGCGGCTCCAAGACCCCCAAGGAAGCCGCCGAGCGCGCGCAGAAGCGCGCCGAGCGCTATTACAAGGTATGAGCGGACGCCTGCGGCGCCGTCTTACCCAGCTGCGCCAGAGCGGACGAACCGTCTTGGGACGGTCCGCCGCTCACCTTGGCTGCTTGGTGGCGTGCCGGGGTGTTCACGCAATGGTGGGGGCTTGATCGGTGTTTGAACGACTGCAGAACAACCGCAACGTGCTGGGCTGGCTCTTCATGATGCCGGCGGCGGTGCTGCTGCTGTTGTTCCTGACCTACCCGCTGGGCCTGGGCACCTGGCTCGGCTTCACCGACGCCAAGGTGGGCCGCGCGGGCGAGTGGATCGGCATCGAGAACTTCAGCTTCCTGGTCGGCGACAGCGTCACGCGGCTGGCGCTGTTCAACACGCTCTTCTACACCACCGTGGCCAGCGTGCTGAAGTTTGCGCTGGGGCTGTGGCTGGCGCTGCTGCTGAACAAGAACCTGCCGTTCAAATCGTTCTTCCGCGCGGTGGTGCTGCTGCCCTGGATCGTGCCGACGGCGTTGTCGGCCATCGCCTTCTGGTGGATCTACGACTCGCAGTTCTCGATCATCAGCTGGGTGCTGGTGAAAATGGGCATCATCGACACCTACATCGATTTCCTTGGCGACCCCTGGAACGCCCGCATCGCCACCATCGTGGCCAACGTGTGGCGCGGCGTGCCCTTCGTGGCGATCTCGTTGCTGGCCGGCCTGCAGACCATCTCGCCCTCGTACTACGAGGCCTCGGCCATCGACGGGGCCACGCCGTGGCAGCAGTTCCGCCACGTGACGCTGCCGCTGCTGTCGCCCATCATCGCGGTGGTGATGACCTTCTCGGTGCTGTTCACCTTCACCGACTTCCAGCTGATCTATGTGCTGACCCGCGGCGGCCCGCTCAATGCCACGCACCTGATGGCCACGCTGTCGTTCCAGCGCGCCATTTCGGGTGGGGCGCTGGGCGAGGGCGCGGCGCTGGCCACGATGATGGTGCCCTTCCTGCTGGCGGCCATCATGTTCAGCTACTTCGGCCTGCAGCGCAGGGCCTGGCAGCAGGGCGGCGACAAATGAGCAAGCAAAATGAAGCCGCTCAAGGCATGGACTACCTGCAGTCCATCCCGCGCCGCTGGGTGACGATCTACATCCCCATCGGCATCTTCGTCTTCGTGCTGCTGTTCCCGTTCTACTGGATGGTGGTCACCTCGTTCAAGCCGAACGAAGAACTGCTGTCGCGCGACGGCAATCCGTTCTGGGTGATCAAGCCCACGCTCGCCCACTTCGAGAAGCTGCTGTTTCAAACGGCCTACCCCGAGTGGCTGTGGAACACCGTGGTGGTGTCGGTGGTGTCCACGGTGATCTCGCTGGTGGCCTCGGTGCTGGCGGCCTATGCGATCGAGCGCTTGCGCTTCCAGGGCGCCAAGACGGCCGGGGGGTTGATCTTCCTGGCCTACCTGGTGCCGCCGTCGATCCTGTTCATCCCGCTGGCGGCCATCATTTTCCAGCTTGGCCTGTTCGATTCGCGCATGGCGCTGATCCTGTCCTACCCCACCTTCCTGATCCCCTTCAGCACCTGGCTGCTGATGGGTTACTTCCGGTCCATCCCGTACGAGCTGGAAGAGTGTGCGTTGATCGACGGCGCCAGCCGCTGGCAGATCCTCGTCAAGATCATCCTGCCGCTGGCGGTGCCGGGCCTCATCTCGGCGGGCATCTTCGCCTTCACGCTGAGCTGGAACGAGTTCATCTACGCGCTGACCTTCATCTCGTCGTCCGAGAACAAGACCGTGCCGGTGGGCGTGGTCACCGAACTGGTCGAGGGCGACGTGTACCACTGGGGCTCACTGATGGCCGGTGCCTTGCTCGGCTCGCTGCCGGTGGCCTTCGTCTACTCGTTCTTCGTCGAGCACTACGTGTCGGGGATGACGGGGTCGGTGAAGGAGTAGTCGCGTCGGGCGCCTTTGGGCGGCGGGCGTTCGGGTGGAGCCGAGGCGCTGAGGCGGCAAAGCCGCGTGCGGGAAGGCCGGGGAGCTTCGCGGTGGCGGTCGGCTGCGCCGACTGCCCTGCAGTGCTCGGCCCAGCGGTGCGCCGCAGAACTCGCTTCGCGCCCTGCGGGCG